>JBDLUS010000236.1:0-4342 GCA_039805165.1 Bacteroidota bacterium | reverse complement strand
AAAACTATGTCTGACGCTTGGTATATATCTGTATTATTCACAACGATTGTAGCCCCTGCTTTTTGGTAAGCGCTGTCTTGAAAATTAGACCTATTTCCAGCATTGGATTGCACAGCAACTTCAAAGCCTTGCTTTATTAATCTTTCAACTGTTTTAGGAGTTGCAGCAACGCGTGACTCGTTAGGCAATAACTCTAATGGAATTCCAACTTTCATACTTAGACTTGATTTCGTGAATGCGTAACTGACGTACTGTTTATCAGAACACTTTTTTGTCGACTATGTTTAGTCCTTATGTATAAATTCAAGAAAAATCCGTATATTCGCGTCCCTTTTTGGGCAGTGATAAGACGCTGAGTCACTGAACAATAACTAACTCTTTCATTCCACATGCGTGCGAAGGCGAATGAAATACAAATTAAAAATGCCCCATGGCAGAAGAATTAAACCCAGCTGAAGAAGCTGAAAACACTGTTCCAACCACCGAAGGAACTGAAAACACTGAAGCTACTGCTTCTGCATCTGTAGAAGAAGAAGTTGCTTCTGAAGAACCACTAGAGTTGTACAGCACTGCTGACGACGCTGCTTTCATGAATGAAAATGGCGAGTTCAGCTGGGAAGCTTACGAAGCTTCTGGTGGATACAGCAATGAAGATCGTGCTCGTTACGATTCATTGTACGAAAACACGTTGTCTACAATAGCTGAAAAAACAGTAATTGAAGGAACTGTTGTTTCTGTAGGAAAGAAAGAAGTTGTAATAAACATCGGCTACAAGTCTGAAGGTGTTGTTGCGGTAACTGAATTCCGTTACAATCCAGATCTTAAAGCTGGTGATCGCGTTCCTGTTTATGTTGAATTACAAGAAGACAAAAACGGACAATTAATCGTTTCTCACAAGACTGCTCGTTTGTTCAGCGCTTGGGGTAATGTTAATGCAGCTCTTGAGTCTGGCGAAATCATCAAAGGTGAAGTTAAGTGTCGCACGAAAGGCGGACTTATCGTTGACGTATTCGGTATCGAAGCGTTCTTACCTGGATCACAAATCGACGTTAAACCAATTCGTGATTACGACGTTTACGTTGGAAAAATCATGGAATTGAAAGTTGTTAAAATCAACAACGAATTCAAAAACGTTGTTGTTTCTCACAAAGCTCTTATTGAAGCTGAGTTGGAAGAACAGAAGAAGCAAATCATGTCTGGCCTTGAAAAAGGACAAGTATTGGAAGGTGTGGTTAAAAACATCACAAGCTACGGTGTATTCGTTGACCTTGGCGGCGTAGATGGATTGATTCACATTACTGACCTTTCTTGGGGACGTATTGTTCATCCTGAAGAGATTGTTCAATTGGATTCTAAGATCAACGTTGTTATTCTTGACTTCGATGATGACAAGAAGCGTATCGCTCTTGGCTTGAAACAATTGTCTGCTCACCCATGGGATGCTATTCAAGATACTTTGGAAGTTGGACAAAAGATTACAGGTAAAGTGGTTGTTCTTGCAGACTACGGTGCATTCGTTGAGATTGCTCCTGGTGTAGAAGGATTGATTCACGTTTCTGAAATGTCTTGGAGTTCACACTTACGTTCTGCCCAAGATTTCTTGAAAGTAGGACAGGAAGTTGAGGCTGTTATCTTAAGCATGGAGAAAGACGAGCGTAAATTAAGTCTTGGATTGAAGCAATTGACTTCTGATCCATGGGACGGAATTGAGTCTCGTTTCCCTGTTGGAAGCAAGCACACTGCGAAAGTTCGTGCATTCACTACATTCGGTATCTTCTGCGAATTAGCAGACGGAATCGATGGTCTTGTTCACATCTCTGACCTTTCTTGGTCTAAGAAGATCAAGCATCCAAGTGAGTTCTGCGCTATCGGAGATGATATGCAAGTAGTTGTTTTGGAATTGGATCGTGAAGGACGTAAAATCAGCTTAGGTCACAAACAAGTGGAAGAAAATCCATGGGATGTGTTCGAAACTGTATTCGTTGAAGGAACCAAGCACCAAGGTACTATCGTGAAGAAAGAAGGTAACCATTGTGTAGTTGCTCTTCCTTACGGTCTAGAAGGATTCTGCTTGAACAAAAACATGAAGAAAGAAGATGGTTCTACAGCGAAAGTTGAAGAAACTCTTGACTTCATCGTTCTTGAGTTCAACAAGAACCAACGTAAGATTGCTGTGTCTCACACACAAACTTGGAAGCCAGAAGAAATCACTGCATCTGCTGAGGCTAAGCCTAAGCGTTCAGGTGCTGGATCAGGTGCTAAGAAAGAAGATAACAATTCAGCTGTGAAGCAAGTTAACTCTCAAGTTGAGAAATCAACTCTTGGTGACTTAGGTGCATTGGCTGCATTGAAAGAAAAAATGGACGGAGAAGAAGGAGCATAATTCCTCTTCCCTCTAACATATAAAAACCTCCTTCGGGAGGTTTTTTTTATTTTACCTTGCATGCATGAATCGATCGCTGCTCGTCTTAGCAATTCTTTTATTCAGCACTACCCTTTTTGCTCAAAATAAAGTGGGTGATGTTGTCGATGAATTCTACGGTGTAAAAGTCTATTACAACGGAAGTGTCTCGCATGTGAGCACTCGAAATGTCAGTGCTGATGGATACAACATTGGGTTGAGATATCAATGCGTTGAATTCGTAAAGCGATACTATTACGAATACTTCAAACACAAAATGCCGAATTCATACGGACATGCGAAAGACTTCTATAATTCAAAATTCAAAGACGGACAACTGAATACAGAACGAAATCTGATTCAATATAAAAACGGTGGAAAAGGTATTCCTCAGACACATGATTTAATTGTTTGGAAGGGAAACGAATGGAACCCATACGGACACGTGGCTATTGTAGTGAAGAACAACAGCAACAAAAGCATTGAAATAATTCAACAAAATCCAGGTCCAGGTGCGCCGAGTAGAATAACTCTTCCACTCATTTACAACGGTTCTGGTTATAACATTGACGACAATGAAATACTTGGCTGGCTCCATAAAAATTAGTTTTCTGTTTGTTCTGATTGCATTTCAGAGTACTTCAGCATATGGGCAAATTCCGAAACTAAAAGTTTTGTCCTTCAACATTCGTTACAACAATCCGAACGACGGAGTAAACAGTTGGCCGAATCGAAGTGAAAACGTGCGGAACTTTCTTGTGAATGAACAACCCGACATTTGCGGATTTCAAGAGGTCTTGCACAATGAGGTTCTGGAAGTTGAAACGTTTTTTTACAACATCACAAACAAAAAACTTTTGTACAAGCGCGTCGGTGTTGGCCGAGAAGATGGCGAAACCAAAGGCGAGTACTCCCCTATTTATTTCAACTCGAATCGCTTTTCATTGATTAAATCGAAAACAGTTTGGTTGTCGGAAACACCCACCAAACCGAGCAAAGGCTGGGATGCCGCCTGCGAGCGCATAGCGACATTCGCCCTGCTCTTCGATCTAAAAACGACAGATACTTTATTGGTTGTAAACGCGCATTGGGATCACGAGGGCGTGCGCGCAAGACAAGAAAGTGCCAAACTTATTTTAAAGGAAATAGAAGCCTTCTCTTCCATTCAGAATATAATCTTCATGGGAGATTTCAACTGCACGCCGGAAGACCCTGCTTTGAAAAAAATTCGTGCAGCATTCTCCGATGCCGGAATAGGCATTTACTCAAAAGTTGGAACGTTCAATCATTTCGAGCGCGCTGCGAATCCACAGGCTCCGCGTATCGATTACGTTTTTTACAAATTGAAAAACTTCGGATTCTCATCCTACAAAGTTGGAAACACCAATGTCACGGAACCGCTTCTTTCGGACCACTTCCCTGTCGTTGTTGAATTCGAGCAGATGAATTCTAAGTTGGAAGGAAGATTTCAATTCAATTTTAAAAAGACACCGCTGGATTATGCAGACTCTCTTCTTCATGTTGAATTACTGAAGTGCTATGTTGGGCATATTG
Source organism: Bacteroidota bacterium (assembly GCA_039805165.1). Classification (GTDB taxonomy): domain Bacteria; phylum Bacteroidota; class Bacteroidia; order Flavobacteriales_D; family Sanyastnellaceae; genus CAIZGX01. Next base: position 387 of record JBDLUS010000236.1, on the reverse strand, counting down.
AAATATTAGACATTAACAGACAAGTCATTGGCAAGGATTCCGTTGCCTACCGTCTACTCGATTTTTCGAATAGAAATTCTCTGAATTTTTCAATTCCAATCAACAACCAAAAAGCCAGCTACATCCGACTGACTCTGGGTGTCGATTCTGTTACCAATGCTGCAGGCGTTCATTGCTGTGCGTTAGACCCTGCCAACGGCATGTATTGGAGTTGGCAAAGCGGATACATTCAGTTTAAGTTGGAAGGAAAAGAAAAAGACGGTAACGCATTAAACCTTCACCTCGGAGGATTCTCCAATGCTAACATGAGTTCAATTACCGATGAAATACCAATCCTTCGTACGATCACTGGCGGACCTGTTCTGCCGCCAGATAGAAGGTCGCAAG
>JBDLUS010000235.1:0-3280 GCA_039805165.1 Bacteroidota bacterium | reverse complement strand
CAACAACGTGAAAGTGAACTAAAGACTCAATTGAAACAAGACGAACTTAATCTTCAACGGAAACAAACGGAGGTGGAATTGGCTAACGCACGTAGACGTGAAAACTATATGCATGCCTACCTGATGCAACAATCAATGTCTCAAACAATCAACCTAACAATTGTAAGATAGACAATCCTCCATCACAGCACTCCAATCACCTCGCCGCCTCTCCCATTCCAACGGAAAGTCTCACCTTCTTTCTTTCCCAACAGTGCTTGCCCTATTGGAGAAGCAGCACTAATGACGAAACAATCTCCTGATAGGGAAGTGAGTTTTCCGAGAGAGGTAATGACATAAAACCAACCGGTGTTTGTTTCAACCAATGATCCCGCGCGGACTTCCGAGGTAGACGAAATTTTCGAAGGATGAAAACGCTCGACCTCTTCAACTTTTCTGTTGTGCTCTTGCATCTGCTTTCCCATCTTCTCCAATTCCAGATGAACCTGCGCCGCCGCAGTCTCATGCTTATCTCCAGCAGAACTCTTTCCCTCTTGCTTATTCGATTCCATTAATTCATTCCAAGCCACTTGCATCTCTGCTCCTCGCTCCTGAATCACCTTCACCAAACTTTCATAGATCTCAACCTTATTCATCTTGCTAGCTCACCCTTTATTTATAAAACAATCGTCGAAGACATTCGCCATCGGCATTCGTCCTCAGGACATTCGTTACACCGTAACATTAGTTGCTACGCAACATTCGCCTCCGGCATTCGTCCTCAGGACATTCGTTACTTCGTAACATTCGCTACTTCGTAGCATCACCATTCAAACTTCAAACCAACACAATTCTGCATACTCGGATAAACATACGTCTTTGTTTCAGGAATAGTCAGAACCGAAACAGTCGGACGTAATTCGAAAAACAAATGCATCTTTTTCATGACTTCGTTCTTCTTTCCTAAACGAAAATCTACACCAATAGGAACATACAGCGCAGCCATGTAGCCCATCTTATTCTGATAAACCTGACGATTAACATTCAGTGAATTGTACACAGACTGATTCGAAATATAATTGTCGTTGGTATCTGTTATTCGCTCTGAATCCCAAGAATGCAAGTGAATCTCTGTGCGCGGTGCAAGCGTGATTCCGAAGTTCAATCCAACTCCTGAATAAAATGAGAATCTCTTCGAAATATCGGTCGAAGCCAAATAAGAGAAATCTAATTTCACCGCAGTGGCCATGTAAGAGCTATAGGTAAAATCGCGATGAATGGAATCTACAAATCCGTATATGCTTCCGTTAGCTGAAGACACCAGCGTATCTATTCTTGTCGTAAAAGAATTAGAAGTATTGTAAATGGAAGCGCTGATTCCCTGCGCGGATATCCCTGCACGAAAAGTTCTATTCTTGTTGTATTCTCCTTCTAATCCATTTTTCTTTAACGGATGAAAAGCAACATTCATATTTAGTGTCGGTGCATCCCAACCAAACTGAGTGGTGTATGGCATTGAATTCGCGGGCATAAGCGCTCCTGGGGCTAGCACATTGAATTCATTCTGGTTAATGTTTAATGGCGCCAACGAGCGATCTCCACCAAATGAAAGTTGAAATTGTGAAATCTTGTATTTGGGATGCTTCCCTTCTTGAGCGGAAACAATTCCAAAAGAGAAAAGTGAAAGTGATAAAAGGAAAAATGCGTTTTTCATTGAATAAATTATTTGCGAAAGGTTAACGCGAAACATTCTAATTATTGTCTAAATGCTCTTTGCATTCGGCCATTACTTCAGGCATATGCTTCATAGCCCATGCCGACATGCTATCGATGATGGGTAACAACGTACTTCCGAATGGCGTTATTTTATATTCCACCCTAGGTGGAATTTCAGCATATATAATTCGCTCCAATAGACCATCGGTTTCCATCTCTCGAAGCTGATTAGTTAAGGTTTGCTTACTTATATCGGGAATATTCTTCAACAATAAACTGTATCTGTTTCTATCTGTGCGAATCATGTGAATGATGCTTGGCTTCCACTTCCCTCCAATGATATTCATGGTATATCCAACCGGACAATTGCCCGCAACAAAGTCTTTTGTCTTTCTAACACCTGTCTTTTCCATTGGTCTAAAATTTTAGTCTATACACATAATTTATGTATTGACTGATTTCAAAGACGAAGGTAATAATTTTGAATTCAAATTAACGAAAACGAGTAAACGATGAAACTTCTTCAACCTATAAAAATAGGATCTTTAAATCTAAAAAACAGCATGGCCATGGCGCCAATGACACGTAGTCGCGCAAACTTCAGTGGTGAAGTTTCAGACTCGACAGTAGAATACTACAAGCAACGCGCGAGCGCTGGTTTAATAATTTCTGAAGCCATTAACATTAGTCAACAAGCATTGGGAAGTCCGAAAACACCTGGACTTTTCACAGCATCTCAAATTGAAGCCTGGAAAAAAGTAACCCAAGCCGTACATGAAAACAATGGAGTCATCTATGCCCAGTTGTGGCATACTGGACGCGTTGGACATTCATTGGTAAAGAACGGCGAACAACCCGTAGCCCCCTCGCCTATTGCTATTCAAGGACAGCAGCATTTCACCATGGAAGGTCCAAAAGATTACGAAACTCCGCGCGAGTTGAGTGCTGATGAAATCAAAACTATAATTGCTGAATACAAGCAGGCTGCGATTAACGCGATTGAAGCAGGGTTCGACGGGGTTGAACTTCACGCTGCCTTCGGATACTTGCCCAATCAATTCTTAGCAGAAAGTGCTAATCAGCGAACCGATGAATACGGAGGCTCATTTGAAAATCGCAATCGTTTCGTCTTTGAAATAATGAATGAAATTGTTTCAGCCATTGGCGAAGACAAAGCTGCCATTCGCATTTCACCAACGAGCACTTACAACAACATCACTCATGAAAATCCGATTGAGCAATTCACGCATCTTATAGAGCATTTGAATAAACTTCCTCTCGCGTATTTGCATGTGATGAATGTTCCATTTCCGAAAGATCAGTTTCCACAATACCCTTCGAATTGTATTGATACTTTTGGGAAATTGAGTGTTCATCCTGTTATTGCGAACTGCGGATACACGCGTGAATCGGCCGAAGCCGAATTGGAAAAGGGCATTGCGAAAATGGTTTCCTTTGGAACGTTGTTCCTGGCTAACCCCGACTTACCTTCACGATTCGAATTAAATTCAGAATTAAATCAGCCCGATCGCGCTACTATGTATGGCGGCGGAGATCAAGGATACATCGATTACCCATTTTTAAA
>JBDLUS010000234.1:0-5186 GCA_039805165.1 Bacteroidota bacterium | reverse complement strand
TTCTGATAACTCAGGTTGGCTTGGTACCCGTCGATGATCGCTTCGAGTTGTTCAACATCGAAGTAGTATGATTCATTTTGCTGAATCATTTGCTCGAAACGCGAGATAAGGTCTCCTGTGTTGTGGTAATCTGATGGGTCTTCGCTCATTGAGTAATTTCAGAGTTCAAGTCAAAAATAACCAATAATTCGCGGGGTTCCCGATTAATATTTGAACACGTAATACACGATTTTAATGTATTCGTTGAAGGTGGTAATGAGCCCAGCTTCAAAGGTCCACCACGACTCTGCCTTAAAGTCCTTGGTTTCAGTGCCGAAGAAGTGCACAAGAATTCCTTTTTCTTGGAATTTCTCTCCGAAGACCATGCTCATTCTGCGCAAATGAAAGTCACTGCTGACCACAGAAATTTCCTTCAAATTGTGATTTATACAATAAGTCAAGATCTCTTCCGACTCTTCATAAGTGCTCGTGGCTTCTCCCAATTCAAAAACACGGAGTGAATCAACACCTGTTTCAATCATACATTTTCGCGTCAGTTGAGCCGATGTCAGATTCATTCCCATGGCGCGCATTTCATTCAAGGTGTCGCCAGCGCCGGTGCAAATAAATTGAGCAGAGGGAAATTCTTGCGCGAGCAGCGCAGCACCTTTTCCCCGCTCGTATCCGTTTCCACCTAAAACAAAAAATGTTTGGTTGGAAGGGGTAACCGCGCTCGATTCAGCTACTGTGAGAAAATGACCAATTCCACCTAAAATGGATTGGCGATAGATAAATACTGAAATGAAAAAAGTGAGAGTCAAAATCACCACCACATACTTCCAAATACGACGAAGTTGCTTCAGCGTAATGAGTGAATGGAAGTAAGTATATGTCTGCTTGTCTTGAATGTGCACTCCGATAAATTATGCCACGAAGATAATGTTTTCACCGAGCATGTTGGAGTAGTTGGAAGGTACCTCTATGTTCAGTGCTTCGTGAACAGCATCGAGTTCAGATTTTTTCATTTCGAAATTATTCTGATAAGCCGTTGTGTTGAACCATTCGGTTGCAGCAGCGGTTGAGATTTCAAATCGATTTGAAACGCGGAAAATATTTTCCTTGTCGTTCATGAAGGCCTCACAGCGGTCGTTCATCAATTGCAATACTTTTTGAATGGCTTCACTTTTTTGTGAAATAGCGTTGTTGTTCGCGACCGCTACGAACCCACACCACGGTGCATGAAAGGTGTCTAAGAAGCACAAGTGTCCTTTTTTAACCGAAGGAATAGAGGTGTATTTTTCCCAATAGAAATAATCGGTGTCGCGGTTTTTCAAGCTTTGAATCGCGTTGTGCAAATTCGCAACTTCTACATACTGATCATCGGCCGGATGAAAGCCCAACTGCTTCGCGTGAATGCGAGCCATGAGATGAGATCCTGATCCTTTGCGAGAGATGGCGTATTTTCTAGTGTGACTTGAAGTAATCTTCGGGGTGTCTTCGTATCCACCGTAAATGCCCCAAGTAAGCGGTGTCTTCGTGTAAACTTTCACAATACGAGCATCAAGTCCGCGATGAAACGCGCTTACAAATCCTTCCGTTAGCATGAGCGCTACATCGAGGTCTCCTTCTTGAAGGGCTTCAGTCATGACGCCTGTTCCTCCGGCGAAGTAGGTCCAAGACACTTGAATATTCAATGCACTGAAAACGTCTTGCTCTAACGCAAGTTGCCAGGGTAAGTTGAAGTGTTCAGGAACACCTCCAATACGTAACGTAATTTTATCTTTCATTTTAGTAGCTGCCGTTCCACTTCCTCAGGAACCACTCAATGCTGAGCAACGACAAAAGTGCAACTAAAAGAGGCGCCCAATCTATGAGTTCTCTCACTTTTTTCTCTTCGAAAGAAACACTCGTGATTTCTTTTCTGCTTTTGATTTCGTTCACGAGCTCATCGAGTGCTGTTGCATTGAATCGTTTTCCGTTGGTGCTGGAAGACAATTGTTCTAACAACTGGAAGTCTGCAATTGTTCTTGACGTCTCTACTGAAATGTTGTTCACGCTGAATCCGCCTGACTTGGTAAACTCTGTGGTGCCGTTGAAAGCCTTGGCAGTGTATGAATACGCGCCAGGTGGTAGCAATCCAGCATTCAATTGATAGCCCGTGTTGGAAGGAGAGAATTGAAGCGATTGTGTTGAATTGTCTGGATATTTCAACTCTAGAGTTACTTGCTGATTCAAAACAGGCATGAAACTCTCGTCGTACAATTCAGCATTGAAAAAGACCAATTCATTTTCAGCGAAATTCTTTTTGTGTTGAATTCTGAACTTCTCTTTGTTCTCTTTCACACCAATGAATTGGGCGCTTTGTTGAATGAAATTGTTGAAGACCTCGTGCGATTCTTCCATCTGATACATCGCAACTTTCCATCTCCAAATTCCTTCTCCGCATAACACGGCAACTCTGTGTTCAGGTGTTCCTCCGAATCCCATTAGAGGAACATCGGTTGCAATCTTCCCAATGCGCTGATTAAGCAAAGCTTGCACTTCAGGTCCTACTGCATAATTCCCGAAAGGCACGGCCAACGGCGGAAGCAGAGGCAGGGCTTGTGCAAATTCATTCGAAAGTGAGAAGAAGCTAAATGATGGATTCAGCGAGGCGTTAATGTCTGAAAGTTTAGATTGGTACCCGTTCAACGAGAAACCGCCATTCAATGCATTGAAGGCGTTGAAATCGTTTTGTGCACCGAGAATAAACCAACATGGAATTTTCGATTTGAAAGCTTCTTGCACGACGTTGTTTCCTCTTCCACCCAACGACGGAATTTGATAGGCAATGAGCATGTCGTAATTGTTCACGTTGTCTGTAAACAGATCAACGGTTTGAACCGTTACTTCATAATTTTCTTGAAGGCGAAGCGCTTCGGCAATGGCAGTGATGTCGGGGTGAGGAGCGTTCGCTAGGATTAATACTTTCTGTCTGTTGTCTATGACTTCGATGTATACTTGCTCGGTGTTGTTTCGAGTATTGTCTTCGTTGTCTATGGCTTGAATGGTAATGGTGTAGGCATGAATTCCAACTTGATCAGCAGGCAATGAAAATTCAACGTTTTTGAACTCTCTTTCGGAAGTGAAACTCACACTTTGCGAAGCCAATTGAATACCGTTTTTCGAAACGGTAATGACCGTGCTGGTTCCTTGAGCTTTTCTTCCTTCCACATTTAATCGAATAGGGAAGTTGTTTCCGAGGTAAGCAATTTTGTTCGCGCTAATGTTTGAGATGAGTAAGTCGCGATGAAGAGTGGTGTCTCCTAAACCAACTGTAAATACAGGTATGTTGAGTTGTTTTAAGTTGGAAACCGGATGAGGACCTTTGTTGTAAAGTCCATCAGAGGCTATGACCAACGCCGAAAGGTTTCTTCCGCTGAAGCGCGCGTCTAATGCGCGTTGCAACTTGCCGAAGTGTGTAATCTGATTGGAAAAAGTAGCATCGTTTCCGTTCGAAACTTCATCTCCGAAAAGCAAGGGAACCACTTCATAATCGGCACCTAGTTTTTCGGAAAGACCTTTCCAATTATTTAAAAAAGTTGTTCGAACCTCGTTCGAGTCTTTGGCTGAAACAACAGACTGACTGTTGTCGAGTGCTAAAACAACAACCGGTTTTTCAACACGTGTTTCTATGGTTTCAAGAAGCGGTTGGAACAACAAAAGAACAAGCAGCGAGACCACAAGGAATCGCATGCTTGCTAGAAGAAATTTAAAGGGAGTTGACCAAGACTCTTTCGATTTTCCGAAAAAGTAAAGGGCTGTGGCGTAGGCCAATCCTACCCAAACACAAAGGCTCAAGAGCCACGGAGATGCTTGAGTGATTAAGTGCGCCATAGCTTACATGTGCATACCACCACAAACGTGAAGCGTTTGTCCTGTAACGTATGAACTTAATTCAGATGCTAAATAAAGTGTTGTGTTTGCAATGTCTGTAGGAGTTCCGCCGCGCTTCAAAGGAATGGTGTTTCTCCATTCTTCAACCACTTTCTGATCTAACTTCTCAGTCATTTCGGTTTCAATGAATCCAGGAGCAATGGCGTTGCAACGGATGTTGCGAGAGCCTAATTCTTGCGCTACGCTTTTCGTGAATCCAATCATACCTGCTTTCGATGCAGCGTAGTTGGCTTGTCCAGCGTTTCCTGTAACACCTACAATAGATGTCATATTAATGATTGAACCGCTGCGCGCTTTCAACATAGGTTTGATTACTGCTTTCGTTAAGTTGAAAACAGATTTCAAGTTCACGCGAAGTACTTCGTCCCATTGCTCTTCGCTCATGCGCATAAGCAACGTGTCGCGTGTGATTCCTGCGTTGTTCACCAAGATGTCTACGGTTCCGAATTCAGCTACCACTTCGTCTACGAGCGTTTGTGCTGCGTTGAAATCTGAAGCATCGCTTTTGTATCCTTTTGCTTTCACGCCTTTCGCAGCCAATTCAGCTTCGAATGCGCGTGCTTTTTCGTCAGATGATGCGTAGGTGAATGCGATAGTAGCGCCTTGATCGGCGAACACTTCAGCGATTCCTTTTCCTATTCCGCGAGATGCGCCAGTAATGATAGCGACTTTTCCTTCTAATAATTTCATGATAAACTATTTTTACAAATCTACTGCTTCTGCAATTAATTCAGCAATGTCTTTCACTGCTATGGTGTGCTCTTGCTCGAAGTGCTTCACGCCATCGGTCATCATGGTGTTGCAAAACGGACATCCGGTTGCAATAACGCTAGGCTTCACCGCTAGCGCGTCTTCTGTGCGTTCAACGTTTACTTCTTTGTTTCCTTTTTCGGCTTCTTTGAACATTTGCGCGCCACCTGCACCACAACACAATCCGTTGGTTTTGCAACGCTTCATTTCAACCAATTCCGCATCGAGTGCTTGTATGAGTTGACGAGGCGCTTCGTATTCTCCGTTTCCTCTTCCGAGGTAACACGGATCGTGGAAAGTGATTTTCTTTCCTTTGAATTCTCCGCCTTCGATTTTCAATTTTCCTGTATTCAATAAATCTTGAATCAATTGCGTGTGGTGAACCACTTCGTAGTTTCCGCCCAATTCAGGATATTCATTTTTCAATGTGTTGAAACAATGCGGACATCCGGTTACAATCTTCTTCACTTCGTAGGCATTCAAAACACTAATGTTTTGCATAGCCATCATTTGGAAGAGGA
>JBDLUS010000233.1:0-3511 GCA_039805165.1 Bacteroidota bacterium | reverse complement strand
AAGCGAATGCTTTGGAAAAACCAAAACGTTTCTTCGGAGCTGCGCGTAAGATTGAAAACGGCGGATCGCTTTCGATCATTGCAACGGCCTTGGTAGATACCGGAAGTAAGATGGACGAAGTAATCTTCGAAGAGTTCAAAGGAACGGGTAACATGGAATTGCAATTGGATCGTAAGATCAGCAATCGCCGTATTTTCCCTGCCATTGATATTCTTTCTTCAGGAACACGTCGCGAAGATTTGTTGCAAGACAAAGACACGCTTCAACGCATGTGGATCCTTCGCAGACACCTTGCAGATATGAATCCGGTTGAAGCCATGGAGTTCGTGAAAGATCGCATTGAACGCACGAAGTCGAATGAAGAGTTCTTAGTAACTATGAATTCGTAATGAGCACTTGGCGTATCTGGGGCTATGCCCTTTCGTTAGCAGCATTGTGGTTGGGATTGCGCTTTGCACTAGGTTATTACTTTGCCTACAATTATGCAGGAGCACAACCGAAAGGTGTTCTCTTGAATCTCGTTTTTTTGCTGTCATTGATAGTGATAACCCTTTACAAAACGTATAGCTCAGAACCACAAGTAAGAAGTTATTTCGACGATTTCAAATTGTCATTACGCGCGGGTGTTGCTTATGGTGTAGCCATTGGACTTTCGATTGGTGTTTATTATTCAGCATCGAATGACATGAACATTAAGCGCGCTGCCGATTATAAATTACTTGAAGAAGCGTTGGACACCCCTGAAGAAGTGAATGCCATAACTTCTACAAATGAGCAACTGAAAGATTTAACAAAAGAAGAGATACAACAAAGCTACATTGAACGCGTTAACACCATGACATCGGTGAAAACGGTAGTTGCAGCAGGTATATCGGGAATGATGTTGAGCTCACTTATCTTTTCGCTTATTGTGCCTTGGATATTTAGAACCGTCATGTTGAAAGAACTACAATGAAAAAATTAGTCGCAGCATTTTTATTTAGCTTCATTGCACTAACCACTTTTGCGCAACGTGATCGTGCTGCAATGAACCTAGCCAAATTCGATTACCGAAAATATCATTTTGGATTTGCGTTAAGCGGCAATCAGAGTTCGTTCTTCATTAACTACAAACCTGATTTTTCATTTCAAGATTCGTTATTGAGTATAACGAATGTTCCGCAAGCTGGATTCAACTTGCACATACTTGCCTCGTACAATCCGCTTCCCAACGTGAATGTGCGCTTTTTACCAGGATTATCTTTTCAAGACCGTTCACTTCAATATCAATTTTTGAAGGCGAACAACAAGATCGATACGCAGACCAAACCCATCTCAAGTGTTTGGTTGGAATTTCCTGTCTTGGTGAAGTTTAGAACGAATAGAACGGGAAACTTCGCAGCATACGGATTATTGGGTGGAAAGTATGCGCGTGATATGCAATCGCAAAAAGATGTGAGCAACAACCAATCGAGTGAAATTGTTGTGAAGTTGAAGAGCAACGACTATTGCATTGAAGCTGGAGGTGGATTCGATTTCTTCCTTCCGTTTTTCAAATTTGCTATTGAATTCAAAACGAGTATTGGTCTTCCCGATTTACTCATTCACGAAGAAACGAAGTATGCGCTTCCAATAGACAAGTTGCGCTCTCGCGCCTTCGTTGTATCGATCACCTTCGAAGGATAATTCTCTTGAACATATTTCTTAAATACTTGCGAAAGAACTGGATAGTTTCCGGAGTTATTATTTACGAATGCATTGCCGTTGTGCTGAACGTATTCAACGTTGCAGACATAGGCATTCCCTGTTTGTTCACTGCAATCTTTGGTGTTCACTGCTGGGGCTGCGGAATGACCCACGCCGTTATTGCCTTATTTAAACTTCAGTTTGCAGAAGCTTGGAATGAAAATCCACTTGTCGTGATTGTCCTTCCACTACTCACCTTCGCGGTGATTCAAGATTTCTTAAAATTCAAAAGACAGATTAGTCAATCCACTCCGCGATAAAGATATTCGTGTCGCGCGTTCTTCCGTTGTGACGGTTGCTGCAGAACACCAAGTATTTTCCATTGGGTGAAAACATCGGGAACGAATCGAATTCCGTATCGTAAGTCACTTGCTCCAATCCACTTCCATCTAAATTCACCAAGAATAAATTGAAAGGGAATCCGCGCGTACTGTTGTGATTGCTGCAGAACAGAACCTTGTCGCCTTTCGGAGTGAAGGTGGGCGACCAGTTTGCATTTCCCAAAGAAGTTACTTGGTGGGCATCTGAACCGTCTGCGTTCGCAACGAAGATTTCCAAGTTTGAAGGCTCAACCATGTCTTCCTTCAACAAAGATTTGTAGGCTTCAATTTCTTCTTTGGTTTTCGGACGTGACGCGCGCCAAACGATTTTCTTTCCATCTGGTGAAAAACATGCACCCCCATCGTAACCCAAGTCGAACGTGATTTGCTTCACGTCACTTCCATCTAAATTCATGGTATACAAATCCAAATCACCGTTTCTTAATGAAGTGAAAACTATTCGATCTCCCTTCGGGCTAATGGTCGCTTCTGCATCGTAACGCGGCGAATCGGTTAACTGTTTTGTTACCTCTCCTTGAAGGTCTGCGGTGTAGATATCATAAGAAGTGTACAACGGCCAAACGTATCTTCCGGTGTTTGGAAGTGGCGGTGGACAAGACTCTCCGCCTTTGTGTGTTGATGCATAAAGGAACGACTTTCCATCGGGCATGAACCAAGAACAAGTTGTTCTACCCAATCCGGTTGAAACCAACTGACGCTTCGAACTGTCTGCCTTCGCTTCCACATTCAATAAAAATATCTGATCGCAACCAACACCCCACTTCGAGTTGTCGCTTTGAAAAATCAATTGCTTGCCATCGGGACTCCAATAAGCCTCGGCGTTGTTCCCGCCGTAAGTAATCTGATGAATGTTTTTGAAATGACGTTCCTGCTCATAGGTGACAGGACCTGGCTCCGCTGTAACAGGAAGCGAATCCAAAACCAATTGTTGTTTGCAGCTGCTGAATGCAACTGCCACCATTGCGAGTGTGGCTAATTTCAAATTCATGCCGCAAATTAACGGCACAATTGCATATCTTCTGCATTCGGCTTATCTTTCGGAACTGATTTTAATTATGAAAAAGACCCTTGCCTCTTTGCTTTTCTTGGCTGCCGCCTTCGGCATAAATGCACAGAAAAAAATTACCAACGAACTCATTTGGAACAGCCGCGAATTCAACGCGGAATACCTTGGCGGATTCAACTCAATGAAAGACGGTGAAACGTTTTCAGACGTGATGAGTTCGGATATAAACGGACAAACCATTATTCAATGCGGCTTCGCAAACGGAGATACACTGAAGTCCATAACAACCGCAAAGAAGATTTTCGGGAATGAAATGCATGCGTTCGACAATTACAGTTTCAATGCAGATGAAACCATGTTGCTGATTGAAACAGAAAGCGAAGGCATTTACCGTTGGAGCAGCATGGCGAATTATTTCGTTCACGATTTAGCAAGCGGA
>JBDLUS010000232.1:0-27029 GCA_039805165.1 Bacteroidota bacterium | reverse complement strand
TGACGATGTTATTTCCAGTCATGCTGAGCAATCATTGGTGGGTGCTGGTACTCTGCGCAACATTTGCGATATTACTTTCAACAAGTATCAAATTTAATTTTTTGAAATCGATTAATGCTGTGGATCGCGACACCGTTGGAAGCCTGTGTTATCCGTTGGCGGTTTACACATCTTTTTTAGCGAGTGTTTGGAAGGGGAATACCATGTTTTTTTATCTGCCAATTTTAATCATGGCGTTAGCCGATCCTGCAGCGGCCCTTGTTGGTAAGCGTTGGCCGTGGAAGCCTTATGCTGTTGGAAAACAAAAAAAGAGTGTTGCTGGATCGCTTGCGTTTTTGGTTGTAAGCACCATGTTGGTAATTTATTTCTTGGGTGGAAACGTGACGAATGAACACGTTTGGTTGGTGCTAACCATTGCTGTTTCGAGTACTTTGGCTGAAGCCTTTTCTGCAAAGGGATATGATAATGTTACAATACCTTGGACCGTCATTGCAGTGTGTGCAATGTTTATTTAGATTGTTATTGAAATGAAGAATATTTGTTTAGTTCTGTTTTTGATTTTTAGTTCTATGGCGTGGTCACAACCATCGCCAGCATACACCTACCCGAATGATCCTTCGGTTCGTGAGAATCTAGAACATTGGCGCGATTTGAAATTTGGAATTATTATTCATTGGGGAATCTATGCAGTGCCAGGTATTGTAGAGTCTTGGTCTATCTGCAACGAAGATTGGGTGGGAAGAGACACCGCTTTGGATTACGAAGATTACAAGAAATGGTATTTCGGTTTGTCGAAGGAATTCAATCCAACACAATTCAATCCGGAAGCGTGGGCCACTTCGGCAAAGAATGCAGGTATGAAATACTTGGTTTTTACAACGAAGCATCACGATGGGTTCTGCATGTTCGATAGCAAATACTCCGATTTTAAAATCACCAATGGTCCTTTTCAATCGAATCCAAAATCGAATGTGACGAGAGAAGTTTTCAATGCATTTCGAAAAGAATATTTTTTCATCGGAGCATACTTTTCGAAACCTGATTGGCATTCCGATTATTACTGGTGGCATGCCTTTGCAACAGGAGAGCGCAATAACAATTACGACATTCGAAAATTTCCAGAACAGTGGAAGCGTTTTCAGAACTATACCGCGAATCAGATTTCAGAATTAACTTCTGAATACGGAAAGGTAGATATGCTTTGGCTAGACGGCGGATGGGTGCGTCCGTTGGAAACCGTGAACGATGAAGTTCTCTCTTGGCAATGTCCGATCCCAGCATGGAGTCAAGATGTGAATGTTCCGCGCTTAGCCGAGATAGCGCGAAAGAATAATCCAGGAACATTGGTGGTAGACAGAACAGTGCATGGAGAATATGAAAACTATAGAACGCCAGAGCAGCGCATTCCTGAAGGAAGATTGGATTATCCTTGGGAGACATGCATGACGTTAGGAAATGCTTGGGGATTTATTGCCAATGACAAATACAAGTCATCTCGCGAAGTCATTCACAGGTTGGTTGAAGTTGTAGCCAAAGGCGGAAATTTATTGTTAGGTGTTGGCCCGACGGCTACAGGTGTTTTTCCCGATGAAGTGAACAGCAGATTGAGGGAAATAGGCGAGTGGACAAGTGTTCATTCAGAGGCGATATATGGCACGAAAAGCGTTGAGTTTTTTCAAGACAATAATATTTATTTTGTTGAAGGAAAAAACAGCGAGAAATACGCTTTTGTTTTGTTGAAGGAAGGCGAACAATTGCCACGTGAAATTTTATTGCCTTGGCAAAGGGAAGGTAGAGCTCAGGATTTAATAGAATTGAGCACTGGCGAGCGTCAGTCTTTTCAAATGAAACAAGGGAAAATGATCCTAAAGCCAAGTGAAAAAATGAGACAGTTATCTTCCAAAATGTCTGCAGTTGTTTTTAGATGGGTTTAAAAAAAGAAGGTCCTGTTCTTTAACGTTAATTTTCCCTTAATGCAAAGCTCGCAAATGATCTAAAATTACTACTTAGGGAGTATTTCCAAGTTGAGGTTAATACGGCAATTTTGTTGTAAACATTAATCTATACCTATGGAAAACAAACCAACTCTAGTCGATTCGGATGTTCGCACGGCCGATGTCAAAAAGTCGACAAATTCTATTTATTCGTTAAAGCTAAGCTCCGTTGCGGTGGCTTTGGCGCTTACTACAATGTCTGTCGGAATTACAGGTTGTGTAGACAGCGATGTTAGCACATACGCAGATCCAGCGGCAGATAGTTACGACAGCGGTTCATACGATTTGGGAGCATTTGCAGATTCCTATGACTATGGTAATTATGATACCAATGATTCAGACGTAACGCGCTACGCTGACTAGAACAAGTGATGAGCAATCCTGTTTATTCTTTTCCTTGGGTAATTTCTCCCTTGAGTTTTGAAGAATTTGAATCGGAATATTTCGAGAAAAAATTCATTCACATTAAACGCAATAGAAGTGATTATTTTTCTCCTGCGCTTTCTTATCAGGCGATTGAAGAGTACTTGTACAACGAGACACTTAAGTTTCCGTCAACGCGATTAACGAATGCGAAGGAAGATGTTCCAAGTGAGAAGTACGTTATGGGCGAGAAGGTTGTGACTTCGAATCTGTTAAAACATTTTGTTGAAGGCTCTACCATTGTGCTGTCTGGTTTGCATGAACACGTGGCAGGCTTGGGTGAATTGGTAAGCAACTTGTCGAAGCAATTTTATCAGCGCTTTCAAACGAACGTATACATTACACCGAAAGGTAGTCAAGGTTTTAAAGTGCACTACGATACGCATGATGTTTTTGTACTTCAAATTCATGGTAAGAAAACATGGAAGATTTACAAAGACAATCCCGTTTCTCTTCCGAATAAGCTCATGGAATTTGCCCCGGGCAAATATCAAGTGGGTGAAGTGGAAGAGACCATCGTAGCTGAAGCTGGCGATCTTATTTACATTCCACGCGGTATCATGCATCAGGCAGAGACGAATGATGAAATGTCAATTCATGTGACCTTAGGCATGTTGGGTTACACCTGGACTGATTTGCTTATTGAAAGTGTTTTAGAGTTTTCTAAAACGAACGATTCCTTAAGAAAATTTTTGCCTCGAGAAATGTTGCGAAATAGCGCAAGAGAAGATCATCAGCATTATTTCTCAGACTTATTTTCTGCCATGTCATCATCCATATCGCTTCAAGACAGCGTGAATAGATTCAAGCGTGAAATTTCTGCGAGCCAGAAAATAAATATTAAGAATCTTTTGACGCAAGGCAATTCGGTTGCAGATATAGCGGAGAGCAGTGTTTTTGAAATTCGGCAAAACGTTCTTTTCTTAATCAAAAGAAAAGGAGAGAATGTGGTTTTAGAATGGCAAGGCAAGGAAGTTGAGTTTCCCATGTTTATGGATCCGGCGATTCATTTCATTGCGAAAATAAAAATACCCTTCAATCTTGCTGCTGTTCCTGATTGTGTAGATCACAATGGTAAAGTAGTTTTTGTAACTCGTTTAATCAAGGAAGGTCTTCTTTCTATAAAAATCAACTAACATAAAATTAAAAAACAAATGAAAAAGAAACTAATTATTTTCTTTAGTCTGGCACTGCTGGTAACAGGCGGAATTGTAATTGCACAGAGTGTAATCGCAAATAACAAAAAAAATAGAATGGTTGCTGAAAGAACCGAAAAGCAAACCAATAAGATGGCGGATATCTATGCATTGACGCCAACACAAAAAGAAGCAATTTTCAAGGTGAACGAAGAGTTTCAGAAGAATCTGGCTGACTTAGTAGCAGACCATAAAGGTGCTCCAGATTTCGAAGTTAGAGAAGAAGCGATTTTGTATTCACACGAGCAAAATGCATTCGCTATTTTAGATGAAAGTCAAAAAGCAAAGTGGCTTGCAGCTAAGGAGTACCGTCGCACTCACCCAAGAGAGCAACCGCAGAAGTAGTTTTAGTTTTTTTAGTAAAAATGAAAACAGTCATGAAAGTGACTGTTTTTTTTTATTGTTGGTTTTGAATCACCAGTCGATAAGTCACTTGCGCGAATCGAACGGAATATACACCCGGAGCGAATTGCGTTACATTTATTCTTTCGGAAGAAGACTGAATATTTTTCTCAAGAATCAAGTTGCCTAACGCATCGTAAAGTTGAACGGTTTTTCCAATGTCGTTAATAGAACTTTCAATAGTAAAAGCCTCTGTTGTTGGATTAGGAAAAATCTTAATTGAATTGTTGGAGTAGGTATCTACCTCGACAGTGTATGGCATACTACAATAATTTTCATTTGGATTGTTATATTGAAAATTGCAGAAGCGTGTTTCATCAAATGGCCCCGGGGTAATGCACGGATATAACCTGTTTCCAAACCCGTCATAAAATTTGCAATGCGTCGTATCGGTATAATTGTCGATAATTACCGCATATTCTTTTTCTGGATTGAAATCCATGAGGAAGATTCCCATGGTGCTATCCACTGGATTGTAGTCGCTATATAGTCTTGAATTGATTCGTTCTCTCCAGTAGTCTCCAAAGTCATCTATGAACATATATTTTATTCCATATGGAAGTTGCGAGAAAAAGTTTTGTTGGGCCAGAAGTTTGTACGATCTGTTCGGGTGAATTTGCAATACTGTAGGAGCTCCATTAGCTGCATTTTTTATCGTTACTATTTTCCATCTTGCAACATTCGATGGGTAATTGTCGAGGTTAATTGGGAATGAAGAGCTTCCGTCTGAAATCGTAATTGGAATTTCCAAGACATTGGTTAATTCCCCTCCGAAAATTCTTTCGTCTGTCATGAAGAAAGGAAAGTTCGTTAATACATCATTGGCCGGTAAGCTCGAATCGTATCTGTATCCGAGTTCTGATAATACTTTTGGCAGGCGTTCATGATAACAATGATGTCCAGCGCGAAATGAATGAATTGGGACGTTAAAATCGTTTTCAAGATGAAATTTTGAGATTTCACATTCACCGTATACAGATGCTCCAGTGGTTTGCCCGATTGCGTCAAGATAGTATGGCGTGTAGTTGGCCATTGTATTGCCCGGACTTCCCACGGGTATGTAATCCTCGTTGAAATCAGGGAAATGCCCGACAGAATGACTTCCTAGCCTTTGGTTGTTCGCGATGATGTTCGCGATTTTACTGTTGTTGTTTGTGTAAAATGCGTTCATCCAATCGTCGTTAACGTATCGAACCGTTTGGAAATACGTAGCGTTGAGATTCAAGTTGTTTTCGTATGTCACAAAGCTCGAAAGAGTGTCAATTGCTGTCTGCGAGTCAATGTCGTGCGTAAGAATGAATACGGCATCCTGACATGAAGGACATGTGTGCCAGCGAACATTGCTCGGCATGTGTTTGCGAATGATGTTTAAAATGAAGAAAATAAAAGTATCTGTCGTCGGTTCGAAACTATTGGAATAATTTCGTTGAGCCTCTAGATCTCTATTGAGGAGATTTCTTCCAACGATATCTTTGAAATCAACCCCAAAAAGAAATGTTCTCCCTAAACCAGTTTCTTTTTTTATCAATGCAGGAAAGTAGTTTTCATAATTGGCGAGAACTTCTACTCCGCCAGCGGGCATTAACAACTTGTGATTGAAAATAGGTTCATTGTTTGTGGTGTCACCAAGTGAAACAAAGATTTCTCTTGGGTCATCTATTCGATCGAAATAATTCGATTCAGCGAATATGTTCCAAATAAATCGCTTTGATAAATTGTCTGTTTGATAATCGAGAATACCAAAAAGAGAGTTGAGTTCTGGGGCTGAATTGTTTGAAGCAATAAGAGTTCCTCCGCCATTTACATATTCTGAAATAGCTAAAATCTCATCTTCGTTAAATGTGCTGGAATAGATTCTCGGAGAGATAAAAACAATTTGGTGATTGAGTGCTTCATTTAAATTGGCTGTCTCTACATATGGAACACCAGTAACTTGAAGGATATGTCTGCAGGCTCTTACACGCGAGGAATCGGGTTCGTCATTGCGCTCGGTTAAATCGAGAATAGCCACCTGGCGGTAGGTATAACTTCCCCCTTGACCCAAAAATTCCATCGGGTTACAAATGCAGAATGTAAGCACAAGAATTAATATCCGAATGTCGGCAATCACAATACTAAGATAAACGAAAAACAGCCTCTTACTTCAGTGTGCTAAATTGAAACCCCATTCGCTTTCCAGTTGCCAAACTTCCGCTGTGATTGATGTCTTGCATTTCTTCAACCGTAATCTGATGAAGATTTTCGTATGGTGGAATAAGTAAATCGAAGTTCAGTGCATAAAGGATAACTTGATCAACAAATTTTACTTGGCTCGCCGTGTCGAAGTTTGAAGCAACAATATCGTTGAACATGATTCCCAATTGCTTTTTTCCTTGAACCACGAAATGGTTTTCTTTGTTTATGAAAACACGTGCCAACAAATAACCTACGTCAGCTGTTCTGTCGTAGCGAAAAGAGTCTGAAAGGAAGTTGTAAACGTTAATGGTTCCTACGTAACTGTTCGCTGGGTTTTCTCTCAAATAACCAGTTTGCCAAAAACTACTTTCTTGCTCAAATTGAAAAACATTGGTATGCATTTGAAAAATGAGCAAGTCACCCGCTACACGAACCTCACATTGAAAAGCCCCTCTGTCGCGGTATTCAAAAGTTACACGTGAATCAGTATTGCCAAACTGAACCGTTAATTCCTGAATGGTGTTTTTTAAGACTTCCTTCAATGAATTGAATTGGGCAATGGTGTTATGAAAAACGTCTTGTTTGAGTACGCTTTTGTTTTTCAGTAAGGCAAGAATAAGGTCCTTTGTTTCCATATTAATATGCTCTGGCAAATAATACACGACGTTCGCTGGGCTTTCCTGTAACCATACAAACGCCAGGTTCAGTTGGACCATCGAAAGGTATACAACGAATAGTAGCTTTGGTTTCTTGCTTAATCAACTCTTCTGTCTCTGCTGTGCCGTCCCAATGCGCTAAGAAAAATCCAGTTTTTTCATCAAGCAACTTTTTGAATGTCTCGTAATCGTCAACTTCAGTCATGTGTCCATTTCTGAACTCCAAGGCTTGATTGAACATGTTCGCTTGAATTTCTTCCAATAAATTTTCAATGGTGCTTTCTACTCCTTCGAACGACACAGTCGATTTTTCAGAAGTGTCGCGACGTGCAATTTCAACGGTTCCGTTTTCCAAATCTTTTGGACCAATAGCCAAACGAACGGGAACACCTTTCAATTCATATTCAGCGAATTTCCAACCGCTGCGTTTGCTGTCGTCATCGTCGAACTTCACCACAATACCTTTTGCTTTCAATGCCTTCACAAGGGGAAGAACTTTTTCACGAATGACTTCAAGTTGCTCAAGTCCTTTATAGATAGGGACAATTACTGCATGAATAGGAGCCAGTTTAGGAGGAACGCGAAGTCCCTTGTCGTCGCTGTGTGTCATGATTAGCGCACCCATAAGACGCGTGCTCACTCCCCAAGAAGTTGCCCAAACGTATTCCGAATTTCCTTCTTTCGTTGCGAATTTCACATCGAAGGCTTTCGCGAAATTTTGTCCAAGAAAGTGAGATGTACCTGCTTGAAGTGCTTTTCCATCTTGCATCAAAGCCTCAATGCACAAGGTGTCCAACGCGCCTGCAAAACGTTCGCTCTCTGACTTTCTTCCTTTTACAACCGGCATGGCCATGAAGTCTTCTGCGAATTCTGCGTATACATCAAGCATGCGCTCTGTCTCTTCAATCGCTTCTTGCGCGGTAGAGTGGGCGGTGTGCCCTTCTTGCCACAAGAACTCTGCAGTTCTTAAAAATAAACGCGTGCGCATTTCCCAACGAACAACATTCGCCCATTGGTTAATGAGCAAGGGGAGGTCGCGGTAACTCTGAATCCAACCTTTGTATGTGTTCCAGATAATGGTTTCACTGGTAGGGCGGATGATTAATTCTTCTTCAAGTTTTGCATCTGGATCAACTACAACACCGCCATCTTGAGACTTCAGTCTGTAATGAGTTACAACGGCACATTCTTTGGCGAATCCTTCAACATGCGCAGCTTCTTTACTCAAATAGCTTTTCGGGATCAACAGGGGAAAATAGGCATTCTGGTGACCCGTCTCTTTGAAGCGAAGGTCCAATTGATCACGCATCTTCTCCCAAATTGCATAGCCATAAGGTTTTATAACCATACAACCTTTCACCTCACTGTGTTGCGCCAAATCGGCTTGCATCACAAGTTCGTTATACCATTTAGAGTAATCTTCTTTTCTTGTCGGAATTTTCTCGGCCATTTTTTTTCTTTTTTCGAAGTTGCAAATGTAAAACCTTATTACCTTTAAACTATCAAATCCATACGATTATGAAAGCGTTACAACGAAATTTTTACTTCTTCACGACAGTTCTTGCTTTAAGTTCTTGTGCGAGTTTTGAAAATTTGACCGACGATCGTACGCGTGCTGAAGACGATGAAATGTATTGGAATGGAAAGGAATTGTTTTACGACAATTCACTCCTAGCGAATGCAGCGGGAACAGGAGATGATTACTATGACCCGAATTCTGCCAGTCGCGCTAATTCATTAAATGGTGGAACAAATCCAAGAGCAATGTTTAATCCGATTAGCGGATGGCAATTGAGTTACGGTTTGAATGCGTTTTCCAATTACAACAACGGATACGGAATGGGTTTTAATTCTTTAAGCCCATACAACTCATACAGTGGATTTGGTGGATACGGCAACTACGGTTACAATCCTTATGGTTACAATTCATATGGATATAACCCCTACAGTTCTTTCAATCCCTATGGAGGTTATGGTTACAATCCATACGGCTATGGCCTAGGTGGATTGGGTTGGGGAGGTTACGGTTATGGAAATGGGTGGTACGGAAACGGAAATGGCTGGAATGGAAATAACGTAGGATGGGGAGGCTCAAATGGAGGGGGTGAAACACCGAATGTTACACACCATCATCGCAGACCTACAAGCGTAGGAACCGGAAATTCTTCCGCATACGGACGTGGTGTTCTTCAAAAAAGTTTGGTTCAACCGATTAGTGAAACATCGCGCACACCTCAGCCAGTTGCTCCTTCACGCGCGAACAATTACAACTATTCGAATCCAACTTATTCAAGACCGTCTTCTACGAATACTCCAACAAGTCCATCTTATTCGAGTCCTTCACGATCAACTCCTGCTTACACGCGTCCAACGAATTCAGGACCTTCAAGAACAACGTCCCCTACTTACACAAGTCCTTCGCGTCCTGCACCAAGTTACAGTTCGCCATCGCCGTCAAGATCGACCCCAACGAAACCTTCAACGCCATCACATAGTTCTCCGTCTCCATCTCGATCGACTCCAACACGATCAACCCCTGCTCCAAGCTCTCCTTCAAGGACAACTTCACCAGGTAAAAGACCTTGATGCGAAGCAAGATGTTGAACAAGAAGTTACACAAGGTTCTTCGAAAGAGGAAAATAGTTTCGCTAGCATTAGTTTTAATGTGCAGTGTGCAATTCGGTTTTGCGCAAAATGAAGATGATGCCCTTCGCTTTTCCAACACTTTTGGAGCGTATACAAACAGAGCTTTGGGAATGGGAGGAGCCTATACCGCATTGGGTGCAGACTTCACTAATTTCTTTCAGAATCCCGCGGGAATAGCGGCTTATAAAAAGCAGAACATGGAATTCGGATTGAGTCTGCTTTCGCGTTCAACGAATGTGGATTTTAACAATCGAGTTTCATCTTCTTCAGCAACAGGATTAGGTATAAATACTTTTGGGTTTACTTCAACTTTTGGAACAGCAGGTAACGGATGGGGTCCCTGGATATATGGACTGGCCTATGGAAGGACACAAACATTCAGACGCCAATATAATTTAGAGTCGAGTGATAACCAATCATCACTACTCGATGTTTACACAGATCAATTGAACTACTACAATCCCGCTAACACAGAAGTTTCAGCATCATTCCCTTTTGGTGCCGGGTTGGCTTGGGAAACGTATTTAATTAATCCCGGAATAAGCAATCCATATGCACATGTGAACATAGATAATAACACGTTCACAAGACGTCAGAACGTAGAAGAGAAAGGGTACATACGCGAAACGTGTTTGGGAGTTGCAAGAGCATTTGAAGATAAATTATTTGTAGGAGCGTCCTTCGCATTTCGCAAGGTGGTGTTTGAAAGGAATTCGACATATTCGGAATCATTTTCTTCAAATGGCACTGCTATTAATTACTCGTTGATTGAAGAAAATAGCACGGGAGATGTTGTAACGAAAGGTCCTTCAGTTCAAACTAAATTGGGTGTTCAATATGTTCCCATTCCATACTTGCGTATTGGTGCATTTTGGCATTCGGCATCCAAGCAATCGATTAGTGATAACTATTTAGCGAAAATGGAGAGTTCAATCGGAGCTGTGAATTACAACTATTCTTCAGATAAAAATATTTTTGATTACGGAACTCAGTTGCCAGCAACACTGGGCGCAGGGGCTGCGTTAATCTTGGGTAATTTCGGAATAGTCTCAGCCGATTATGAAACACGTGATTTTTCTAAAATGGTCATGTATGGTATAACCGGAGGAACTCCAGAGTTTGCTCCTGAAAATTTAGCAATTCAAGAAAATTATAAGCGTGTGCACAATGCTAAATTGGGAACGGAATTTCGTATTGGAGATGTCTATCGATTAAGAGCAGGAGTCGGTTACCGCACCTCTGTGTTTACAGAACTTGCCGGAAAGCCAAGAGAGCCGCTGTTCAATTGGAACGTTGGAGGTGGCTACAAAAAGGACGATTTCTATTGTGACGGTGCGATGATAATAACCAAAAACAAAGACGGTTATTACTTGTACGATCCGTCATTAATTTCAATGGCGAGTATAGACAATTTGCTGGTGCAAATTAGTTTTTCAATAGGAACAAGATTCTAACTTGTAAGCGACGCAAGGGCTATTCCTGTTGCAACAGAAACATTCAGCGAGTTTGTCTTGCCTTTCATTGGAATGGTAACCAGTTGATGGGCGCGTTTCATTAATTGCGGGTTTATACCATCTTCCTCAGAACCCATGATTATGCATAGGCCTAAATTCTGATCACGCGATTTTTGAAATTCCTGAAGACTTACCGTAGCTTTTTCAGAGAGAACAACTGAACCAATGCCTGAAGCATGGAGGTAGTCCATAGCATCGAGTAAATTCTTCACTTTGCATATGTTCAAATGCATGAGCGCACCGGCTGAGGCTTTCAGAGCGTCTTCATTGATTTGCGCCGCACCTACTTCGGGAACAATAATACCCTTCACACCAAAACACTCAGCGGAACGGCAGATAGCTCCGAAGTTGCGAACATCGGTCACACGGTCGAGTAGCAAAAACAAAGGTGGTTCGCCACTCTCGACTTCATTCACAACGACATTCTCGAAGTCGGCAAAGATTATAGGCGCCATAAAGGCAAGAACTCCCTGATGATTCGAACGAGTTATTTTGTTCAACTTAATTTCAGGAACGAGAACAAATGGAATGTGTTCTTTTTTAAGTCGGTCTTTTAATTGACGAATTTTATCGCTGCGTAATTCTTTATTGAAAAGAACTTTGTCTATGCTTTTTCCTGCGTCAAGAGCTTCCTCCAAAGGATGAATGCCTATGATCAGATTCGTTTGCGATTTAGATGATGTTGTAGGTCTCACAGTGCAAAAGTAAGCCTTATTCGCGGAATACGCGTCCTTGTCTCCAAGTGTTTACTGCCTGTTCCCAACTGTTGCGATACATTCCGTCGCGCTGCAGGATGAATACGTTGTCAGATAAATTGTCTTTTTTATATCGAAATAAAAATGAAAACGAACCTGGAATTGTTTCATCTCCGTATATCCAACGTTCACTGTAACCAACATTTTCAACACGAGTAGGTTTTCCGTAAATAATGTAAATCATTCCGCGATCGGTTCTCCAGCCAGGAACGGTTGTAGAAAAATAGGTATTACATGTGTTCACTCTTCTGAAGAAAATTGAAATCAATTCTTTGGCTTTTTCTTCCGATCCACCGCAGTCTTTCCAGAAATTACAAAATCCAGCATAAGGGTCACGAACATTGTAGATGTATTCAAATTCAGATTTTGAGGTAATGTATCTCAAAGGAGCGATTAAGTCTTTGAGTGCTGTTGTGTTCGGAAATTCACCGTGTGAATACAAATACAACTGCGACGAGTTTTTAGTTCGGAAGAGGTATGATTTGTTTTCAGCAATGAAGTGATAGCGACCGCCATCGAAATTTAAATTCGTTATACTGAAGGAAGTAGAGTCCGGAATAACAGGAGAGTTGTTTGAAAAGGCAGGGGGAGGAAGATTTGGTATTTCAGTCAGGGCGAATATTTCTACCGGCGGATATTCAGAATTCTTAAATCGCGGAAAGTCAAGATGAATGGTGTCTCCAGTCACGAGGTACTGATCATAAATAGGGGTTTCTAGCGTGTTTGAAGTAACCCTGATGTCGTAGGTACTAGGAAGTTCATTCTTCAGAAAGCTGAACTTTTTTTCGTGTTGGGCTCTTCGATTGATGTCTTTCAGTTTTACAAGAACTTCTGAATTTCCAAATGAAATAGGAAGTGGAATTTCTTCTCGCCAAACACCTGATTCTTGCATCTGAGGAGGAGTGAAATTAAAACGAAGGGTGTCAGCTGGGGCTTGCTGTTTTTTGATTGTAATTTCAACTTCAAGTTGCGCTGTGAAATTCTCGTGTGTAGATTTTCTAGAGTAGAGCAGTTGATCTGCGTCGAATTCCAATAACACTGTTGAAGTGTCATTGCCGCTGTGGATGAGGTTTACAAGCGGATGGAAATAGAACTCGTTCGAACCGAATTGATTTTCACGAAGTTTTTTCGGAGCTGAGCAAGAGAAATAAAATGGAACAATGAGAAATAATACGAATCGAAAAAAATTAGTTTTGCTCATCAGTTGATTCTTCTTCATCATTATCAATCGAAGGTAAGCGTTTTTCGAAATTACTTCCTGATTTCGCCCCCATAATTTTCATTTTTTTAGCCTTTCCAAGAAGATTTCCGTTGCCTGTTTTGAGCTGACCCATTGCCGTGCTCAGTGTTTTTTGAGCGGTGGTTAGATTAGATTCGAGTTTCTCTAAGGATGAAACAAACCCTTCTAACTTGTCAATAAAAGTCCCAGCTTCTTTGGCAATGCTTTCTGCATTTTTTGAACGTTTTTCTTGCGCCCAAATGCTTGCCACGGTTCTTAAGGTTGCAAGTAATGTAGTAGGTGAGACCAATATTATATTGCGTTCCCAAGCGTAAGAAAATAGATTGTTGTCTTCATTGAATGCCGCAATTAAAGCAGGTTCAATGGGCATAAACAACAGCACGAATTCAGGAGTTGTTAGTGTATCGGCTGATTCGTATTTCTTGTCGCTTAGCAATTTTATGTGCGAGCGAACGCTGTCGAGATGCGCGCGCATGGCGGTGTTTTTTTCTTTGTCGTCTTGCGCGTTGACAAAATTGTTATAGGCAGTTAAAGAAACCTTTGAATCAATGATAATGTGTTTGTTTTCTGGAAGGTTAACAATAACATCGGGGCGAATCGTTTCATCACCATCGTTGGTGTCTGAATGTTGAACGATAAATTCTTTCCCTTTTTCAAGTCCGCTTTTTTCGAGTACGGATTCTAAAATCATCTCGCCCCAATTTCCTTGAGCTTTATTGTCTCCTTTTAATGCGCGGGTGAGATTCTCGGCATTTGTTCCAATGTTGGAACTGGCTTCGCGTAAATTCTTAATTTCATTTTCTAATCGAGCCGAACGATCAACGTTTTCAAGTTCGGTCTTTTCAAGTTTCGATTTGAATTCATTAATGGTTGTTCTAAGCGGATTCAGGGTTACAGAGAGGTGCGACTCATTTGCTTCATTCAATTTTTTTACACGCTCTTCGAAAATATCGTTGCTTAAATTTTTGAATTCAACTTTTAAGTTGGCCTTTAAGTCTTCCATTAAAAGTTTTTCAGAATCGAGTGCCTTGTATGCAGCTTCAAGGGATGCAGTTGTAGTTGCTTTTTCATGTATGAGTGATTCAACGCGAACTCTCATCGTGTTTAACTCGGCCTTGGCATTTTCAAGTTCTGCTTTGAAAAACGACACGTCGTTTTGTCCGGTCGAAGATTTACGGTTCAACTGGTAAAGACCTGCAACAACAGTTCCGCCTGAAATAGCGCCAATAATGAGAGAAAGAATATCCATGTTTCAAAATTACCTTGCGAGTGAAGGCTTTTGAGAATTGTGGAAAAGTATTTTTAGAATCGCGAAGAGAAAGTAATTCCCACCCGTCCATTATTTAATTGGAGTCCATTGTTTTCAATGTTTCCAATACCGTAGGTAATGGATACAGATCCGTTTTCCTGCTGAAATCGAAATCCTAACCCCGTGTCGTAATACGTTTTTATTGAAGGGGCTTGGACATGAGCAAAATCTCCGAAAACAAAGACTTGTATTTCTGTACCCAAAGCAACCCCGAAATCGCAATTCAGCATAGCGTATTGCGAGGCGTAGATACTCTCTTCGATAAATGCTCGAAGGTTTTTCGTTCCACCTAATCGAGTTATTTCGTTGTTGAAAAGCGAGTCGCTAAACGTAGCGTTTACTTCCATGCTGAAATTCGCAAAAAGGAGTTCGTTCATTTTGAATTTCGACCACACCTTTCCTTTTAGCGCATATATTTTCTTTAATGAAGTACTCGCCTCATATTGAATAGAACGGTTACCTGCCAATCCTTCAACATAAAAATTAATGTCATTTGGAACATGGCTGCACTTGGCATAACGCAGGGAGTATGATTTGTTTTGCGTATTTCCAAAACTAGAAGAAGTTTGGAAATAGGTGTTAGTGGATCTATTCACGCTCGCCGAGAATCCATTCATATCATTCATTTTGGTTAGAATGCGTAATGATAGATCTGTTGATGAAAAAGTCGAGTCTCTGAGGAAAGAAGCAAATTCAAATTGAAACCCTACAGGAAGTCCAGCTGTGAAGGGACTGCCCAGTTTGAATGCAAGACTTTGACTTTTTGGTTGCGGTCTTTTCCAGTGGAACTCGATGGTTTCAGCCTGCTTAAGCGCATTCGAAAGTTCGAGGTCAATATTTCCAGTCAGAATAGACTGCGTTGAGTTGGGTTTGGGCTGCAAAGCCAAAAGCGCAGAAATGATGTTATTCTTCATTCGGTCAGCTTTGATGGCTAGGCTGAATGTTTCATTGTGCATGCGAGCAGACACTTGAGTGTTAGGTTTTAGAAAAGTAATTTGGTTGAGCGCACCCGCTACTTTTTGAATTTTTTCTGTGCTATAGGGTTGCCCGAGTTGATAGTTTATGCACCGTTGAAGTGTTTTCTTATTGAATAAAGTGTTCGGTGTAATGATTGTATCGAGTGCAATTTGCTTCCCTAGCGTAACATTCCAAAAACATTCTGAATACGTTTGCTCAGTTATGAGGGTGTCTAACTCAATTTGGGCATAAGGGTATCCTTTGTTATTCAGCCAAAGCAATAACTCGTTAGGTTTTTTGTTTTTTGGGAAGGAAGTGTTTAACCCTTGGAATGTGTGCTTTTCCTCAGAGGGTTGTGCATTCGCAAAAGAGCAGCCAAATGAAATTAGCAGCAAGAGTAATCTTACATTGATATGTTGATAACTGCCTTTCAATTTCGCGATTTAGTAACTGTAGTTTGAATTATTTTTGAAACTCAATTGAATACCATGAAGAAATCTGCACGTGTTTTATTTTTCGTTTTACTTGGATTAGGAATTTTCAGTGTGCAATCTTGTAAAAAGAAGCACGAGAAATGCTCTGCCTACGACCAAGTTTCTCCGCAGAAGTAATTAGTTAAATTCAAACGTCACTGTTTGAACTACGTCTGGGTGTAAGCTTCTGCTAACCGGACATGCATGCGCGTATCGTTGAATTTTTTCCTTCATTAAATCGTCGTAGCCCAAATCAGGGAATCTGAAATGAATTTTTATTTCGCCGACACGTCGCGGCGTAGAGCTCATTATTTTTTCGATTTCCGCCGTTACTCCTTCAAATCTCCAACTGCGCTCTTGAGCAGCAATAGCCATAGTTGTTAAAATGCACGTAGCTAGGGAGGTGCAGAGTAGATCGGTCGGAGAGAATCTTTCGCCTTTTCCTTTATTGTCAAGTGGAGCATCAGTTTCAATTTGAGTGTTGCTCTGTGTATGAATCACCTCGCAACGCAGGTTGCTGGTGTATTGAACGGACATTTTTGTCATGAGTGATTTTTTTTCAAAACTAACATAGAACATATGAATTTAGTTTTTATTGGCAAGATATGTTCAACGCTCCTGCACTAACTTTGTCGTATGAAGCTATGGCCTTTACTCTTATTACTTTTCTTTTCTTTTTCAGGTGCTCAGGCACAAGAAGAATTTAAGGAAGGCGTAATTGGCATCTACTCGCATCAGAAATACGGGGGTCTGGTCATCCGCACGAACGGTTGGGGAGGTTCTTATATCAAAGGCAAGAACAAGGGAGCATTCAAGGTTAGACAAGTTTCTTATGATTTCAATTTCGTGAAGCATGAAAAAGAGATTAAGTCTTATTTTCAAGACCCTAGTGCACGACCCTATGTTTTTGGAAAGCAGAATGCCATGTACAATTTCAAATTGAATTACGGCTACAAGAAGGTTATTGCTGAAAAGCTTCGTAAATCAGGTGTTCAAGTTTCTTGTACATGGGGAATGGGGCCGTCGTTGGCCTTGTTGAGGCCTATTTATTTGGAAGTTTTAATCATTGATCCGAATTTGAATGGGTACAGTTTGTCTACTGAAAAAT
The DNA here is from genome assembly GCA_039805165.1 of Bacteroidota bacterium. GTDB lineage: Bacteria > Bacteroidota > Bacteroidia > Flavobacteriales_D > Sanyastnellaceae > CAIZGX01. Next base: position 10,181 of record JBDLUS010000232.1, on the reverse strand, counting down.
TCGATCCCAATGAACATTTCGTAGATAATATTTATGGACGAGCAAGTAATTTTAACGGATTAGGTGAAATGACATTTGTCCCAGGGTTTTCCGCCAAGGCGAGTATGTCATTTGAATATAGCAACTACCGCGATGGTATCAAAGGATTCGAGATCGGTATGTCGGCAGAGGCTTATCCAAAGAGAGTTGAAATCATGTCAAATCAAATTTTGGCAACATTGCCCGACGGAGCGAAGAACCATTGGCTATTCGTATCTGGTTATGTCCATTTTTATATAGGTAGAAAATACAACAAGTAGCGCAAGGAAATTAGAAGATGGAACAAGAACAACAAAGAATTCCAAAGCCGAAGTGGCTGAAGGTGAAACTCCCAACCGGGGAAAATTACAGAAAGGTTCGCTCATTGGTTGATGAGCACAAACTTCATACGATTTGTGAAAGTGGAAACTGTCCGAATATGGGTGAATGTTGGGGAGAAGGCACCGCAACATTTATGATTTTGGGGAATGTCTGCACGCGCTCATGTGGTTTTTGCGCCGTTGCAACCGGAAAACCGTTGGAGGCAGATCCGTTTGAGCCTGCGCGAGTTGCGAACTCCGTTAAATTAATGGGTGTTAAGCATGCTGTAATTACCTCTGTAGACCGAGATGATCTTGCGGATGGCGGGTCAGAGATTTGGGTGAAAACAGTGGAATTGGTGCGTGCGAAATCGCCGGGAACGACTATGGAGACATTGATTCCTGATTTTGCAGGAAATTGGGAGAATCTTCAACGAATTATTGATGTGGCGCCTGATATCGTTTCGCACAACTTAGAAACGGTAAGAAGATTAACCAAACAAGTGCGTATTCAAGCGAAATATGACCGTTCACTTGAAGTGTTGTTCCGATTGAAGAAAGGGGGCATGCGTACAAAAAGCGGGGTAATGCTTGGACTTGGTGAAACCAGAGATGAGGTTATAGAGACCATGGAAGATTTGCGTTCCGTTCAAGTAGATATTTTAACCCTGGGTCAATACCTTCAGCCAACGCGTAAACACTTGCCAGTTCAGGATTTTGTGACACCAGAGCAATTCAAAGAGTACGAGGAATTGGGGTTGAAGATGGGATTCCGCTTTGTGGAAAGTGGTCCATTGGTGAGATCTTCTTATCATGCTGAAAAACACTTGTTTTAAGTATTTTTCGATTGAAAGGAAAAAAAAGCAAATAAAAAGCGGCCAATCGTTTTTTGATAAGACATTTCTCAATTATCTTGCGCCGAATTCAACTATAAGCTTAACCTAGCATTTATGAAAGTGAAAAACCTACTTTTATCCTCTGGATTTATTGTTGCAGCAGCAGCAACGTTTATGTTGGTAGAAACCAACAACGAGCGTGCATCATTTGCACCACGTAACGTTCAAGCTGAAGGGTATAACGAATCAGTGGACATTTTAAAGAAACTTCGCGGTAACCTCATCACAGGAAATTTCGAGGTAAGTGATGTTGTGGAAATGACAGCGGCTGTAAACGACGTTGACCGCATGCAGGGAAATCGTGAATTAAACATGAGTTGGTGGGAAATGGGTCCTGACAACATCGGAGGCCGCACGCGTGCGATTCTTGCCTACACTAACGATGTGATTTTTGCGGGTTCTGTTACTGGAGGACTTTACAAGTCAACCAACGGAGGTAATAACTGGTCTCGAGTTGAGTCTTTAGATTCCTTCGGAAAAGTAATGTCGATTAGTACTATAGACGCAACTGAGGATGGAGCCATATATATTGGAACTGGTAGCCAGTTTGAATCAGGTTTCGACGGAAGCGGTTCTAGTGGATCTATTGGTTGCGGTATGTACCGCTCTACTGACCAAGGAGCTTCTTGGGAATTGGTTCCAGGTACTGATCCAACAGAGTTTGCAAGTGGCGACAACTGGGCGTACATAAATGATATAAATGCAGATGCGAACATCCCAGGAAGAATCTGGATTGCAGGTGCTGATGGAGTTGGATATTGGGAACCAGGGATGACTGCTCCGAACATGAGTGTTACCGGTATACCAAATACTGGCGGACATGACGTTGAATGGTCTGCGGACGGAACAGTTTGTTACGTTGGGGTTTCCAACGGACGCATTTACCGTTCATTGGACGGTGGTTCTAGCTTTGCTCAAGTAGGTGCTTCTTCAGGAATGAGCAACAAGCAGCGTACTCGCATTTCAATCTCTCGCGATGATTCCAATGTTGCATATGTATTGTATGCTCAAGGTGGAATTATGGGAGGAGTTTTTTATACATCTGATAAAGGAGATTCTTGGTCTGTTAAATGGCCTACTGGAATTGATAACGTATACTCTGTTTTCGGAGACAATGGTCAGGGATACTATGACTTAGCTTTGGCTGTTAAACCAGGTGATCCTGGAGTATGTTGGGTTGGTGGTGTGACACTTTGGAAGGCAGGTGCTAACACCCAACCAGAGCAAATCGCAGCGAACTTCGATTTTGGTAGTTCTCAATACTATGTTCACAGTGACGTTCAAACTTTTGAAATAGCTCCAAACGGTGATTGGTATATTGGATCTGATGGTGGTGTTGCTAAGTCAATCGACGGAGGTAACTCGTTCATTACAATGAACAGAGGTTACAACGTAACGCAATTTTATGGAATTGCACACGGTGGTGGCTATCCAGCGATGGGAGGTGCTCAAGACAACGGTACAATATTAATCCCTGGATTGGGTGATTCTAATTTCAATACAATTACTTGGCAGCAAGGTGTATCAGTTGGAGGTGGTGACGGTTTCGATTGTGAAATTTCGAATGTTACTGTTCCAGGTGTTAACGTTGCTTTCTCTTCAGTATACTACGGAGCGATTAGTCGTTTCAATGCGCAAGGTTCAGGTGGAGGATTTTATGACGACGAAGTTATTGCAGCCATTGGCGATGACGGAGAGGCTGGATCATTCTACACAACACTTCGTTTGTTTGAAAACACAAACGACGAGAATTCTCAGCAATATGTGTGGTTAGTGAACAACCGTAATTTCGACTTATTCTCTTCTGTAAACGGAACAGATACAACTTGGTTAGATACAACGTTGTATACACAAAACATGACACTTCCTTTCCCTTACAGATTCCCTGTAGGAGATACGCTTAATTTCTGGGAAGTTTTGAATCGTCCTGCTGTGTACTCAACAACACCGCTTACTGTAGATCCGACTTACTCTTGGTTAGAGCCACAGGCGTTGACTTCAACAATTGATTCTACAATTTGTGATACAACTATTGTTGGTTACAATGAAGTGATTGATCAGATTATTGAACAGACGGTTACGATCTATTGGTCTGACACGATTACCAATCCTATTACAGGTGCTGAAATTATCGTGAGCGACAGTTCATTGGTAGTTGTTGGATTAGATACTACTTATATGACCGTTCCTGTTTTAGACATTCAATGTACAACTACAACATGGTACTACTACGAGGCTGACCAGTTGGAGAATGTTCGTGAAAAATGGCAGGTGCAAGACAAGTTCACTTCAATCTTCGTTACTGGTTTCTTTGGTACGGAAGGATTGTGGATGACTCGTCAAGCATTAAACTTCAATACTACTCCTGATTGGTGGAAAATAGGCAACGCTCCTGGATCAGGTGTGAAAGCTTATGAATTCTCGAAGGACGGAAATACGCTTTATTATAGCAGTTGGAGTGGTTCATTGTATCGTGTAACTGGATTTAACCAAGTGTGGAGTGCAGATGATATCTCGAACTTAACAACTCAAACGCTAATTACGAATGCGGGTGGTACTATAACCAGTATCGCATGCGATCCGAATAATCCTGATCACGTTGTTTTCACAGTAGGCGGATACGGAAGTGTAGCGGCAGGAAAAGTAAGGGAGTCATTAAACGCGACTTCGGCAAATCCAACTTTCCCTAACATCTGGGTTAACACATCACCATTAAACAGAATGCCAATTTACTCTGCTATAATAGATGTAAATGATCCTTCAGGAAACACGATTGTGATTGGAACTGAGTATGGAATTTGGGCAACGAATGATGGTGCGAGTACTTGGACACACAGTACAGGAGTGGCCTCAGGAATTCCTGCGGAACCATCTGCTGGTGCAAGTGTAGGTTCATTAGCATATGTTCCTGTATTCGATCTTCGTCAACAACAAGTTGGTCAGCGTCCTTACATGAACCCAGAGAACTTCGGTGTTATTTACGCGGGTACTCATGGACGCGGAATCTTCCGCAGCGATGATTTCTTCTCTGTTAATGTTGCTGAAAATAACGGAACTGGTCAAGACGGAAATGATGTGAGTTTGTCGGTATATCCAAACCCAACAACCAATACAGCATTCGTTAACTTGAATGTAACTTCTACAGTAAACCAAGCTTATGTTCAGGTTTATAACGTGAACGGACAGTTAGTTAGAAACGTAAACGTTGGACAATTAACTCCAGGTTCTCATAAAATTGATCTAGGTGTTGAGTCATTGTCAAATGGAACTTACGTAGTTAAAACATTCGCCGGTAATGCGAGTGGAACTGCTAAATTCATAAAGCAATAAGCTTACTTAAATATTTGAAAAGAGGCCCTTTTGGGCCTCTTTTTTTTATGTGGAATTCCTCTATAATGACTTACTTTCGTCAGAAGCAACAGAGATAAGGAAATGAGCAAGTATAGAACTGCAATAAACGGATTTGGTCGAATAGGTAGGACCTTACTCAAAGAAGTTCTGCGTCGCAATGAAATTGATGTTGTTGCGATTCATGATCTCGCAGACATGCAAACCTTATTGCATTTGTTGAAATACGATTCGACTCAAGGCATATTTGAGATGCCAATAGAAGTTATAGACGGTAATATTGCCCGCATTGGTGGCAAGGAGATTGTTTTTTTGCAAAATCTTTCTGAATATCCTTGGAGTAAGTTGAGTGTTGATCTGGTGTTTGAGTGTACGGGAACAATGAAGACAGAAGCACAGTGTGAAAAACACATTAATAATGGTGCGAAACGAGTTCTGCTATCTGCACCTTCCGAAGACCAAATGCCTATGTGGATTGTAGGCGTGAATGATCATAGTATAGACTTAGATAAAAAGATAATTTCATGTGCTTCATGTACAACGAACAATGCGGCGCCAATGATTCAGATTATTGATGAAGCATTCGGAGTTGAGAGTTGCTACATTTCTACAGTGCATTCATATACCGGCGACCAAAAGCTACACGATGCACCGCATAAAGATTTACGAAGGGCTCGGGCCGCAGTAGCATCGATAGTCCCTACAACAACCGGTGCGGCACGTGCCTTGACGAAAGTGTTTCCGCACTTAAGTGAAAGGTTGGGAGGGTGTGGAATTCGCGTTCCGGTTCCAAACGGATCTCTTTCCGATTTAACATTTATGGTTCGAAGTAAAACAACTGCAAGGGAAGTGAACGACTTGTTTGAGGCTTGGGCGAATACTCGTCAAAGCATTCTTGAAGTTTCACACGAGCCTTTGGTTTCAAGAGATATTGTTGGAAATAAACACAGTTGTATTATAGATGCGGAGTTAACTTCCGTTATCGGTTATATGATTAAAGTTGTTGGCTGGTACGACAATGAAATGGGATATAGCAACAGACTTTTAGATGCAGCAGAAAAATTAATGAAACACTAAATGGAGTTTTACCAATTCATATTGTATGGTTTTTTAGCTGTAGTGAAATTTGTCATTACACCTTTTACCATTTATGCAACGGGTAAAGAAAGCATTCAGTTCGGAGAGGTTGTGTTGACTACAGGAACAGGGGCTGCAGTAGGCGTGCTTATGTTTTACTATGGAGGAACTTACTTGTTTAAATGGACAAGTCACTGGAAATCGAAAAAGCCTAAGCCAATATTTACCAAGGGCAGAAGGAGAATTGTTTACATCAAGAACAAATTCGGACTCGTTGGTTTCATTGCGATTTCGGCAATTATCTCGGTTCCGATAACGTCACTTCTTGCCGCCAAATTTTTTAAACATAACAGATTCACGCCACTTTGGTTAATATGTGGATTCATGGTTTGGTCGTTTATTCTTTCTTCGGCGGCCTATTACATCAAATGGTTTTAAATGAAAAAGTATAAAGCAATCCTTTGGGATTTAGATGGAACGCTGTGGGATTTAAACGGAAATACAACCATTGCGTTGAAGCAGCTTTTTCAGCGATATGAATCGAGCAATTTTCAGAACACTTCACAAGACGAGTTTTTAAGATGTTACCCGAAGCACAATGAACGTGTTTGGGCGCTTTATCGTGAAGGGAAAATTGCTAAGGAAGAGTTGAGAAATAAGCGATTCATTGATTTGTTCGATGAAGTGAATGCCACGTATGATTTAGATTTTGTAGAATTGTTCGCTACCGATTTTTTGGCTATTTGCCCTAGACTTCCCCATCTGATTGATGGAGCCCGTGAAATTTTAGAATTATCAAAGGACAAGTATACCCATGTTATCTTAACCAACGGATTCATCGAGGTTCAAGGATTTAAAATGGCAGCTGCGGAAATAGAACATTACTTTTCAACTGTTGTGTACAGCGAAGAGGCAGGGGTGCGAAAGCCGCATCAAGCTATTTTTGATTTAGCACTTCAACGCGCGAATTGCACCGCTGAAGAGGCACTTATGATTGGCGATGACTGGGATGCAGATATTTTAGGCGCGAGAAATGCTGGAATTGATCAGGTCTTTTTTACGGCCACAGAAAAACGTTTGGCGGAATTACACGACGGGAAATCTGTACGTCACAACTATGTTCCTACCTTTACCATAGATACTTTAGACGAATTGAAAAACATTATTTAATATGGAAAACAACAACGAAGCACCTCAGCCAATAAGCATTGAGTTAACTGAAAACATTGCAGAAGGTACCTATTCAAATCTTGCAGTAATAACACACAGCACATCTGAATTCGTTCTCGATTTCATTCGCGTAATGCCAAATGTTCCAAAAGCGAAAGTTCAGTCGAGAATTATTATGACCCCTCAGCATGCCAAGCGATTAATGAAAGCGTTGCAAGAGAACATTTCGAAGTTCGAAGTTCAGAATGGGGTCATTAAGGAAGGTGCGACCGACGTGCAATTTCCCATGACTTTCGGAGGTCCTCAAGGACAGGCTTAATCGATTAGCGAGGTAACGGCACCGTTTAATTCAGAGTTGAAGAATGGTGTGTTTTTGCCTCGAGAAGTCCATGCCGTATTCGACACCGAAGTTTTTCCTTTGCTTAAAATAAGTATTAAGCGAGCGGGTTCCCCAACTTCCATTTGAATAGGAGGTATGTTGGCAGAGAATTCAGCACCTATCGTGAATTTCTCGAGCAATGTTTCAATCGGAATTTCCGTACCCACTTCACTGAATATGGTTTGGAATGCGATTTCAATTCCGCTTATTCCAAAGTGTGCATACTCGAATTCCAATTCTTTGTTTTCGATTGCAAGCGGTGTGTGTTGACTTTCAACAGCATCGATCGTTCCGTCTAACAATCCGTTTATTAGCGCTTTTCTATCTGCACTGCTTCGGAACGGTGGCCATACTTTCTTGTTGCTGTCGTAATCAATCATGTCTTCATGTGTGAAGCAAAGTTGATGCGCTGCAATGGAGCAAGTCACTTGTAGTTCTTCCTTCTTGGCTTTGCGAATCATGTCTAAGCCTTTTGCTGTTGAGATGCTATAGAAGTGAAGGCTTCCCCCGGTGTATTTCAATAAGGCTAAGTCCCTTTGAATACGAAGGGTTTCGCTTAATTCGCTCGCTCCTTTCAATCCCATTTTCACGCTGGTTTTCCCTTCGTGCATTTGTGCCTTCGGGTGAACCGAATAATCGTTCGGTGCAACGAAAATGCGCGTGTTTGTTTGCTTCGAATACTCCAATGCGCGCATCATAAGTTCTGTTGATACAGCGTGCTCATCTTCAGTAAATCCGATTGCTCCTGCGCTTTGAAGTTCTGCAAATTCGGTAAGTTGTTTGCCTTTCATTTCTTTTGAAAGAGAACCTAACGGTAGAATTTGAAAAGTGTCTGTGTTTTGTTTTGTTAAGAACTGAACGGCTCCTTGATTGTCTGTCACAGGCATGAGAGAAGGCATGAGGCACACACGAGCGTATCCGCCTTTTTTCGCAGCAGCTATTCCCGAGCGTAACGATTCGTTTTGCTCAAATCCGGGCTCGCCGAAATTTGCGCGAAGATCAGTGAAAGCGATTGAAAGCAGATGGTCTTTTCCAACGATAACTTTTGATTTTCCAACAGGAAGGTTTTTTCCTATTGCTGAAATGACACCGTTGGTAATTTCAACATCCATTATTTTCAAATGGTGCTTCGAAAGTGGTGCGAAGAGTTTGGCGTTTTGAATAAGTGTTTTCATATTTTCGACTTCCAAATTTTAATCAAAATAATTTCTAGAGCAAGGAACAACAGCGCAGCATAAATGAGGTATTTCCACAAAGAAATTCCACCACCCAATTCTGTTGCTAAAGACTGAAGCATTTCTGCATTCGCTTCTTTGAATGAGAATTCGGTTAATCCAACTTGCTGCGCGAGTTTCGTAAGTTCTTCCGAAGTGAGAATCTCGGTATTGCTTTCACTGTTGTTGAAGTTCATGGCAATAGGTATGAGGTTCGAATCGTTTTCTTTCACAACAAAGAAGCCTGATTCATTCATTTCAGTCGGAAGAAAAACTTCTGTTGAACCACCAACGCTTCTCGATTGTGCAATGAATGTTTTGGAATTATTCGTACTGCTAATTTCAAACAGTCCTTCTGCTGTAGCGGGAGTATGGCTTAATGTTAAGAACGATTCTTTTCCTAACTGGTAGTACAATTGCTGAGCACCGGCACTTGTTTCTGCAGCACGAAGCAAGCTTACTGGAAACAAAGCGTGTGCAAGAAATGTGCTCTCTGTTTTTATTGTTGAAACAGAACAGGTGAAGAGTCTGCCTTTTCCAACTTGCGTTAACGCTAATAGTGGAGTGTTGTCTTGAAATGAAATGAGCGGAACAGATTGGAGATTGCTATTGTTCAGCGGGAAATGAGAGGTAGCAGACGGCAATGAAGCATTGTTCTGTAATTTCTCGAAAGCAGGACTGTAAAACGGATTGCTTAAATCTAGTGCAGATGCCGAAAGCGATGAGTTTGATTTTTGTCCGAACTGCACGCTGTTGCACCTTCCTAAGAAATTATTGTAAGTCAACAAATCTGAAACGGAATGAGGAATTACAAACACACTACCGCCTTGCTCAACATAGGAAGAAAGATCGCCAATCAATTGCGGTGATAGCGATTGAACACCCTGCAGAATTACAAAATTCGAAGATTGAATAGCCTCACTTGTTGCGGATGAAGCGTTAACAGAATTGAACTTGTATTGCGGATCTTCGGCAAAAAGCTGTGCGATGTTCTGTTGTTCACTTCCAACAATATTCAAAACATTTATTTTTTCGGAAATGGTATAAGCGAAATAATGAACATCGTCGAACACAATCGGGAAGTCGTTTATGCGCACACTTCCATAATGAAATCCGGTTTGTGTTGTGCTAAAGGCAACTGGAATAGTCGTTGTTCCATGTGCTGAAAGTGTTACGCTACTGACTGCTTTTTGAATTCCGTCGAGTTCCACACTCAATGGAATGTTGCTTACGTCTTCAGCACTGTGGTTTTGGATGACAACTAAAAGCGTGTCTGAATTATTCAGAATACGCTGTGGTGTTGAGAAATAGATCGAGTCGATGCTAATGTTTTTCTGCGTCTCTAATGTGGCTGGAATGGCTGTAACAAATTCGTTTTGTGCATTTGTAATTTCTTGAATGTCACTGGTGCCTCGTTGAAAGTCTGAAACCCAGTAATAAAGGCGAATATCAGCAGCAGATTTACCGAGTAGGTCACGCTGACGTTCGAACACAGCGCTGAGTTGTTTGGTCTCAGGACTGAAGGAAATGCTTTGAATGGTTTGTAAAGCCTCGTCTTTCGATAAAAGGCGTTGGTCAGTTCCTTTGAAATTATTCGAGATAATCTGAAAGCGATCGTTGTTCGAGAAGGAACTTACAATAGCACTTGCTTTTTGTTTGGAAGATTCTAAAAACGAAACGCCGTCTATTTGTCCTTGCATACTAAGACTGTTGTCTACGTATACACTCACGGCGCGCGCGCCATTCATTTTCTCGCTTA
>JBDLUS010000231.1:0-6610 GCA_039805165.1 Bacteroidota bacterium | reverse complement strand
AATGAATACAAGATGTTAGAAGAAACTATTCAACAAACAGCATTTCCAAATCCATACGACAATGGGCCATTGACCATTGAAAGCAATAAGTTCGATAAGGATTCAAAGGTTGAAGTATTCATATTCAATGCTCAGCAACAGTTGATTCAAACTGAGCAAGCTGCTATTGAGGCTAGAAAAGTAACTTTGAATGGATTAGAAGAATTGGAAAATGGTATTTACTTTTTAATTATTCAATCTTCCAATTCGAAAGAAATCGTTAAGCTTTTGGTAATTCATTAAGTTGTATCAAAGCAAAAACGGAATAATTAATCATATCGCGAAAACCGCTATCAATTCCCTCGGAAACGAGGGTTTTGCCGGCGTTATCTTCGATTTGTTTGATGCGCAATATTTTCATGAGAATTAAATCTGTGAAAGAAGAAACACGCATATCGCGCCAAGCTTCTCCATAATCATGATTCTTGTTCATCATTAATTCCTTCGTGATTTTGGCTTGCTCTTTATACAAGGAAATCGCATTTTCTGCTTCAAGTTCTAATGGAGCATCAGACGGCAATTCCAACTGAATAAGGGCCATTAAGCTGTAGTTAACGATACCTACGAATTCATCTTCAATACCCTCGCCTACTTTACTTTCCCCCTTCTCTTCAATGGTGCGAATGCGTTGAGCTTTGATGAAAATTTGATCGGTTATACTAGAGGGGCGTAATATTCTCCAAGCCGTTCCGTAGTCTTGCGTTTTCTTTTGGAAAAGATCGACACATTTTTGAATGGCCTGATCGTATTGTGCAGAAGTGTCTTTTTTTGCGGTCATAATTCGAAATGCAAATGTGATGAAATTGTTCATCTTTGCGTTTCAAAGATACATCTTGAAATGAATTCCTCCGTCTCGCACCCATTGGTAATGGGAATTTTAAATGTCACACCCGATTCCTTCTTCGCTGGAAGTCGCTCTAATTCTGAAAAAGATATTTTAATTCGGGTAGAAAAAATGATTACTGATGGCATGGACATATTGGATTTGGGCGGACAATCAACGCGTCCGGGTGCGATTTATATTTCATCCGAAGAAGAATTAAATCGCGTCTTGCCTATGGTTCGTTCCATTCGAAAAGAATTTCCTTCCTTAACTATAAGTATAGATACATTTTATAGTGACGTTGCACTTCCTTGTATTCACGAAGGAGCTCAATGGATAAACGATGTTTCAGGTGGAAGAATGGATTCGAAATTGTGGCCTGTCGCAGCCGAAACGCAAAGCACGTATGTTCTGATGCACTCACGCGGTGATTCTTCCAACATGAAATCATTGGCAAATTATGAAAATGTGGTTGAAGAAGTCTATAACTATTTCCAAACTGAAATTGAAAAGTTAAATCAACTGGGAATTTCGAAAATAGTCTTGGATTTGGGATTCGGGTTCGCGAAAAATAAAGAGCATAATTTCGATTTACTTCAAAATTTAAATCGATTTAAAAAATTCGGATACCCTGTATTGGCTGGAGTTTCAAGAAAAAAGATGATTCAACAAACGTTGAATACAACGGCTGAAGAAAGTTTGAATGGAACTACTGTTCTTCATGCATTCGCTTTAGATCGAGGCGCATCTATTCTACGTGTGCACGACGTACTCGAAGCTAAACAAGCGATCGAATTATACCGCGCGCTTACCTTCCGCAGCGCGTAAGGTGTTTTGCATCAATGAAACAATTGTCATGGGTCCTACTCCACCAGGAACTGGAGTAATGAAACTACATTTCGGAGCGACCTCATTAAATGCTACATCGCCCAAAAGTCTGAATCCACTTTTCTTAGATGCATCAACTACACGAGTAATTCCTACGTCAATAACTACTGCTCCTTCCTTGACCATGTCTCCTTTTAGGAATTCGGCTTGGCCAATAGCAGCAATGATGATATCGGCCGATTGACAAATCTCTTCCACGTTTTTTGTTTTGCTGTGACAGAGGGTAACTGTGCAGTTACCAAATGGATGATTACGTTGAAGTAAAACTGAAACTGGAAGTCCTACTATGTGTGATCTTCCCAATACAACCGCATTTTTTCCCGAAGTTTGAATGTTGTTTCTTTCCAACAAAGTAATAATTCCCATTGGAGTTGCCGGAAGAAATGTCGGCAGATTCAACATCATTTTTCCAACTGATTCAGGATGAAATCCATCCACATCCTTATTTGGCGCAACCGCCATTAACACCTTCTTTTCATTGATGTGTTTTGGTAGTGGAAGTTGAATGATATAGCCATCAACGGCATCGTTTTCATTCAACGATTGAATAGTCTGAAGGACTTCTTGCTCAGAGCAATCTTCATTTAACTGAACAAGCGTTGAATCAAACCCTACTTCTTCACAAGACTTCACTTTAGCATTGACGTAAGTAACGCTTGCACCGTTTTCTCCTATAAGTACAGCGGCTAAATGTGGACGTTTAAATCCTTGATCGACTCTATCTGATACTGTTTGCTTAATCTCAGATTTAATGGTTTTCGAAAGTGCTAATCCGTCTAGAAGTTGCATAGGTTTTATTTGAGCAGCAAAGAAACATCAATTTTTCGAAAAAATTTCATTCGAGGTTGTGTACTAAGTACACTTTCCTATATTTGATGAACTAACTACCCAAAATATGAAACAAAAAGGACTACTTTTTTTCGTACTAATAATTTCTCATTTTACCTTTCGTGTTGAAGCACAGATTCTAACTTCTACGCCAGCATTTCCGACACAAACTGATCAAATTACCGTTTACTACGATGCCACAACTGGCAACGGAGATTTATCTGGATATACCCCTATTTATGCGCACACGGGAGTAATAACAAGTAATAGTGTTGGTCCGAACGACTGGCAGCATACGGTAGGAAATTGGGGAACGGCAGACGCTTCGGTTCTTATGACACCAATGGGAAATAACATTCATAAGATTGTAATTACTCCTTCTACTTTTTACAATTTGAATGTTGGTGAAACGGTTTCCAAAATGATGTTTGTTTTCCGCAACGCACAAGGGACTGTTGTTGGAAGAAATGCAGACGGCAGCGATATCTATTTAAACGTTTACCCTCCAGGATTCAACGCTTCCCTTTCTCAGCCTGCAGCGGAATCTCAAATAGTGAGCGCCAATCAAGTCGTTCCAGTTACAGCGAATTCTTCTATTGCATCAAATATTACAATATCTGTCAACGGAACTCAAGTTGCTTCTGGAAACGGTATTACGACTTTAAATTACAATTTCAGCGAGAGTCTTTCCGGTGAATATATCGTTTCGATGACTGCTGTGAATGGTGCAACTACCATTACCGATGAAAAAGTTATCATTATACTTCCTTCAATAAATGTTGCCGCTGCTCCAGCCGGAACTATTGACGGAATCAATATTACATCCACTACAGGCGTGCGTTTGCAACTGTATGCTCCAAATAAGAGTTTCGTTTTTGTCATTGGTGACTTCAATAACTGGCAATTGGATTTGAGCTATTTGATGAATCGCACTCCGGATGGAAATACGTATTGGTTGGATATTCCAAACTTATCGCCCGGAACTGAATATCGTTTCCAATATTATATCAATATCGAAGGAATGCGTGTGGCTGATGTGTATGCTGACAAGATTTTGGACGGTTGGAACGACGGATGGATCCCAGAAACAACTTATCCGAACTTGATTGACTATCCTAATGGATTAACATCAGAGCCGGTTTCTGTTTTTAGAACTGACCCACCTGTTTTCAACTGGACTGACCAAAGTTTCGTTCGTCCAGCAAAGACTAAACTTGTTGTTTATGAATTATTGGTTCGCGATTTCCTCTCGGATAGAACGTATACTTCATTAACTGATTCATTGGATTATTTAGAAAACCTTGGTGTGACTGCAATTCAGTTGATGCCTATTAATGAGTTTGAAGGAAATGACAGTTGGGGCTACAATCCATCTTTCTACTTTGCTCCGGACAAGGCTTATGGCAGTTCTGAAGCTTTGAAGACCTTTGTAAATGAAGCACACAATCGCGGAATTGCGGTAATCATGGATATTGCTCTGAATCACAGCTTTGGACAAAACCCAATGGTCCGCATGTATTTCGATGCAAGTGCCGGTCAATATGGACAGCCTACAACTAGCAATCCTTGGTTCAATCCAACTCCAAAGCACGATTTCAATGTTGGATATGATTTCAACCACGAAAGTCTTCAAACGAAGAATTTCACGAAACGCGTTTTAACCCATTGGATGCAGAATTACCATATCGATGGTTATCGCTTCGACCTATCAAAAGGATTCACGCAAAACTATACCCTAGGCAATATTGGTGCTTGGGGAGCTTACGATCAGAGTCGTATCAATATTCTTACAGATTATTACAACCATATGCAAACAGTTGAGCCAGGTTCTTATGGAATACTTGAGCACTTTGCAGACAATAGCGAAGAGACTGTTTTAAGCAATAACGGTATGATGCTTTGGGGCAATCTGAATCATGAATACATGGAAGGTTCAATGGGTTATTCCTCGAACTTCTCTTGGGGTAGTTACCAAAATAGAGGTTGGAACAACGCACATTTGATTACATATGCTGAAAGTCATGATGAAGAGCGCATGATGTACAAGAATTTACTTTACGGAGCGAGCAGCGGAACATACAACATTACCAATTTAAATACAGCCTTAAAAAGACAAGAGTTGGCTCATTGCTTATTGCTTCCAATACCTGGTCCTAAGATGATCTGGCAATTTGGTGAATTGGGTTACGATTACAGTATTAACACTTGTTCTGATGGTGTTACAATAAATACCGATTGCAGAACCTCTGCGAAGCCAGTAAGATGGGATTATTGGGACAATCAGAATAGAAAGCACTTGTACAAAGTGACTGCTGCATTGAACAACTTGAAAAAGAATGAGCCTGTTTTTTCAACGACCAATTTCAACATTGACTTGGGCGGATTCGGAAAGCGTATTCACTTAAATGGAACGAACAATGCTGTTGTTGTTGGAAATTTCCAAACGACTTCGATCAATATGGTTCCTGGATTTCAACATACAGGAACATGGTACGATTACTTTACAGGAAATGCGTTTCAAGTAAATGATTTGAATGCAACATTCTTCTTCGAGCCCGGTGAATACCATATTTACACCGACTATCAATTGGCTGCTCCTGACTTGAACACTTCTTTGGAAGAAGTGATGTCTTTCGCTAAATCTTCATTTATGATTTGGCCGAATCCTTCAAATAACCGCGTGAATCTTGCATACAGTATGGTTCAAGCGGCTTCAGTGCAAATTGTGTTGCGTGATTTAACGGGAAGAATAGTATCCTCTTTCAGCACACAAGGTGTTTCAGGAATTAATCAGTCTGAATGGAATTTATCGGCTGAAAACATTGCAGCTGGTTCATACATTATTTCAGTTGAAACAGAAGGCAGAAGAGAATCGGCTCCATTTATTTGGAATCCGTAAATAAATGAATTACCAACAACTAGTAAGTGTAGGTTGGACACGAAGTGAAAACAATTTATATTAGCGCGACTTAAACCTAAACAAATTCTAATTTTTATATGTCAAAAATCTATAAAACTAGTCTGCTTACCGCTTTAATGGCCTTGTTCTCCGTGGTTTCATGGGGACAATCTGTTAGCGGGGTGGTTACAGATGAAGAGAATCGTCCTATTCCAGGAGCTTTCATCTTAGTGAAAGGAACTTCAAACGGTACAGCAAGTGATCAAGTTGGAAATTACATCTTGAAAACTGGTTCTGGAACATTCGAATTTGAAGTAAAGGCCATGAATTTTGAAACTGTAACGAAATCTATTACCGTTGGTAGTGTAGACGTCAAGCAAAATTTCAAATTAAGTTCGGGTTCTCTTACTTTGGATAACATCGAGATTATCGGCTACGGTGTTGAACGTAACAGACCTAGTACTGGGTCTATCGCAAAAATCAGTGGTAAAGACATCAGTGCTATCCGTACGCCCAGCTTTGAAGCAGCTCTTCAAGGTCAAGCTGCTGGCTTGCAAGTGTCTCAAGGTTCTGGTATCGCAGGTGCAGGATCATTGATTCGTATTCGTGGAACAGCTTCTGTTTCTGCAGGAGGTGACCCTTTGTATATCATTGATGGTATTCCAATGACACAAGATTATTTCTTGCGTGGCAACAGTGGAGCTTTAAATAACAACCCTCTTGCTACAATCAATCCGAACGACATTGAAAAAGTTGAAGTTCGTAAAGATGCTGCCGCTGCAGGTGAATATGGTTCTCGTGCTGCGAATGGTGTAATCATTATAACTACAAAACGCGCGAAAGAAAAGGGCTGGAAGTTCGATTACGGATTAAATGCGGGTATTGCTACACCTGCATCTCGTCCAAACATGCTGAACACAGACCAATATTTAAGAATTCGTCAAGAGGCATGGGAAAACGACGGAGGTACAGGTTATGTTTGGTTGCCAAATATGACATCTGCTACAGACGATGCTGCTACCCGTAAGGCTGCATATATGAAGGCCGGATTGACTGACACGGATTGGGTGAATGAAACGGTTGGAAGAGGTACCAAATATGGAACGAACTTCTCTGCTCGATATGGTGGGAAG
>JBDLUS010000230.1:0-7775 GCA_039805165.1 Bacteroidota bacterium | reverse complement strand
ATGCAAACGGTCTAATGATCGGTATTGCCTTCGACGGTAACTGGGAAGCTATGAGCGGAGACATTGCATACGAGCCAGAATTGCAACGCACCATTGCTGTTGACATTCGTTACGTATTGTTCATTGTTGAAGAGCTTATGGGCGGTAAGAATATTGTAGATGAAATGTTATTTGTGAGAGGAGCAAGAAACTAATTGAAATTAGATATTTGAAAAAAGGAGCGAAGTTTTCGCTCCTTTTTTTTTGTCTGAACAATAAATTCACATATACATAAGTTTCTTATGTATATTTGTCCTATGTATTCATCAGAACTAGTTAAAGGCACCCTTCGAACCATTGTCCTCAATCTTTTAAAAGAGAACGGACGCATGTACGGCTACGAAATAACACAACGCGTAAAGGAACTTACCGACGACAAAATACAAATTACCGAAGGTGCTTTGTATCCCCTGCTTCACGCTTTGGAAGCCAGTGAAGATTTGGAAACCGAAGTGGAATTTATTGGAAAGCGTCAGCGTAAATACTACCGCCTGACAAAACAAGGCAAGCAAACCAGCAAAAAGAAAATAGACGAACTCCGAGAGTTTATTGAGACACTTCAAATTCTCTTGGATGCGAATAAAGGAACGAGCCATGGTCTCATTAACTGACGAACAAGTTGATTTCATTCGAAAAGAAATTGAATCACATGGAATTAGTTTGCCTGATCTGCAAGCTAATTTGATAGATCACATGTGTACAATTATTGAAAATGAAATGTCGGAAAACGACGACTTCCACTCGTTCTTTTATTCAATTCTTCCACGTTTTTTTCATGACAACTTACATGAAATTGAAATGGAAACCATTCAATTAATTCATCAACAAAAATTCAAACACATGAAAAAAACATTGGGTTACGTTTTAGCCTTTTCCACTTTCCTACTTGTAACTGGATCACTCTTTAAAATACTCCATTTGGCCGGAGCAGCTATCTTAATTGTCAGCAGTTTGCCGCTTCTAATCATTGGAGCAGTTCTTACGGCGCTTATAAGTATGAAGTATCAGACGATTCCAAAAACACAAAAGATACTGACTACACTTATTACATTGATTGTCTTTTTGTTCGCTTTCGGAGGAATATTCAAAGTACAACATTGGCCTTTTGCTAACATACTTATGATTTTATCTATAGGATTGCTTTGTCTTGTTTATGTCCCAATGTACGTTGTGCAACAGCGAAAAACATCTGCAGACACATGGCTTGTTGGACTCAATAGCTTTTTATTTCTACTGGCTGGGATTACCCTTTTTCTACTCTTCGATTTAAAAGCTCCATTATTCAAATAAAAAAAGGGGCTTCGGCCCCTTTTTCTTTTCTATCAATATGCATTTACAAATGCATGAACTCTTTCTTCTTCAACAAATATTCTTCTGTCTCTCTGAATTCGGGATCGTCCACGCAGCAGTCTACTGGACATACCGCCGCACATTGAGGCTCATCGTGAAAACCAACACATTCGGTACATTTGTCTGAAACGATGTAGTAAACATCCATACTCCTCGGTTCTTGAAGACCGTCTGCATCTATTTCACCACCGCCGTTCAATGGGGTCATGATACCACGAAGCCCTGTCCCCTCGCTATACTTCCACTCTGCTCCACCTTCGTAGATGGCGTTGTTTGGACACTCTGGTTCGCATGCACCGCAGTTGATGCACTCGTCTGTAATCATTATTGCCATATTCTGCTATTTATCTAAATTCAACCTTAATTTCGCGTGCAAATTTAATACACCTACGATGAATTCAACTCTAGAACAACGAATTCAAACATTTGTTCAACTGGGACAGGCCCTGCAGAACTTTTCAGACAAGAAAGATTGGCCTGGATACGCATGCGGATTAACCGAAGAAGAGTTCAACGGAGTAAATGACGTCATTGAATCGGCGTTTACCTTCAACGGATGGTTCACCCCAGCGAATGTTCGTCAAGCCCTCACCGCTTGGTCGAATGAATTGACCCAAGAGAAGCTTTCAGCTTGGACGAACGGTGTTTCATTCTCGAGTAAACCAAAGACTGTTGCAATTATCTGTGCAGGAAACATTCCTATTGTTGGATTTCACGATATTCTTTCTGTTCTCATTACTGGAAACAAAGCGTTAATCAAATTAAGTTCAGACGACCCTATTCTTATCCCCGCTCTATTGAAGATTGCTGGAAAATTTGAAAACGACTTCGATTTGAACTATTCATTTTCAAGAGGAAAACTCGAAGACTTCGAAGCGGTAATTGCTACTGGAAGCAATTCAACCGCGGTACACTTCCACAATTATTTTGGAAAGTACCCTCACATTATTCGTCAAAATAGAAATAGTGTTGCCATTCTCGATGGAAATGAAACGCCCGAGCAGCTTGAGAAATTAGGAAACGACCTTTTCGACTATTTCGGTTTAGGTTGCCGAAATGTCACCAAACTTTACATGCCCGTCGATTTCGATTTAGACAGAATCTTCAACGGCATTTTCAGTTTTCAATCCATTGCTACGCACAACAAATACGCGAACAACTATGACTACAACAAAGCTGTTTGGTTGTTGAATAATGAAGATCTTTTGGAAAACGGATTTGTGATTTTCAAGGAAGACAAAAACATTGCATCTCCTGTGGCTTCGGTGTTTTACGAGCGATATGAAAACAAGGAAGCGTTGCTTCAGCATTTGGAAAATCATGCCGATCAAATACAATGTATTGTTGGAAATGAATTTATTCCATTTGGAAACAGCCAATGCCCAGCTCTTACCGATTACGCAGATAACGTGAATACACTTGAGTTTTTAATTTCGCTGAACGTGTAAGAAATTGACAAGATTTGAATTTATTGAGCTTAATCGCGACTTATATTTGAAACATGAATAAGATTTTTTCTTTATCGGCTATTGCGGCCGTGTCATTGGTTGTTTTTTCTTCGTGTGAGACAGAGGTTGATTTGACTGCTCCGTATGCGAGCACAACGGTAGTTTTCGGATTATTAGATCCGCAGGCCGACACTCAATTCGTGAAGATTACAAAGACTTTTTTAGGTGATGGAAATTTGAACGATTACGCAATGATTCGCGACAGTTCTGAATACAAGTGGGAAGAATTCGCTGCATTAAAAATTGAAGAGTATGCAACTGGAAACCCGAATCCGATTGCCATTCACAACTTGCAACCCATAACCATTTACAACAAAGATGTAAATGGCATGTTCTACGGTCCTGAGCAAACTGTTTACTACTTCGCTAGTCCAAATGGAATTAATCCGAATGCGAAATACAAATTAGTAGCAGACTTCGTTTCTCGACCTGACGTATTCGCTTGGACCAACGTTATTCCTTCGGCAGAAGTATTCTTCCAAAGTCCTCAAACAAACTTAGGATTGTCTTTCGCATCGACTAACACTGTAACTGGTGCAATTGATTACCGCGACAATGTTTCCATTCGTTGGACGCCGATTGACAACGCTGAGATTTATGATTTGGCTTTGCGTTTTTATTACACGGAAAACTTGTATTCCGACAACGCATTAACTCAATTGGTCTCTTCAACAGACAAATTCATTGACTGGAAAATAGGAACCTTTAATGCAGACGACATTGATTTGAATTCAGGTTACTACAACTTAACATTCAATGCTGAGCCATTCTTTTCTTTCTTAGGAACAAACCTAGAAACAAACACACTTATTCGTCGCGAAGTAGGAACCTACGACGGCAATAAGACCCGCGCTTTCGAATTGCGCATGGGATTAGCAAACGATGAAT
This sequence comes from Bacteroidota bacterium, assembly GCA_039805165.1. Classification (GTDB taxonomy): domain Bacteria; phylum Bacteroidota; class Bacteroidia; order Flavobacteriales_D; family Sanyastnellaceae; genus CAIZGX01. The sequence continues at coordinate 3,990 of JBDLUS010000230.1, read as the reverse complement.
TGAAGACCTACATCAACGTTAACAACCCTGTAACCGGAATTATTCAAGAGCGTCCGAGTTACACGAACGTTGTAGGCGGATTGGGTCTATTCGCTTCACGCGCGAGTGCCTATGTATTGAACATTCCGCTTGAATCTGGAAATGGAACAAGCAATATCAATGCGTTAATGAATGGCATTTACACTTCCGATTTGAACTTCTGCGATCCGAATCCGAGCAACACGGAATTCACTTGTAATTAAGAAATTTTCGAGCATAAAAAAAAGGGAGCAGTTGCTCCCTTTTTCATTTTATACACTTGAGTTATTTCTTCAAGAAATACGTTTCACTCGTTGCTGTTTTAAGGAAATATAATCCGTTAGCCAAACCACTCACTTCAATCTGAGAGTTGTCTGAAATACTTCCTTCCATTACACGCTTACCTTCCAAGTTATAGACCGAGTAAGGAACGTTGTATGCACCTTCCCATTTAACAGTTAAGTTATCAGTAGTTGGATTCGGAAACACTGCGAATTGTGGTGCGCTTGCTTCTAAGACACTGATGGTTTGTGCAGATACCAACACACCGCTATTTGCTCCAGCAGTATAATTCACTTGAACCAATGGAACCAAATGTTCTTGAACCAAAAACTTATATTCAATTGCTTCTGGACGATCGAATTGAAAACCGAATCCAAGAAGATCTACGTAGATTGAATCAGAAGCATTGATGGTTGTCTTCACGCGGAGCGCTTGATAAGAAGTCCCGAAAAAATTCACAGTACCCCAACCGTCTACTTCATTCACTCGTGTTTGATTTGTTTTTCTGTATCCCAATGTTGGAATTTGAATCACTTGCTCTGACACGCTAGTATGTAAGTCTCCGAAAGCAACTGGATAGTCGTAAACCACGTCTACAGGACTCGCTTGTTGAGGAATAGGAATACCGCTCACGGTTGCGCCCACACCCACAATGGCATATCTGCTATTGCTGTTTTGATAGTATGAATAAATATCTTCCAAAGTAACAGGTAAGCCTTGAAGGTTTCCTCCTAATTCTGCTAAGCCAACAGCAAAATCAGAATTGTGTTCAGAGTCAAAAGGACTATTAAAAAATATTTGATAAGCAAAGGGTGTCGTTGAAATATCTACACACTCTGTTTGCTGAATATTTCCGCTCAGCGTAAGATTCGACTCGTCGAAATTCCAAACATGATTCGGGCCTGTATCTCCTTCGTCGAAGGTTCCAACATAGCTTGCGTTTTCTTGCGAAAGAATATCGCCGCCAAGTGGCAAATGGTTTTTCGTAATTGTAATTTGAGCGATTAAAAAAAACGGAGACACAAAAGAAACAGCAAGTAGAAGTTTTTTCATTACATTATGGTTGTTTAACGAAGGTATAAAATTTAGTTAATATGTTGTGAGCAAAATTTTCAAGTTGCTTGTCACACGCCCAAGTAAGCAGAGTACTTTCGTTGGAAAGCTTAACCAAAACTTTTTGAGATTTTAAACATGGATAAATACGATTTCGTAATCTTAGATATCATTCAGACTTTTCGCAAGAACAACAAAAGTCAGTACATTAAACTCAATCAATTAGAGGCTAATTTTTGGACGCGCATTCAGCGCGACGCTGCCCATCAGACACACAGCACACAACTTGGTGAACGTGTCACGAAATTGTATCTGGAAGGGTATATCGTAAACAAGGGTGGCCTTGGTTACAACGTAACCAAGAAAGGAAAGGAACAAATTGTTGTCCTTTCAAATTTGGAAGAAACGGTTTAGAGCATATCGTTAGCCAAATTCGCTAATTCACTTCTTTCTCCTTTTTCAAGTGTGATGTGGCAATACAAATCTTGTCCTTTCAAGCGATCTATAACATAAGACAAACCATTCGATTGCTCATCCAAATAAGGTGTGTCTATCTGTCGAACATCTCCAGTTAAAATCACCTTTGTATTTTCTCCAGCTCGGGTTATGATTGTCTTGACTTCATGTGGAGTTAAGTTTTGCGCTTCATCAATAATGAAAACACAATTCGACAAACTTCTTCCGCGAATGAAAGCCAAAGGCGTTATCATGATTCGGCCATCGGCTTGCATCTCATCAATTACCTTTCTCTTCTTTTCATTTTCAGAATATTGTTTCTTAATGAAATTCAAATTATCGAAAAGCGGTTGCATGTAGGGAGAAACTTTTTCTTCTGCATCTCCCGGAAGGAAACCAATGTCTCTGTTTGAAAGCGGAATAATTGGGCGAGCTAAAATCAACTGATCGAAACCGTTTCTCATTTCAAGCGATCCGGCAAGAGCTAGCAACGTCTTCCCAGTTCCTGCAACGCCCGAAATTGTAATAAGTTTAATTTCAGGATTCATGATGGCATGAAGTGCAAAAGCTTGCTCGGCATTCTTCGGTTTAATACCCATGGCATATACCTTATCGATACGCTCAATGTTTTTCGCCATACCGCCATAGAATGCAAGTGCACTCGACGTTCCTGACTTCAACACATAAAAATGATTGTTGTGTTTTTCTTTTCCTAAGACCTTCGCATCTTTCAATTCACCCGCGGTGTAAAGTTTTCGAATGGCCTCTGCCGAAACATTTTCAAGCACACTGTATCCTCTGTAAGAAGTAACACTATCTTTTACTTTACCCGTCTTGTAATCTTCAGCAACAATATCCAATGCTTTTCCTTTGATGCGAAGGTTTATGTCCTTCGTAACCAATACAACCTTGCTTCGCTTTTCTTGCTTTTGAAGAACGATGGCTGCGTTAAGAATTTTATGATCGTTTTTCTTCGATTGAAAAATTGATTCCGCATCGTCCTGAGAAGACAAATCAACATCGAGAATTATTTTGAATTTTCCTCCATGCCCATTTCCCAATGGTATCCAAGTATTCAAGGTATCGGCCTCAGACAAGCGATCGATGATACGAATCGTTTCGCGTGCTTCGAAATTTTTATTTTCATTTCCGACCTTGAACTTATCTAACTCTTCTAAAACCGTAATCGGAATGGCAACGTAGTTGTCTTCAAAATTATTAATACTGTTGTGATCGTGCAGAAGAACTGAGGTATCCAACACATAAATTTTACGCTGTTTTCTTGGTGCCATATTCGTAAGGTTTTGACGAATATATTCGCTTCAATCGTTCAACCTAAAAATTCGAATAGCGAGTTATTAACTAATTTGAATGAACCGATTTCGAAAAAACTTAACACTGCGATAAAGTAGAGACAACAGTAGCAACAGCATGAGCATGAGGCCTATACCTCCTTCGTCGAATTGCTTTGAAAGCCCCTTTCCAACTATATCTGGACTGTTAAAAAGAAAGGGAATCGACGCCAAAACGAGTATTGCCGCACCAATCAATTTCCCCTTTTTATTCCATGCTGAAATAGTGATGAGCATCATCAAAAAGAAAGGTATTGCCCACAAGAAATGTTCGGTGTCGGTGTGTGTTAAAACCGGAATTAACGCGAGAAGAATGAGCGCTTCATTCGATTGAAATCCTTTCCCAATATTCTTCCAAATAAATTTCAAGTACGTGAATCCTGCAATGGCCAAACCAATAAGCACTGCAGCAATAGGCACTACTGCCATGTGCACAGATGAAAGGATTTTCTGGATGAAGAAGTAAATTGTATTCGGGCTGTGATCTAACTGCACATTGTGCGCTTGAACGGCCTTAAACCATTGCGTATGAAGAACGACAAATCTATTCGGAACGCAGATGAATAAGGTGATTGCCATTCCTAATAAACCGATTATGGTAAACAGCAGAACCTTCCATTCTTTTTTCAAAATGAAATATGGAAGGAGTATTAAAAAATGAATCTTAAAACACAAGACAACTGCATAGATTAATCCCGCCTTTGCGTGCTGCTTGTTTTCAATGGAGCGAACAGACCAGAGGGTTAACAGAAGAAGAAGCGCATTGACATTTCCTAAAAACAATTCGCGTTCGAGCTGATCTCCGAAAAATAAAACCGTAACGATCAAA
>JBDLUS010000229.1:0-6313 GCA_039805165.1 Bacteroidota bacterium | reverse complement strand
ATTGTCAGTTGCCTTCGACTTGGCTACCCATCGCGGGTACGACAGCGATCACGATCGCGTGAAAGGAGACGTGGGAAAGGCAGGCGTAGCAATAGATTCAGTGGAAGACATGAAAGTCTTATTTCATGAAATTCCGTTGAATGAAATGTCGGTGAGCATGACCATGAACGGAGCCGTTCTACCGATTCTTTCGTTTTACATTGTCGCCGCTGAAGAGCAAGGCGTTCGTCCAGAACAACTCACCGGAACCATTCAGAACGACATCCTGAAAGAGTTCATGGTTCGAAACACATACATCTATCCGCCAACGCCGAGCATGCGCATTGTTTCAGACATCTTCGAATTCTGTTCGAAGGAAATGCCGAAATTCAATCCGATTTCCATTTCGGGTTATCACATGCAAGAAGCTGGAGCAACGCAAGAAATTGAGTTGGCTTACACGTTGGCAGACGGATTGGAATATGTTCGTGCCGGATTGAAAGCAGGGATGAGCATCGACGACTTCGCACCGCGCTTGTCGTTCTTCTGGGCCATAGGCATGGATACAGTGACTGAAATTGCCAAGATGCGCGCAGCACGCGTGTTGTGGGCGCAACTGATTAAGTCCTTCAACCCGAAAAACGAAAAATCTATGGCGTTAAGAACCCACTGTCAAACAAGTGGCTGGTCTCTTACACGTCAAGATCCATACAACAACGTTGCTCGCACATGCATTGAAGCACTCGGTGCCGCATGGGGTGGAACGCAGAGTCTGCATACCAATGCGCTCGATGAGGCCATTGCTTTGCCAACCGACAACAGCGCGCGCATAGCACGAAACACGCAGTTGATCATTCAAGAGGAAACAGGATTGTGCGAAGTGGTAGACGTTTGGGGAGGAAGTGAGATCATTGAAAAGCGTACTCAAGAAATCATGGATGCCGCTTGGAAATTAATTGAAGAGGTGGAAGAAATGGGTGGAATGACCAAGGCCATTGAGGCAGGTATTCCGAAGTTGCGCATTGAAGAATCAGCAGCGCGAAAGCAAGCGCGCATAGACAGTGGAAGAGACAAGATTATTGGGGTGAATATTTTCCAGTTGGAAGAAGAAAGCGCCATGGATATATTGCAAGTCGACAACGACGCAGTTCGCATTTCACAAATCGAAAGATTGGTGAAAACGAAAGCAGAGCGTAACGAAGAGGCTTGTCAGCAAGCCTTGAAAGCCTTGACGGAAGCGGCGCAGAGTGGAAGCGGAAACTTATTGGCGCTCTCGGTGGAAGCCGCTCGTTTGCGCGCAACCTTGGGAGAAATTTCAAGTGCATTGGAAGTTGTTTACGGAAGATATTCCGCACAGATCAGAAGTATTTCAGGAGTTTATTCAAACGAATCGGCCATGGACAAAGACTTTATTGAAGCGCGCAGACGCTCTGATGAATTTGCAGAGTTAGCGGGAAGAAGACCGCGCATCTTGGTTGCGAAGATGGGACAAGACGGACACGATCGCGGAGCGAAAGTGATTGCCACATCGTTTGCAGATATTGGATTCGATGTAGACATGGGACCGTTGTTTCAAACACCTGCTGAGGTTGCGAAACAAGCCGCAGAGAACGACGTTCACATGGTTGGAGTATCTTCATTGGCAGCCGGTCACAAGACCTTAATTCCGGAATTAATTGCTGAATTGAAGAAGTTAGGAAGAGAAGATATTGGTGTTATTGCCGGTGGCGTAATACCGGAGCAGGACTTCGAGTTTTTATACAATGCAGGGTGTGTAGGCATCTTTGGTCCAGGGACTAAGATCGCTACAGCGGCTCAGGAAATTTTAACATTAATGATCGAAGCACTCCAAGGCGAATGAACACGATAGAGCAGAAGAAAGAGGCGTTCGAGCGCTTGTTAACCATCATGGACGAGCTTCGCGAGAAGTGTCCGTGGGACATGAAGCAGACGCTAGAAAGTCTTCGTCATTTATCCATTGAAGAAGTCTATGAATTAGGCGATGCCATTCTAGACGGAAACATGGAAGAAGTGAAGAAAGAGCTGGGCGACTTGTTTTTGCACTTGGTATTTTATTCGCGTATTGCCAGTGAAACTGAGGCTTTCGATGTTGCCGATGTGTTGAATTCGATTTGTGAAAAGCTCATTTCAAGACATCCGCATATATACGGAGATACCGTGGTGAAAGACGAAGCGGAAGTACTTTCCAATTGGGAAAAGTTAAAATTGAAGGAAGGAAAGAAGAGTGTGTTGGAAGGTGTGCCTCGTTCGTTGCCGGCTATGGTGAAGGCGCAACGCATTCAGGACAAAGCGAAAGGAGTGGGGTTCGATTGGGACAATGCCGATCAGGTTTGGGAAAAGGTTTTGGAAGAATTGAATGAATTCAAAGAAGCAAAAACGAAAGAGGATCAGGAAGAAGAATTCGGCGATTTACTTTTTTCACTCATCAACTATGCGCGTTTTAAGGGAATACATCCGGAAGATGCATTAGAGAAAACGAACAAGAAATTCATTTTTCGTTTTCAGTATTTGGAAACGGAAAGCGCTAAGGACGGAAAGAAGATGGGCGAGATGACCTTGAATGAAATGGATGAATATTGGAATCGCGCGAAAAAAATTAAAAAGAATTAAATCATGAAAAAGTTCGTTTGGTTATTTGGAGTAGTAATCTCAGTAAGCAGTTGTGTCGCTCCAAGAGCCATCACGAATTCTGGTAAAGTCACACCAAAAGGCAACTGGGTAGTGGCAACCAATCAAACCTATAACATACCTTCAGCGCCTATGAGCAAGGTTGCAGGTGCGGTTGACATAAACCTCGATAATTTGTTGAATGGCTCATTGGACACTGTTTCACTGGCTCAATCGAATGCCGTTGCAACCGATTGGCAGAAAGTAGGCGAGGCACTTATCGCGAACAACTTCGATCCTATTGGTGGTGGATTTGAATTTGGCGTTCGTTATGGAATAGCGAGTCGCTTCGATGTCGGATTTAAAAAAGTTGGAAGAGCAAAATCCGTTGATGTCCAATATCAGTTTTTAGGATCTTTGGGTTATGTAGACGACTTCTCAGAATCGGCCACCAACAAGTGGTACGGAAGTATTGGACTTCAGTATTCTAGTCAGGAATTGTCATTACCCTTTTGGGCAAAGCCTTTAACCACCAAGCTGGAATATGATTTTAGTCGGAAGGACATTTTGGTTCCTTTGATTTTCAGTTACGGATTGGGCAATGAAGAATCTATAGGAGCCATCTCGTTCGGACTATCCTACAACTTCACCCGCATGAACTATTCAACCACACCGTTCACGTATGCGCGCATTCAAGACGTCAACGGCGTTGTCACTGCACTAAACACAGCAGCCATCACCGAATCGAAATCCATCAATAGTTTCGGCGCCTTCGCCAACATGAAGATTGGATATCGCCGTTTCTATTTCGTCCCTGCTATTGCCGTTTATTACCAGAATTACGGCACACTTCAAAATTTCATTGGGGAGTCTTTCCAGATGAAGGGAGTAACGATTGTTCCTTCGTTGGGTTTACGACTCAGATTAGGGAAGTCTAAAGCATAAAAAAAGCCTCTTGAATTTCAAGAGGCTTTTTCTTTGTTAGCGGTCGGGACGGGACTCGAACCCGCGACCCCGTGCGTGACAGGCACGTATTCTAACCAACTGAACTACCCGACCGTTGCCGTAAAGCGATGCAAAAGTAATCCCATTTTTCAATTACACAAACTTTTCATGTATTTTTTTTCTTTCTACTTCAAAACCCTCGTTGCCAGCATTCGTTGCTTCGCAACATTCACTTGAAGCGTCTGTTAAAAACAAAAGGTTACGTTTTTCTTCTTTTCTTTTTCGTTTCTTTGCAGCCGTGTCAAAACCATTGCTCATAATTCCCCCACTTACTCAACTGAATACTCCGTATCCAGCAACTGCTTATTTGACGGGATTCTTGAAACAACAAGGTTTCGATTCAAGACAAAAAGACTTGGGATTAGACATGGTGTTGGAAGTGTTTTCTAGAAATGGATTCACGCAACTTTTCGACGCCATTGAATCTTCCAACTTCAACCTAACTCATCAACTAGATGCGTTAGTGAAAAATCGCAAGGCCTACGAAAACACCGTAGACGCTGTGATTTCCTTCCTTCAAAATAAAAATTACACTCTCGGATACCGCATAGCAGCGGGTTCTTATTTGCCCGAGGGTTTTCGATTTCAACAAATAAAAGACCTTGAATGGTTCTTCGGAAACATTGGCGTGCAAGACAAGGCACGATACAAATGCACCATGTACCTGGAAGATATTTCAGATCTCATTCAAGCTACCGTGGGGCCGCATTTCGGTTTTTCGAAATACGCAGAACGCATCTCAAGAACCGCCGTTTCATTCACTCCAATTCTTGAAGAATTGAACAAACCCAACAATTATCTCGATGATATTTTGGTGGAAAGAGTAAGGACGTACTTCCAAGAAGAAGTGCCTTCCATGGTTGGGTTCACTGTTCCTTTTGGTGGAAATTTATACGGCGCTTTCAAAGCGGGACAATGGATTAAAGCGAATTATCCTGAAGTGAAAATCGCAATGGGAGGGGGGTATCCGAATACAGAACTCCGTGAACTCTCTGATCCGCGCGTTTTCGATTTCGTCGATTACATTACACTCGACGATGGCGAAGGTCCATTCCTGGCGCTTCTCAAGCATCTTGAAGATGCAGAAGTTCATTCGGAATTGAAAAGAACGTTCCGTAGAAATTCGAACAACGAAGTAGAATTCGTTGATACCAAGGTAGGCGGAGATTTCCTTCACGCGCTAAAACCAGCACCGAGTTATACGGGTCTTCGATTCAATGAATACCTTTCGGTAATTGACATGCCGAACCCCATGCACCGCTTGTGGAACGATGGCAGATGGAATAAGATGACGGTGGCTCACGGTTGCTATTGGAAGAAATGCAGCTTCTGCGACATTACACTCGATTACATTGGAAGATACGACCAGGCCAGTGCAACGCACCTAGTCGATCAAATGGAAGCGCTTATCGCAGAGACCGGTGAAACCGGATTTCACTTCGTAGATGAAGCCGCACCTCCAGCCGCACTGAGAGATCTAGCTATAGAAATTCTTCGCAGAGGCTTGCAAGCCTCTTGGTGGACCAACATTCGTTTTGAAAAAACATTCTCTCCCGATCTCTGTAAAATTCTAGCAGCCTCCGGATGCATTGCAGTTACTGGCGGATTAGAAGTTGCTAGTCCAAGAATTTTAGAGTTGATCGACAAAGGAATTTCCATCGATCAAGTAGCCAAGGTCTGCAAAGGTTTCCGCGATGCTGGAATCTTAGTTCATGCCTACTTAATGTTCGGTTTCCCTACGCAAACCGAACAAGAAACCATTGATTCGTTGGAAGTGGTTCGACAATTATTCGAAAATCAATTGCTGCATTCAGGACATTGGCACCAATTCGCCATGACCGTTCACAGCCCTGTAGGGAAGGACCCCGAGAAATACGGAGTCATTCGCACAGGCCCTGTTTTCGGAGGTTTCGCGAACAACGACCTGTTCCATGAAGATCCGAAGGGAGCCAATCACGAGCAATATTCAGACGGATTGAAAAAGGCCTTGTACAACTACATGCACGGCATTGGCTTCGAATTTCCGTTGAAGAAATTCTTCAAATTTCCAATCGCCAATCCATTGGTTCCAAGAACCATGATTGAAAAAGCAGTGAAGAAACTTCCAGAGGATGAAGTAGAATTGAAAGGAATGGTGCTCTTCCTTCATCAAACTTCATTGAAGGCCTTGAAGAAAAACGGCCCGAACAAAGAGTTGCTCTTCGTGCATAAATCGGGTTACCAAAAAATAGATCTCCCTAATGCAGTTGCAGATTTCCTATTAGAAAATGAATCGAAGTTGAATCTGTTTCAATCAAAAACAATCGGATATCAAGATGCATTAGCACAAATCTCCAACCAACTCAAATGCACGCCTTCAGAGGTAGTGAAATTAAGTTGGTGGAAACAAATGCGCGAATACGTTTGGATGGTTCGTGTTTAAGACGGTCTTCTTTTCGAATCAGCGTTTCCAGAAAAACGTGGTTTGAATCCACCGCCGCTTTTGGGTCTGTTTCCGCCGCTACCGTTTCCACTTCCGCTACCAGAGCCGCTTCCGCGATGTGTCTTCCCGCCACCTGAACGAGAGAAAGGCTTCTTTCCTTGTGGCTTTTGTGCAACACCCGGAGCAGGCTTGTTTTCTGCCGGGAACGGATGCTCACTCACAACAGGAATTTCCAATCCAATTAACTTTTGAATGTCGCGCAAATATGCACGCTCTTCA
>JBDLUS010000228.1:0-12044 GCA_039805165.1 Bacteroidota bacterium | reverse complement strand
CTGCTTGTCGCCAAAATAGATTCGAGCCTTCAACAATTGAAATCGAAGAAACATACAGAGGAATATATAAGCATCAGAGAATTTTTAGCGCAAGAAATCGATGAACGCCTTCAGAAAATCCGCAAGATGAGGCAGTTTTTCAAAGCAGCGAGGTTAAGGAATAGAGATGACAACGAAGATCGTATGGTGATTGAGTGGAAGAGGAGAAAGGTGAATTTTTAAATGAACGCATAGGGGCGAAATATTTTTCGCCCGTATTGCGAAATATTTTTCGCCCGTATTGCGAAATATTTTTCGCCCAAGTATTGAATAAAAAATAAAAATGAAATAGAAATGAAAACGAAGTTGTTATTGATTTTATTCATGTTTGCGGTGACAGGTATTGTTGCTCAAACGGAAGTGGAAGTTAAAAAAGAAATGAAAGTTGTTTTGTCAAATGGCGCGGTGAAGGATACTACGATTAAAGGGAATCAAGATGATACCCTACACATTCGTCTTGGAGATATGAAGATTGATATCTATCCCGATTCAACTTCGAGGCTAACAACAACAAATAAAAAGTGTAAATCACTTCCGATAGAAGATTTTCCATGGCACGGATTCGAGGGCATTCGCTTTGGTTTCTTGACGTTTATGGATGCGAATCAAAATTCGTATGAACCTGAATGGCTGCAAAATCAAGGTAAGAGAAACTCCAGTGGTTATATAGGAATGAATTTCATTAATACAACTTTTGAATTGGTTGAAGATCGATTGAGATTATGCACTGGATTGGGATTCACTTGGGAAACGATTGCAATGAATCGAAATCTTCGTTTAGCTGAAGCGGATACCTTTGGATTTCAAACAAGCGGTTTTTTTCCGATTAGTGATTACGCAACGTTGAATTCAACATACCTAACGGTTCCCCTTGTTTTTCAATACAACGGTAAAGTAACGGAACAAGACCGAGAAGATCTTTGGATGAATGAAGAACGCAATATTTTTCATATTTCATTCGGTGTCATTGGCGGGTATCAGGTTGGTTCGAACGCGTTGTATAGATGGAAGGAGAACGGCGATAAACGCAAACAAAAAGTAGTGGGTGATTTTGGATTGAATGAGTATCTATTAAATTTATATGTTGAGGCTGGTTTCACCAGCAGTCTTTCCTTTTTTATTGAATCGGGTTTGCTTCCGAAATTTTCAGAAGGAAAAGGTCCTGAGATTTATGCAAATGCATTCGGACTTAAAATGAACTTCTAGTGTTTGGTTTTGGTTAAGTAGGAGTATACAACGAAGGAGGCTCGCAACGGCGAGCCTTTTTTTTCACGCGCAACGCTATACCTTTTACATGAATCTATTTGAACATTTCGAAATTAAACGGCTCTTCCGGAAATTCAAATTCAGTGTACTTGTGGTATTTCGATTCGTTTACTAAAACAGGAAGTAAATGCAATTTGCTTTCCTCGACAACCGGGAAAGAATACGTGTCTTTTGAATCATACGGATTTTCAAAAATGAAAAGAAATAGTCCCTTTTCCTTATTCATTCGTTTAATCGTTAAATAATATTCAAGCGATTTCTCAATGTCTTCATAATTGAATTGAAAAATTCGAAATTGAATGTCATTTTCTGCCTGCTGCTCAATAGCCGCAATCGGCGAACTTTCTGGACCGTCGTAATACAAATGAACGAAAGCAGAATCGTTGAATACCCATGCATTTTCAAAGATTCCATCACACGGGTCGTAATAAACCAATTCGCTTTTGTAGACCGTCAATGGTATGTATGTTTCTTTCAAATCGAATTGAAATTTACGAAAGGAAGGAACGGGAGGATAAAAGATACTGTCTGAGGAATTCCAAACCGGCGGCTTCTGAAATTTTCCCGGAGGTAATAGATAAATCGCATGACCATCGTTCCAATTTTGAATGAAAAGCGTATCGGATTGCGCAATTGCAGAAAATGAAACTCCGATAAATATCAGAGCGCAGAACAGTAGTTTATTCATAAAGTAATTCTTGTAGACTTGAACCACTGTCGATTTGTTTTGAAGCTAGTCCGAAGGAAACGCCAACTCGGACTCCGTATTGATTTCCAAAATTGGTTTGACCATATCGATAATAAAGTCCCACCATTGGAGTGATATATGAAGGGAAATAGGATTTCATTTTATAATTAACACGAGCAACTGCGCTGCAACTCATTCCAATATAATCGAGCGTTTGGTCAGGTGAAGCGAAATAATCCATACCCAGAGGATTTACTGAAATGTGCAAGGCCTGTCCATCTGGACCAATATACATTCCTACGCCTTCTGGAATTGCAAGGCAGATAAGTCCGAGCGAAGCTATTCCAGGAAGATCACCATTTAGTGCAAGCAAATATGTTCCCAATAAAGTTGATACAGGTGAATGAAAGGCTACGTTGTAGTCTTTGCTAAATCCCAATTTCAAGCTATAATTCAATGTGAATCGACCTCCGATGGGTGCGTAAACATCGGCTCCAATGGAGTATAGATTGGATTTACTGTATGTCAATTGCTCCAGCGTAATTCCGCCATATATTTCGTCTTGCGCATGCGTCGGGATGTTGCCAAACATTATTAGACCAAATATTAACAAGAATTTGAATGGCTTCATTCTTCAAAAATACACGAATGAACTTAGAATCTCATTATCTTGCATACCTAAATAAATTTCAATGAAACGTAAACATATTGTACTTCTTGGAGCGAGCTTATTGGTATTAAGTTCGAACGCAATGGATCAAGGAGATAAAAAGAAGAAGCCAAAGGATGAACCGAAGAAATCTACGGTTGTATTAAAGAATGAAAGCGATAGTTTGTCCTACGCCATCGGTGTGAGCATCGCAAACAATATTGCTACAAGCGGCATTGAAGGTCTGAATGAAAGCATCATGGGACAAGCGGTTTTGGATCACGCAAACAAGGCTAATCAACTTCCGAATGAAATGGTAGACCCATACATTCAAGGAATTTTAGCAAGAAGAGAATCAGAAAAAGCAACAAAAACAATGGAAAAAGAAGTAGGTTTTTTAAAGGAAAATGGCGTGAAGCCAGGAGTAATAACTACAGCATCTGGATTGCAATACAAAGTTATTCGTGAAGGAATTGGATTGTCTCCAGACGACAACGATACCATTGTAGTGCACTACAAAGGTTCTTTGGTAGACGGAAAAGTATTTGATAGTTCTTATGAAAGAAATGAGCCTATTACAATTACTGCTGGACAAGTGATTTCAGGATGGGGAGAAGGTTTGAAATTGATGAAGTCAGGTGGTAAATATGAACTATATATACCGCAGAACTTGGCATACGGAGAACAAGGTGCAGGTGGAGTTATCCCTCCTTTCGCAACACTTATTTTCGAAATGGAAATTGTAGAGATTAAACCCGCGAATTAAGAATTATGAAACGTTTAGCTATTTGCTTTGCTTTAGTCGCATTGTCAACTGCGACTTTCGCTCAAAAGAAAAAAGGAAAGTCAGGTACAAAAGCCTTGCTTACTCATGAGGACAGTTTGTCTTACGCTTTCGGACTTTCTGTTATGGAGAATGCGAAGAATGCAGGATTCGAGAATTTGTCAGATGAGTTAATCATGCAAGCTATCCTAGATAGTAAAGCAGGTGCTGCAAAACTAGACAAAGACAAGGCAACAGGAATAATCAATTCTGAGGTTCGCAAGAATTCTCAAAAGAAAAGTGAGATGAACAAAAAACGTGGTGAAGCTTTTCTTGTTGAGAATGGAAAGAAGGCTGGTGTAAAAACAACATCTTCCGGATTGCAGTACAAATCGAATGCTGAAGGATCAGGTATTGCTCCGGATAAAAACGATAAGGTTACCGTGCACTACCATGGAACCACCATTGACGGAGTAGTTTTCGACAGTTCTGTTGATCGTGGTAAGCCTGCAACATTCGGATTGAATCAAGTTATTCCCGGTTGGACTGAAGGATTGCAATTGATGACTGAGGGTTCTAAGTATACGTTTTACATTCCTCAAGGATTGGCATACGGCTCAAGAACCCAGGGAAAGATAGAAGCATTCTCTACTTTGATTTTTGAAGTAGAATTGATAAAGGTGGAAAAGATAGATTGATATTTCGCAAATGATTTTTTAAAAGCAGCGCTTCGGCGCTGTTTTTTTTTCATAAGAATTGGTTATCTAATAGATAAAAATTTTATATTGCATTGCCTCACAGTCAGCCAAAGCAACTTATTGAATGCAATGGCTGTCTTTAACTTGACCTACAAAAACGAAGCCTTGAATAGATTTATAAAATCGGTATTATTTTTTGTGCTCATCCATCATTCCGCTCTTTCTCAAGTGGATTGTCCAGGAGCTGCTCCTTTTTGCACAAGCACTGGCGTTACATTTCCAGCACAAACGGGAAATGGAGAAGCGCCTTTTGGACCAGATTATGATTGCTTGTTTAGTACTCCGAATCCTGCATGGTATTATTTGAACATCTCACAATCGGGGAATATTAACATCACTCTTACGAATACGAATTTAGTTGATGTTGATTTCATTTTGTGGGGACCATTTGCGAATCAAGCATCTATGTGTGCCGGTATTTTCAATGCAACTGCCGGAATTGAAGATTGCAGCTTTGCTATTGATGCCACTGAATATGTCGATATTACCGGTGCAATCGCTGGACAGTGGTATATGTTTTTGATTACAAATTATTCCGATATGCCGACTGAAATTATTGCAACACAAACTGGAGGAACAGGGGCTACGAACTGCGCAATTCTTTGCGCGTTTAACGGAATTACTGCCACACCGACAGCTTGTGACCAAGCCACTCAACTGTACAGTGTCAGTGGATCAGTTTCAGTAACCGACCCACCTAGCTCCGGAACATTGACGATTACAAATTCTTGCGGTGGTGCACCAATAGTTTTGAATCCGCCTTTTGCATCAAATATTCCCTATACTTTTTCAAATTTGTCGGCGAATGGTTCTTCATGCACGGTTACAGCTGCCTTTTCAGCCGACCCAACTTGTACAGGAACGGTGAACTACAATGCACCTGCTCCTTGCGTGGTCACACCTTGTAACATGGATTTTCTTCAAGCAGACATTGGAGCTTGTGATTTTGCAAATAATTCTTACGACGTAACGGGGTACGTAGAGTTCTCCAACGCTCCTGCAACGGGTCAGTTGATAATTGAAACGTGTGGAGGACAGCAGGTCACTTTCAATGCTCCTTTTGCTTCTCCAATCAACTACTCAATTTTAGATATTCCATCAGACGGAGCAGCTTGCGATGTCACAGCCTATTTCAGCGCAACACCAACTTGTACAAACGCTGTAGGTTACGTCGCGCCAGACCCATGCGTATGCGCAGTAAGCGCAGGTACGTTTAACGCGGTGACAACAGGAAGTACGAATAATTCGCAATATCTATGTTACAATGATCAGTTCGATATAGTATCAAACAATGATTATTTGTTCTCTGCGAATATTTTTGATGACGATACGCTATACAACCCAGCTATTTGGTATTTGGTGTATGCTTGTCCGCCTTCAGTTGGACAAGGCGGTTTAGTAGAAACTGACCCTTGCCTAGTTGGAACACTTTCTACACAAGATATTTCAGATTTGAACGATGGTAGTTTTATCGCACAGTTTCCAGCGGGAACCTTCACCGACAATACGGTTTATTTTACCCCAATTACAATGTACGATGTGACCACTGGAACTTATTCCTTTACTAATTTTAATGGGCAGTGTTATGAACTAGGTCCAACATATACCTACACCTACTTACCAGAAATCATTGAAGGTACTTCAACACAAGATTGTGCTGGACAGACTCTGACCGTTAGTTTTTCAGGCGGCGCGCCCGAACTTTTAGGAACTTCATTCACAGCGATGAATCTTTCGCCAGCAAATGCTTTCTTCGTTGATGATGTCGCTCCGAATAATGGAACTATTGTTATAGGTGGACTGTTGGACGGAGATATTGTGACATTTACAATCGAAGATCAATACGGCTGCCCGTATCCTTACACTTCAAGTGCATTTATTGGTCCGGTAACTCCAGCGATTACCAATCAGAATCCGTTGTGCGTTGCCGATGCACCTGTGCAATTGAATGCTTCCCCAGCAGGTGGAACCTGGTCAGGACTTGGAGTCTCTGCAACAGGAGTTTTCAACCCAACTACCGCAGGTGTTGGACCTGAAGTACTTTCTTACACACCAGCGGGTTGCGCACTTACAGGTAATTTGACAATAACTGTTTACGGACCGTTGGATGCAACAATTATGGATCCGGGTTCGTTGTGTATCGATGCCAATCCGATCACCTTGACAGCAGCTAGTCCAGGTGGTGCTTGGATTTCTATTGGCATTTTGAATTCCGCAACGGGGGTGTTTGACCCGAGCGTTGCTGGGGTGGGAACAACAACGATTACTTACTCCATTCCAGGAAACTGCGGAGATACAGATACGCAAACAATTACTGTGAATCCTTTGCCTGTCGTTTCCATCACAGCCGATGTAACATCTGGATGTGCCCCCCTCACAGTTAATCTTACAAATACCAGTGTACCTGTTGGAAACGGATGCACGTGGTGGGTAGACGGTGTTCCAAGTGGAAACAATTGCGCGTCGTTGAATTACACATTTAATGCGCAAGGTTGTTATGATATTCAGCTGTCTACAACAGATGGAAACGGGTGCAGCAGCAATTCGTCAATAGCAGATTACATCTGTGTTTCGCAACAGCCCGTATCAACATTCAGTTGGTCTCCAATTTCTCCGAATGTCGGAAACACCACTGTTCAGTTTATTAATTATTCTTTGGGAGCGCTGAATTACGATTGGACCATTATGGATATGTATTACCTCAACGCTCCAGAGCCGGTATTCACATTTCCGAACGAAGCTCCAGGCGAATACAATGTCTGCTTATTGGTGACTAACGCAGAAGGTTGTTCAGATTTGAGTTGCGGCACGGTGGTCGTAAATGATCAGTTCAATATTTTCGTTCCGAACTGTTTCACTCCAAATACAGATGGAAGGAACGAATTATTTAAACCATCGATTCGCGGAGAATCATTGATTCAAACGTACGAGTTTAAAATATTCAATCGCTGGGGCGATGTGCTTTTCGAAACGAATGACATAAACGAAGGATGGTACGGTGAAGTAGACGGAGGAGAATACTACGCAATAGACGCGGTGTATTCTTGGCTAATTAAGATTCTGCCGAAAAACGGACAAGAGCCTTTCGAACAGACCGGTCACGTGACTATTATTCGTTAATGCGATAACACATTCGCAATTATACGAAGTGGCGCGCCGCTTCCATTCCCAATTTTCATAGGTAAAGCAACAATGTATATTCCTTTTGTAGGAAGTGACATTGGGATATTCACATTCTCGAATCCGGGTATGTTGTTTCCCAACATAATCTGATGTGTTTTAAAATCGGTTGATTGCCCGTAATCCATGCTGGGAGTGTCCAATCCGAAGCTGCTAATCTTCCGATTGTCGACCAACCATTGCGCAGCATCTGGATGAATACCCGGAAAGTGCAATTCAGGAATGGCTTCAACACCAATACGAGCAGTTCCAAAATACTTCTCGCGATTCGGATAGAATTGGGCATAGCCTGTTCGAAACAATACAATGGTTTGATCTTCAATGCGACCATTTTCTTTTTCCCATTGAATTATATCTTCAATTGAAATTTGATAATCGTGATTGGTTAAGGCTCGTTCTGAAACATCAATGACAATGCCTTTACCTGTTAAATGCTCCAAAGGAATTTTATCTGCGGTTTGTTTATTTTCCGCGAAGTGAACAGGCGCATCCAAATGCGTTCCGCCGTGTTCCGGGGCGGAAATAGAGTAGGAGGAATAAAAATATCCCATGGGTCTAACGAATCCTTTGTAATCGGTCGTGTGAACGAAATTCGTTTTGTTATTCGGCCAATAGAGTGTGGTGCTGTCGAACGAATGCGTTAAATCAATCCACGAACCACTGAACTCAAAGGTCTTTTTTGAAGGAATGCAGCTCACTAGCATGCCAGAGCAAAGAATACTGAATATTGATTTTTTCATAAATCATTAAACAATTGAAAGGCCTTTCTCCAAGGCATTACAGGACAAACAGTTTTATTTTTTCTGGAAATTTGCGCCATGATGTTCCAATGTTTTCTGAATTCATTCAAGGCGAAGAAATAAGAATGCTTAGGATCATACACGTGTGTTGGTTCGCTGTTGGCACCGTTCAATTCAACAATGGAAAACGACTCTCCATTTTCAAGAAGTTCCCATGATTCAAATTTCACATCGAATCTTCCGTAATAAAATCCTTCAATCTGAATGGAAATAGAATCGAATACTCGTTCTAACTTTTCGCTGTTTTGGAAAGTGACATCGTAGAAAGTCGCGCCCCGCGCATGATTGCCAATGCTTGAGACTTCTTTCGTTTTTCCTGTGGGAAGAATTTCGTTCAAGTTTAGTGAACTGTCTTTTTCCAAATGAATTAAATGCAACGCATAGCGTTCGCTTCGTGCTACAAGTTCTTTTATGGAGTGAAATCCATCCCCAGTTATTTCAATTCCTTTCTTCTCAACGATTCCGGTAATTCTTCCGCGGGTTTCTCCGGGTATTCTCACATAGAAAATTCCAACTTCATTACTGAAGGGAATTAACGATTGAATGACCATTTTCTCATCGCAATTCGAGATGAAATTTTGAAGTTCTAATTCTGAATGAATAAACTCAACCCCTCGTCCACGGCAGCCTTTAGCAGGTTTCACCACAAGAGGAAATTCAATGTTGTTTGTTGAAATCCATTTTTGAATGGAAGAGAAGTCTGTTTCCGAATTGAAATAAGATGTAGTTGGAAAGGAACCTTTCGGAAGAAGATTGTACATGTCTTCTTTGTCCATAAGCCCCATGCCTCCAGTGGGCATGTTTGGATTGGTGCGGGTGAAAAATCCCAATCCACCTGAACGAAAACTTTCGAAGAAATAGTAAGGTCCCATGGGCAAATAGATGGTCCACATGGGCCAATATTCCCAATGCGTTAATCGGGTCCAGCGCTGTTTAAGCGTGAGTGACATGATCAAGAATGTATTGATGTCTTTGGTCGTCCCAAGATTGCCAATGAACATATTTGCTTTGTGTTGAATTCAGTTCAACCTGACTAATGCTCTTGGTAGTCTGGTGCTCGCGACTCATGAAAAAATTCAAATCCAACGAATTGATATTTTGGTTGGAATGAATTTCTAAAAGTTGAGAAGAATCAATGGATTCGATTGCAGCAAGTGTTTTGAAAAAGTGATTTCGTTTTTCTTCCTGTTGTTCTAAGGTGTACAAAGTGGGAGAGAAGAATACTTGCGGAGTTGAAAGGTCTATTGCGAAAAGATGTTTTTGACTGCCATCCCAAACGCATTGAAAAGCATGGTCTGTGTCCAAGTAAATGACTTGAAACGGTTCTATGTTGTCAAGGTTGTAAAACAGAAATGCCGATTTGAAATTCTCTTCTTGAAAGAGATTCATTAAAATAACACCTCTGCTTTCTCTGTAGGGTGGAGTTGGAACGTGACTTTCAAAAGCACCGTTTAGCAATATAGCTGTTCTTCCAAGATTATCTGTAAGCAACCACGTTCCTTGCGCATGAGCGTCGCGAGCAATAATTGCTTTGCGATCACCGAGATCAATAATTTCAGGAGCAAGAGAGTTTTTTCGAGAACGCTGTTCATCGCGATTCGAGGTAATGACAATTCCTTGTTCAGACTTAACTATGCTGAGAATACACATGATTTGCGGTATTCCATGGTTGAAGGCGCGACTCCGAAATGTTCTGACATAGCAATATCAGAGATGTCATTCACTCCGATACGAATAAGCGCATTGTGATGAATGCAATGCTCAAGGTTGAACACCAATTCACGAAAGAAGTTTGTTTCAACCTGAACAATTGATTCTCCGAGATTGTATGTGCTTGCTAAGGTTTTATTCGGAAGATTTATTTCCGAACAAATCAATTTCAAGTGATGTTGAGCAAAGACGATGTCAGTTTCCAAAAGTAAATTTCGGTCACGATTGTCATACGAAAATTCCCCGCTTTCATACCCCTTCAATAAACATTGAAACATTTCAATGCTGTGTCTTGTGTGTTGTCCGATTGTTGAATTACTCAACACAGGCAATGGTTTTCTGAAATCCAGAGGATTCAACTGACCAATTACATGAGACAATTCACTCAGGGTATGTTTGATGGTAGCGAGCATGCGCGCTTACTTGAAAATTGATTTAAGAATTGGGAGCGACTTTCTGCTTTGATAA
Organism: Bacteroidota bacterium; assembly: GCA_039805165.1. Taxonomy (GTDB): domain Bacteria; phylum Bacteroidota; class Bacteroidia; order Flavobacteriales_D; family Sanyastnellaceae; genus CAIZGX01. The sequence continues at coordinate 1,723 of JBDLUS010000228.1, read as the reverse complement.
ACAACGATGATGTTACAGATGAATGTTGCAACGGCAAGGTAGAATACCTTTCCTCCATCACCTTTCACATCAATACCCAAAATCATGAAGTGCGTAATTAGCGCTCCAGTAATTAATCCAAGCGAAAGCGCAGCACCGTAATGACTGTTCTTCGGCCACAACAAAAGCAATCCGGCTATTAATTCACCAACACCAGTTCCAATGCGCCCGTATGGCTCCATAACGTGATTCCAATGCATATAATCGTCAATAGACTTGAAAATATAAATGGAAACTTCAGCTCCCGAGAACTTGAAGAAAAGCGTTTGAAGCAGAATAACTGCAGGGAAATAACGCAAAGCGTAGAATAGAATACTTGACATGATTTTCTTTTATGAATGTCAAATATACAAAACGCGGAGACATAGTTCCACTTTGTGGATTAATCCCAATGGGATACATCCGCTTCGCGGACCAATCCGCTTCGCGGATTTATCCCGAAGGGAAGTATCCGCTTCGCGGATTTATCCTGAAAGGATTTAGATGTACTTCGCCAAAAACGTATTATGCTCGTGACGCAAATTATTGATTGTCTTCTCGAGCGTTGTGTAACGATCGCGGAGATCATCATGTTCTTTGAGCGTGTCGGCATAAATGTGTTGTGCCAATTCTTGTGTTTCATGGCTTACTTTTTTCTCGAACGAACCTAAGTCGTGAGCCAATTGATCAATGTTGTTGCGCTGAACAATGAATTGATTTTGAAAGTGTTCAACATTTGGCTTCAACTCAGCCTTAGATCCATACATGCCTGAAACATCTGAAAGGCGATGGGTGTGAATCTGCAATTCTTGTTTGTAGAATTCCAATCCTCTTTGCCAATCGTTTTGTTCGTTGTTCATTCTTGAAATGTGGAAGGTGTTGTGTGCTGACATAATGGTATGTGTTATATGTTGAATCAAATTTCATTTTATTGATGAATAAGCCTCATGATGCAGGTCACAATCAAGGATGAATGTTGTCAATGTAAAGTCTAGAATTAATGATTCAATAATACGTGTTTGTGCATATTTCAGACGTACTTTCGCTGTTGCAAAATTTGTCAATGGGAAACAGTTTGGGAAAAAAAATAGGTTCGGTGTTCGTGCTTATTCTTTCGTCGCTTTTCGCGAATGCCCAATGCATTGTCATTAATGAAGTTATGGTTAATGCAGCGGGTGCATGCGACGGAGGTTGCACACCAAGCACGGCAGAGTGGGTGGAACTCTACAACACGTGTAACACTCCGCAAGATATTTCATGTTTCGTTTTGACAGATGGCGATTTCGGAGTTACGTTTCCATCGGGAACTATTATTCAACCCTACAGTTATTATGTTATTGGCTCTGCGAATTCTGGAGTAAGTCTGAACCTCGATTTGGGGACATGCGGCTGCACCTCTGGACCTGCTTCACAAGTTGGAATATTTACAAACTCTTCGGAGCAATTGGCTTTTACAAATGAGAGTGGAGTTATTCTCGACGGACTTTTTTGGGGTGGAGGTCAATTCGCCCAGACGCCGTCATTTACTACAGCAAACAACTTAGGTTGTTCGAACGTTACTATTAATCTATCTGCTACGGACCCTGTTTTTAGTTCAGTAAGCGGACAGTCCAATAACGACGGTGAATCGATATACCGCGAGTGTGATGGTCAAGACAATTGGTTAACAGGGGCAGCTGCACCTACCCCCGGTACAACAAACTCA
>JBDLUS010000227.1:0-7280 GCA_039805165.1 Bacteroidota bacterium | reverse complement strand
CTGAATTAGTTAAGATGGCTGGCGGAACGGTGGTTGAACTGCACGCCAGTATTGAAAGCAATTTCAAAATCACGCCTGAAGGATTAAGCAACGCCATAAACGATAAAACGAAGTTGATCATTTACAGTTCACCTTGCAATCCAACGGGTTCCGTTTATAGCAAGGAAGAACTTGAAGCGTTGAGCAAAGTGATTCTTCAGCACGAAGGTGTTTATGTTATTAGCGATGAGATTTATGAGCTAATTAATTTTGTTGGAAAGACCTATTCAATAGGCGCTTGTGAAGGCATGTTGGACCGCACCATTACGGTGAACGGAGTGTCGAAGGCCTTCGCTATGACGGGATGGAGATTGGGATATTTGGGCGCTCCGCTATGGATTGCGCAGGCTTGTAACAAAATGCAAGGTCAAATTACAAGTGGTGCAAACACTATTGCACAGATGGCAGCGAAAGCAGCTTTGGAAGCAGATCCATCTGTTGTCAATGAAATGATCGCTGTATTCAAATCGCGCAGAGATCGTGTTTATGAAGGGCTTTCTAAAATCCCTGGATTGAAAATTAATTTACCTGAAGCAGCGTTTTATTTTTACATAGACGTGACCGCTTTCTTCAACACAACAGACGGTGAAACCGTTGTAAAAAGTTCTGAAGATATAGCCATGTACTTGTTGCGTAAAGTTTATGTTGCAACGGTAGCTGGAGATGCTTTCGGAGATTCAAATTGCATTCGCATTTCTTATGCAACGTCTGAAGAGAATCTCGATCAAGCCGTTTCGCGCATGACTCAAGCCTTATCCGAATTAAAGCCATTGTAACGTGAAGAAAGAATCTGTTCAATCGTTTTTCAATGCGTTGTCTGACAAAACCATTTTGGTAGTTGGCGACGTTATGATTGATGCCTATTTATGGGGAAAGGTAGAGCGCATCTCTCCTGAGGCACCTGTTCCTGTTGTGCACATTCAGAAAAAAGAAAATCGCTTAGGCGGTGCCGCGAATGTGGCGCTAAACGTAAACACCTTGGGCGCGAAGGCCATTATGTGTTCAGTGGTTGGTGATGGATCGAAGGGAGATGTTTTTCGCAAGACTGCGAAAGATTTAGGATTCAGTACTGAAGGAATTATCGATTCAACCGAGCGAATGACAACCGTGAAAACGCGCGTTATTTCGGGTGGACATCACATTGTTCGAATCGATGATGAAATCACATGGCCGCTTTCAGCAACCGATGAAAGGAATTTGCTAGATTGTATTGATCAGATTTTAGGTAGACAAAAAGTAGATGCCATAGTTTTCGAAGATTACGACAAAGGTGTGCTTACTGAAAAAGTAATCGCCCATGTCATCGCAAAAGCCAAGTCCTTAAATATTCCGGTTAGCGTTGATCCGAAGTTGAAGAATTTCAATTTGTACAAAGGCTGTTCGCTCTTCAAACCAAACTTGAAAGAGTTGAAGGAAGGAATGAAAGTCGACTTTGCTGCAGAGGATACTGCTGCTATCGAAAAGTCATTGGTGAATTTGCGAAATGAATTGAATGCGGAAGGCGTTATGGTTACGCGTTCTGAGCATGGGGTTACGTCATTCGATGGGACGAATTATTCAACACACGCAGCGCACAAGCGAGAGATTGTTGATGTTTCAGGTGCTGGAGACACCGTAATTGCTGTTGCAACCTTAGCCTTGGCCTCGAATTGGAACTTGGCAGACATTGCAGAGATAGCCAATCTTGCTGGAGGATTAGTGTGCGAGAAAGTGGGCGTAGTGCCAATAGATAGAGAATTATTAAAGTTGGAAGCAGAGCGAATTGCTATTTCAGTTTGAACAAAATCGATGGAAATCGGATTCATGTAAGTATGGAAACAGTTAAGCCCTATAATCAAGGTGGAAAGAAAGAAGAGGTTGAGCAAATGTTCGATCAAATTGCACATAGCTATGATTTTTTAAATCACTTCTTCTCCCTGGGAATCGATATCATTTGGCGCAAGCGTGCCATTCGTATTTTGAAGAAATACCATCCGAAGAAAGTTCTAGACGTGGCAACAGGCACAGCCGATTTCGCGCTTCAAGCGGTGAAATCGAAGCTTAACGCTTCGTCAATTGTTGGAGTAGATATTTCAGAGGGAATGTTGGAAGTGGGAAGGAAGAAGGTGAAGGAAAGAGGCTTTGAACAAATCATTGAATTAAGAAAAGGAGATTCTGAAAATCTTCCTTTTGAAGATCATTCGTTCGACGCTTACACCGTTGCTTTCGGAGTAAGAAATTTTGAAAATTTAGAACAAGGCATGCGTGAAATGCTTCGTGTGCTTCGTCCAAACGGAGTAGGCGTAGTGTTAGAATTTTCCCGTCCGAAATATTTCCCGATTAAACAATTGTTCGGATTTTATTTCAAATTCATCATGCCAACATTGGGCAAATGGGTTTCGAAAGACAGTCGCGCATACGAATACCTTCCAGAGTCTGTGGCTCAATTTCCTTCCGGAAAAGATTTCTTAGATGTCATGGAAAAGGTTGGATACAAACGTGTGCGTTGCATTCCGTTAAGCGGAGGTATTGCGAGTATTTACATTGGTGAAAAGTGAAAATAGAAATTCTTCCTTCGGAAATTAGTGGGACCGTTTCGGCACCTGCTTCGAAAAGTATTGCGCAACGTTACGTAGCCGCAGCTTTGCTCGCCGCTGGAGAAACAACCATTCGTCATTATCCGAATTCAGAAGATCCTTTTCATGCTAGAAAATTGGCAGAAGCTTTAGGAGCAATTGTTCAACTTTCTAAAAACACATTAACCATCAAAGGCGGATTTCCCGCGAATGAAATTCACGACATTCGTTCCCCGCAAAAAAATCTTTTTGCAGGAGAGTCCGGTTTTGCATCGCGTTTATTTGTTCCAATAGCTGCACTTCACAACAGTGAAAAAGTACTCAATGGAACGGGCACATTGTTGAATAGACCCTTCTTCGAATTTGAACCGTACCTCACACCATTTGGTGTTTCAGTTTCAACCAATGAAGGAAAATTACCCTTGACTTTTTCAGGTCAATTATCTTCTGGAAGAGCCGAACTTTCTGCTGCGAATTCATCGCAATTTCTTTCAGGTATGCTCATGGCTTTGCCACGCTGTACGGGCGATTCAGAGTTGGTGATTACGGAATTGAATAGCAAGCCCTACATTGATTTAACCCTTGCGGTAATGAAAATGTTTGGTGTTGCAGTGAAGGAAGAAGAGGGTACCTACTTCATTAAAGGGTCACAGAAATACAAACCGCAAGACGTGTCGGTAGATGGTGATTGGAGTGGTGCTGTGCCCTTGCTTATCGCAGGTGCGTTAACCGCAACCGAAGGCTTGTTGGTGAAGAATTTAAACACCCGTCTTCCACAAGCCGATCAGGCCATTTTGGAAGTCTTCGATTTAGCGAAAGTGAAGTACACGCAGAATGAAAACAGTGTTAAGGTTTTCGCAAGTACCATTCATGCATTCGATTTCGACGCTACGCATTGTCCAGATTTATTTCCTTGCCTTGCGGTGCTGGCATCCTTCGGAAATGGGGTTTCTACGTTGAAAGGAGCGAAGCGATTGCTTGTGAAAGAGAGTAATCGTGCGAATGCTATTGTGGAAGAATTCGCGAAATCTGGAATTCGCGTAATTGTCCGTGGCGACGATATGATGATTTATCCAGGGCATGCGCGTCCTGCCGTTTGGAATGTGCACAAAGATCACCGCATGGTTATGGCAGGCGCTCTATTCGGTATTGCAGGCGCGAAGACCGTGTTGCAAAATCCTGAGGTTATTTCGAAGTCGTATCCCGACTTTTTCAAAGACATTCAATCGATTGGTGCAAAGATGAAATAAGTCTTTGGCAATTGAGAGGTATATTCGCACTCAAATCTATTTCGTATGAAATTTACGGCTGAACAAATTGCCGGTATGTTGGAAGGAACGGTTGAAGGAAATTCTTCAGCGGAAGTTTCAGGTCTTTCTAAAATTGAAGAAGGCAAAGCAGGAACGCTTACGTTTCTGGCCAATCCGAAATACATTTCTCACATTTATACAACAGGCGCGAGCATTGCCATTGTTTCAAACGATTTCGTTGCTGAACAAGCCTTGCCTGAAACGCTCACGCTTATTCGTGTTGCAGATGCCTACGGAAGTTTCGCGAAGTTGTTAGAGGCCTACAGCCAGTTCAAAAGACCACGTCCGGGTATTCATCCTTCTGCTGTTATAGATGCTTCTGTTGTTGTGGGTGAAAACGTACACATTGGGGCAGGGGTGGTTATTGAAGCAGGAGCTACGATTGGAAACAATGCGGTAATTATGGCTCAGTCTTATTTAGGCGAGCACGTGAAGATTGGAGATTTCACCATGGTTCATCCTGGTGTGAAAGTTTATAGCGATTGTGTCATTGGTTCGAATTGCACGTTGCACGCCGGTGTTATCATTGGGGCAGATGGATTTGGTTTCGCACCTCAAGCCGACAATCGCTATGCGAAGGTTCCTCAAATTGGAAATGTGGTTGTTGAAGATCGTGTTGAAATAGGTGCAAACACCGCCATTGACCGCGCCACTTTGGGCTCTACGTTTATTCGTGAGGGTGTGAAGTTAGACAACCTCATTCAAGTTGCGCACAACGTTGAAATTGGAAAGAATACGGTCATTGCTGCTTTAACCGGAATAGCGGGAAGCACCAAGATTGGTGAGAACTGTATGATAGGCGGACAGGTAGGTATTGCAGGACATTTGACCATTGCGAACGGTGTGAAAATCGCAGCGCAAACAGGAATCAGTGCTTCTGTATTGAAAGAGAATGTGGTTCTTCAAGGAACACCTGCGGTGGATACCATGGACTTCAAGAAATCGTATATCATTCATCGTCGATTACCGCAATTGCTCGAGCGCATCGAGCGACTTGAAAAAGGACAGAAGTAATGTTATTGCTTCCTTATCTCAAACATTTACTTTTTGCGAAAGGACCACACGGTGTTCACTCACCGTTTGTTTTCAAACTTATAACCGATGTGCTGAAGCAGCAGCGCACTGCTATTTGGAATCCGATTGAAGAAGCGCGAAGATCACTTTTAGCGAACAACACAGTTTATCAAGTGAAAGATTTCGGTGCGGGAAGCAAAGGCCTTCAGACTACTCGAACCTATTCGCGTTCTGTGGCTTCCAGCGCTATGCCGAAGAAAAAAGGAGAAGCCCTTCATTTGTTGGTTCAGCATTTACAGCCTTCCGGGCTGTTGGAAGTAGGAACGCATTTCGGAATAGGCACACTCTATTTGTCAGAGGCCCTTCATTCCACAAAAAAAATAGTAACGCTGGAAGGAGACCCCACCCATGCCACTGAAGCGCGCTCTCTTTTTCATTCCTTTCAGAAAAATAATATTGAAGTGGTTGAAGGAAATTTCAACGACACCCTTCCAACTACTCTGAATGCCTTTCCTGAAACGGAATTGGTTTATGTAGATGGAAATCATACGGAAGAGGCAACGCTGGGTTATTTCGAGATGCTCCTTCAACATAAAAATATCACGTGCATTGTCTTCGACGACATCTATTGGAGCAAAGGAATGATGCGCGCATGGAATCAAATTTGCGCCGATTCGCGCATTGAATTAAGCCTCGACTTCTATTGGTTCGGCGTGATCTTTCTGAATGGAAGAATGCGCAAGGAGCACTTCAATTTGTATCTGCCGCGCTGATTTGTCGCGCGGTTCATGAGGCGTGTCAGAAAATGCTGACAGTTCTGTCAGATTTCAACACTAATTTCTCAATGGCATATTGGTTGAAATGCGGGGTGAAACAAATTGAAAATTTAAGAACATGAGTAAAATAATAGGCATTGACCTCGGTACCACGAATTCGTGTGTATCTGTGATGGAAGGAAACGAGCCCGTGGTTATCGCGAACAGCGAAGGAAAGCGCACCACGCCTTCTATTGTTGCTTTCGTAGAAGGTGGTGAGCGTAAAGTAGGAGATCCTGCAAAGCGTCAAGCCATTACAAATCCAACGAAAACGATTTCAAGTATTAAGCGTTTCATGGGATCATCTTTCTCTGAAACAGAAAAAGAAGCGACCCGCATGCCTTACACGGTGGTGAAGGGAGATAACAACACACCTCGCGTGAAGATTGATGACCGTCAGTATACCCCGCAAGAAATTTCAGCAATGATTCTTCAAAAGATGAAGAAGACAGCTGAAGATTATTTGGGTCAAGAAGTGACTGAAGCGGTTATCACCGTTCCTGCTTACTTCAACGATGCACAACGTCAGGCTACTAAGGAAGCCGGCGAGATTGCGGGTCTAACAGTGAAGCGTATCATTAACGAGCCAACTGCAGCGGCATTGGCTTACGGACTAGACAAGAAGTCTCAAGAGATGAAGATTGTCGTGTTCGACTGTGGTGGTGGAACGCACGACGTATCGGTTCTTGAATTGGGAGACGGTGTATTTGAAGTATTGTCTACAGACGGAGATACGCACTTGGGTGGAGATGACTTCGACCAAGTAATCATCGACTGGTTGGTTCAAGAATTCAAAAATGAAAATGGAAATTTAGATCTTTCAAAAGATCCAATGGCTCTTCAACGTTTGAAGGAAGGTGCTGAGAAAGCGAAGATAGAATTGTCTAGCTCTTCAACCACTGAAATTAACTTGCCTTACATCATGCCTGTTGACGGAATACCAAAGCACTTGGTGAAGACGTTAACGCGTGCGAAGTTCGAGCAATTGGCAGATTCGTTGATTCGTAGAACCATAGCTCCTTGCGAAAGCGCATTGAAGAACGCTGGACTGTCTGTAAATGACATCAATGAAATTATCTTAGTTGGAGGATCAACACGTATTCCTGCTATTCAAGATGCAGTGAAGAGTTTCTTCGGAAAAGATCCAAGCAAAGGAGTGAATCCTGATGAAGTTGTAGCTATTGGAGCTGCAATTCAAGGGGGTGTATTAACTGGTGAAGTGAAAGATGTGTTGTTGTTAGATGTTACTCCGCTTTCTTTAGGTATTGAAACAATGGGTGGAGTGTTCACGAAGTTGATTGATGCAAACACGACTATTCCTACGAAGAAGTCTGAAGTGTTCTCAACGGCTAGTGATAACCAGCCAAGCGTAGAGATTCACGTGTTGCAAGGTGAGCGCGCCATGGCGAAAGACAACCGCACAATAGGACGTTTCCACTTAGACGGATTACCACCAGCGCCAAGAGGGGTTCCTCAAGTAGAAGTTATCTTCGACATTGATGCGAACGGAATCATTAACGTATCTGCACTTGACAAAGCAACCAACA
>JBDLUS010000226.1:0-5305 GCA_039805165.1 Bacteroidota bacterium | reverse complement strand
TTTTTGTTGAAGTCTTGAAGCAGCACAATACTTCTTTGCAACAGAAGTAATATTTGTTCGGAAATCCGTTCTACAAGGGTTATTTTTGTGCTATTGGAAACGCCCGAGGAAATAGTTGTTCAACCGAAGAAAAAGCGAAAGAGAAGATTTCTCTGGCTTTTAACTATTCCAGCATTTTTAGCTATACTCATCCTTTCACTTCAAATTCATGCCGTTCAAACTTGGGGCGGACATCGTCTGGCTTCCTATCTTTCTTCGGAGTGGAATAGGAAAGTAGAGATAGATCGCATTCGCATTGACTTGTGGGCAAGAGTTGTTTTAGACGGTCTATACATTGAAGATCACAAAGGCGATACATTGCTTTACGCAAAGGAATTGCACCTGGCAACTTATTCTTTTTCTTCAAGCCAATCGCGGTTCGAATCGCAAAGTATTTCACTGCTAGAACCCAACATCGAGTTTAAGCGATACGCCGGTGAGTCGGATTGGAATTATCAATTCTTGTCAGATTATTTCGCAAGCGAAGAGCCCCAAGACACCACGAGTAATTTCAGTATGTGGGTAGGGAAGTTGAATATTGAAAATGGAAAGTTCACGTATTTCGATTACACACTTCCACTTGCGGAAGAAGGTGCATTCTACGAAGAACAATTAGCAGTCTCTCATTTTTCAACCCAGATTGAAAATTTCGAAATGAAAGGTGACGTGATTCAAGCCAACATTGAATCGTTGAAGTTGAAAGAAAGATCGGGATTGAATGTCGAAGATTTACACGCGCATTTCCGAATGCAGGACAATGCTATTCAGGTTACAGAATTAGATGCCGATTTAGGAGAAACCCATCTTGTTGGAGATGTTGGAATGTATGCGCCCAACGACGACGCATGGAGCGACTTCAACAACAAAGTGAATTGGGACATTCACCTGAAGCCAACGGAATTGGTGTTGAACGATCTTTCAGTATTTAGTAGCGATTTGAAAGGTTTCGATAATGTGTTGAAATTGGAAGGAGACATTTCGGGGCCCTTGAACAATTTGAGTTTGTGGAATATGAATCTTCAATTTGGAAGGCATTCGCACTTCAAAGGAAATATTCATTTAATGAATGCCATGAACTTAGATAGCCTGAAATATGAGTTGGCGGCTGAATCTGTAACAAGCAATTACAACGATTTATCATCATTGAAGGCTTATCCTTTTTCAGAAGGTAACCGCATGCAACTTCCAGCCAACATTTCCACATTAGGTAGAATTCAGTTTGAAGGAAATGCACGCGGCGATTTATCTGAGGTGGAGCTTTATGGAAAGACCACAACCGATATCGGATCGTTAACCACCGCGGTGAAGATGAGTGATTTCGATTCTTTGGTGAGCTACAACGGTCAACTGCAATTGGAAAAATTCAATTTGGGAATTTATTATTCAGACGATCAGTTGGGCGTTGTATCCACGAATATTCATGTAGAAGGAACCGGGCTTGAAGTGAGTAACATGGATTTGAATTTCGAAGGAGACATTAGTGAATTAGGATTGGGCGAATATGTCTATACTAAGATGACTTCCAGCGGAAGGTTCAAGAATAATTTCTTCAGCGGAAAGTTTGAAATTGCCGATGCCAATGCTCAAGCGAAATTCGATGGTGAAATCGATTTCACTCAGAAACAACCGTTGCTGAATTTCGAATTGAATGTGAATCGCTTCGATTTGACTGCGGTTGGATTGTTGGAAGACGAAACGCCTGCTGTTATTGCCGGAGAGTTCAATGCACATTTGAAAGGATTGACCTTAAGTGAAATTGAAGGAGAGTTTGTAGGTGCCAACATCGTTTATCTCATCGATGAGAAAATTCGAAAGCTAGACTACTTTACCATAGATACAGAGCAGGAGGGAACGCGCAGTATTACGTTGAATTCAGATGTGGTTTATGCGAAGTTGGAAGGGAACTTCAATTACAATCAATTGTGGCCAAGTCTTCAAGACATTATTGCAGATGCGCTTCCGAACATGACTTATTCTTCGCGTCCGCACAAAGAACAAGATTTCAATTTAACCGTTCGGATTAACGATTTCGAATTCATTTCAGCTGCCTTCATACCCGAATTGAAAATTGCGAGAGGAACATCTTTGAATTTATTCGTCGATGAAAAGAACAACGAACTTTCGGGAACATTCGGATCTCCGAATATTCAATACGAAGATTACAAAGCGGAAGATCTGGTTGTAGATATTTCGCGTGAGTTGGGATCTATTTTTCTAACTGTTCAAGTGAATGAAGTCCTAGACCAAGAATCAAAATTGATCAGCAATCTTTCGTGGGACGTTCAGTCTCTTGGAGATACTGTTTATAGCGCGCTCATGTGGGGAAACCCAGGTGAGTTCTTAACGGGTGATTTGAATGGGGTGTTTTTCCTGAATAGTTTCGACGATTTTGAATACATCGTAGGTAGAAGTTCTTTGGTCGTGAACAACGAACCTTGGATTTGGGCACCGAATGCGTCCTTCACACTTTGTCACAAAGATCTTGGTGTAAATGGATTCCGGATGTACAACCAAAACGAATATTTGGGCATAAACGGAATGATTACCGAGCATCCGTCTTCTCCTTTGCGCGTGGAGTTGGGTAATGTTGATTTAGCCATGCTGAATGGCCTAATGGGCGAAGACCTAAAACTTGAAGGTGAGGCGAATGGAGTAGTGGAGTTGAGCAATGTTTACGACAAGACCATTGTGACTTCGGAATTGAGTTTGTTTGAATTGGAATTGAATGATTATGAAATTGGAAATCTTTGCGTAAACAGCACTTGGGACAGTAAGAAGGAACGTTTGCGTGCCGATGGGGAAATCGAGAGAGATAGCGTTCAACCGCTTCGCTTTGCTGGAAATTACACGCCCAAGGACAAGGAGAGTCCGCTCGATTTCTTGTTAACAATGAATGGTTTTGATTTGAGTTTGTTGAACGCGTTCATTGGTGAAGATGTGTTGGGAATAAGCGGCTATGCTTCTTCCATGGTTAGTCTTACCGGAACCTTAGAGGAACCGCAATTGGAAGGTGATTTAATACTTCGCAAGGCGGAACTTTTCGTTCCATTCCTTCAAACGAAATATGCATTTAACGATAAGATTCACATTGATCCTGAAATGTTCGCATTCGATAATGTGAAGATTTTCGATGAGGAAGGAAATCCGGGAAGACTTACGGGACAAGTGCTTCATAAGAATTTTGGTGATTGGCAATACGACGTGATGGTTGAAATGGATACCCCCATGTTAACCATGAATACCAAAGAAGGCGATAACAGTGATTTTTATGGAAAAGCCTACACGACAGGATTTCTAGATATTTCAGGATATGGTGATCAGACCTTCTTCGATATGACTTTGAAGAGTGAAAAAGGAACTGTGTTCAACTTGCCAATGAGTGCTTCGGGAGAATTGCAATTCGATTCATACATTCAATTTGTGAATCCGCTTGACACCACTACGAAGAAAGAATTGAAAGCGGATTTGAGTGGTATTACCATGAACATGCAGCTCGACGTGACGGAAGATGCCGAGTTTCAAATTATTTTCGACGAAGCCGTTGGAGACGTAATGAAAGGTAGAGGGAAGGGTCATTTATCTATGATCATCAATAACCTCAGTACCTTCAACATGTATGGTATGTTGGAAATTACGCAGGGAAGTTATTTGTTCACCCTGAAGAACTTGTTGAACAAACCTTTCGAAGTGAAACCGGGTGGTTCCATTGCTTGGTATGGAGATGCTATGGCTGCTGAATTGGATATGCAAGCCATCTACAAAGTTTCGGCAAGTTTGAATGACATTATCCCTGATCCTGCGCAGACAAGCGGAAAACGCGTTCCTATTAATTTGATCATGGGACTTCAAGGGAAAATGATGAACCCTACCATTGGTTTCGATTTGGAGTTACCTCAGTCTGATCAATTAACGCAATCTCGATTGGCAAGCGTCATAAGCACTGAGCAGGAGCGCAATAGACAAGCATTTGCTCTATTGGTAATGGGAAGATTTATTAGTCCGCCAAACATTACTCAAACCGGAGGAACCGGAGTTGGTTTGGCAAGTAACGGAAGTGAATTAATTTCAAATCAGATTTCAAACTGGCTCAGTCAGATTAGCGACGATTTCGATTTAGGATTTAATTATCGTCCGGGAGATAAAATTAGTAACGAACAAATTGAATTGGCATTGAGCACGCAGTTGTTCAATGACCGCGTAAGTGTAACCGGAAACTTCGGGGTTGCTCGCGGAAGCGCAAACACAAGTCAAACAACAAACTACATTGGAGATGTTCGTGTTGAATACAACATTACGCAAGACGGGAAGATTAAATTAATGGTCTACAACGAAAGTAACGATCGTCGAATGACAACGACTGCTCAAAGTCCGTATACACAAGGTATTGGTGTTATCTACCAAGAAGAATTCGACGACTGGAAACAGTTGGTAGATGGAATTCAAGAGTTGTTTAAGCGCAATGCGAGTAAATCCTCTGCAGGACAAATCCCGTAGGGACCAATCCCGAAGGGAGTAATTATTTCGCTTTGAATTTCGCTATTGCTGCACGCGTGAAATCACTCAATACAAGTCGTCCTGAAATGCCTGCACGTTCGAACAAAAGCTGATCCCAGTGCTCGGTGTTTTTCCAAAAGATTTTCTTCAACTCAGACATAGCTTCCGGATTGCTGTTGTTCAGCTTTTCAGCTAAGATTTGAATAGCAGCATCCATAGCTTCAACGGTGTCGAACACTTCGGCATACAATCCTTTTTCACGCGCCCATTGTGCGCTCTGCCATTCGCTTGCATTGATTGCCAATTGCGACATAGCAGACAATCCTACTTTACGTTCAACGGCTGGTCCAACCACGAACGGTCCAATTCCAACAACCAATTCACTTAGCTTAACAGAAGCGGCAGATGTCGCAAAACAATAATCTACAGAAGCGGCAATTCCAACGCCACCACCAACGGCTTTGTTTTGAACGCGTCCGATTATAAGCTGCGGTATTTTGCGAAGCGCATTAATCACCATCGCGAATCCAGAGAAGAATACATTTCCCTCTTCGGTACTTTGAATGGCTACTAATTCGTCGAAACTTGCTCCAGCACAAAATGCTTTTTCACCTTCACTCTTCAACACAACCACACGAACATCTTCTCTTGTTCCTATCTGTTCAATAGTAGCCGCGAGTTCACGAAGCAAGGCTCCGGGAAGCGAATTGCTTTGTGGGTGAAAGAAGGTGATGGTTGCAATTCCGTTTGCATTTTCGACAGATACTTTTCC
>JBDLUS010000225.1:0-4618 GCA_039805165.1 Bacteroidota bacterium | reverse complement strand
AGAGCATTTGGTTTCCTTGTTGGAAGAAATAGGGTTGGAAGTTTTTCTTTCCGTTCGTGAAGAGCAGAAAGAGAATTATTCTTTTTTGAATCGTCCATTCATCACTGATCAACTGCAAGGTGCAGGTCCGCTTGGAGGAATCGCTTCAGCTATGCGCACGTCTCCTAAAACTGCATTTTTAGTCGTGGCGTGCGATCTACCGAATCTTCAAAAGGAGCAACTGGAATTTTTGTTGAAGAATAGAAATGCGAAAGCATTTGCCACTTGTTACGAATCTCCCATGGATGGCGGTCCAGAACCGTTGTGTTCCATCTACGAACCGAAGTCGTTTTCGGCTTTAATGAAAGTTTGGGTGAATGGAAAAAGCTGTCCGCGCAAAATGCTTTTCAACCGCTCGGTTGAGATACTTCCGATTCAAGATTCGAAATTTTTGGTGAATGCGAATACGCCCGAGGAGCGCATTCAACTTCAAGAAAAAAAGTAAAAGACCGTGAGCGTAAGCCGGGTTCTGTTCATGTGTTGCCACATGTTTCATCATTTATCTATGCGATCTACCCTCCGAGATTGAGCGAGCAACTCTTCAGTTGGAACGAATCCAACGGCCTCGGTTTATTTGATCTTACAGCCCGCAAGGTTTTCCTAGCTCGCCTTGTTACCAAGAGCGACGGTGGTCTCTTACACCTCCTTTTCACCCTTACCACTATTGCTAGTGGCGGTTTAATTTCTGCAGCACTGTCTGTCCATTAAACTTGCGTTTAACGTCCCCCGCTTTTCACAGGGTGCGGCGCTCTGCGCAGCCCGGACTTTCCTCTAGTTTTTCAACCAGCGATGAATCCTCTTCGGTCTTTGCCACAAAGGTAGTACATTCGCTATTGACTTTTTAGACAGAAGATTGAACTGCGACCATGATTAAAAGATTATTCAAATTAGCTCATCCGAAGTTTCAGAAATTGATTCTGGAATATCCTGTTTCTTTTGAACCTCGCTATGGCCATGGCCAGGAGGCTCATCCGCAATTGCTTTCCATTATTGAAAATAGAAAAGTCGAATACGAGAAGTGGCTGCACGCAGCATTGAAGTACACGCAAAATTTTCAATCAATAAAAAACAACGCGGAGAAGCCTTCAGCGCAAGAACCGTTTTGGAACAATTTGTTTTTACCTGGACTTGACATGGTTATGTTATACACAGCCATAGCGGAGCTGAAGCCAAAGCGTTATGTTGAAATTGGATCGGGCAACTCCACCAAGGTTGCGCACAAGGCCATTACCGAGCAAGGGTTAAAGACTGAAATTATTTCGATCGACCCAATGCCTCGCGCTGAGATAGATGCATTGGCGAACACCATCATTCGTTCTCCGTTTGAAGATTCTAATTTCGATTTTTTGGAAGACTTGGAAGAGAATGATATTTTATTCGTTGATAATTCACACCGCGTTTTCCCGAATTCAGATGCTACGGTTTTCTTTTTGGAAGTGCTGCCGCGATTGAAGAAGGGCGTGGTGGTTCAAATTCACGATGTGTATTTGCCTTTCGACTATCCGCAGTTTATGTGCGATCGTTTTTATTCAGAGCAATACATGTTGGCAGCCTTCCTTTTAGCGAACAGCGAGAAGTATGCGCCCATGATTCCAAATTATTATCTTTCCGAAAACAAAGAATTAAGTCAAATTATAGAACCGATTTGGAATGCCATTCCACATGTTGTGGAAAAACACGGTGGTTCTTTTTGGTTGAAAATTGAAAAGTAAAATGACAGAAACTACTCTCTCTCGCAAGAAAATCCAGAACGGATGGGCCATGTACGACTGGGCAAATTCCGTGTACAATTTGGTAATTGGTTCAACCATTTTTCCCATTTTTTATGATGTGATGACCTCCGTGAAAAATGCAGAAGGAGTTGTTACTTCAACCAAAGTTCATGTATTCGGCGCAACGTTGGAGAATACCGAGTTGATTAGTTATGCAACGGCGTTTGGATTGACAATCGTGTGTCTCGTTCTTCCCATTTTATCGGGTGTTGCAGATTATTATGGAAAGAAGAAATTCTTCCTGAAGTTCTTTTGCTACTTGGGTTCACTTTCATGTATGAGCCTGTATTTTTTCGATCCGGCAAACATGGAGTTGAGCATTTTAAGTGTCATTCTTGCGTGTATTGGATTTTGGGGAAGCTACGCGTTTAGCAACAGTTTTCTTCCTGTTGTTGCAACAGAAGATGAGCAAGACAAGTTGAGCGCAAAAGGATTTTCATTGGGCTACTTAGGGAGTATGATTCTACTTATTTGCGCCTTAATTGCTGTTATGGTTGTGGCGAAGAACGGGCCTGAGAAAGTTATGATGATGCGTTATTCGTTTATAGCTGTTGGAGTTTGGTGGATGGGATTTGCTCAAATTACATTTGCTCGTTTAAAGGAAACAGAGCGTGTTCATGCTGAAAAGGCAAATGTGTTTACGAAAGGATTTTCAGAATTAGCAGGTGTAATGCGTCAGTTGAAGAACTTACCTCAATTGAAAGCTTATCTCTTGGCATTTTTTACCTTCAGCATGGGAATTCAAACGATTATGCAAATGGCAACTTACTTCGGAAAGAAGGAAGTGAAGTTGGAAACGCTTAATCTTATTGTTGCCATTATTTTGGTTCAAATCATTGCTATTCCTGGCGCTTATCTTTTTTCGAAGTTGTCCGATAGAATAGGGAATTTTTCTGTGTTGAAAATAGCACTTGCTTTGTGGATGTTCATTTGCTTCTTCGCATTTTTCTTTGTGCAAGAAGGTCAAGTGAACATGTTCTACATTGTGGCAGGACTCATTGGTTTTATAATGGGCGGCACGCAGTCTCTAGCTCGCAGTACTTATTCTAAATTAATTCCTGGAACAAAGGACACGGCTTCATTCTTCAGTTTTTACGACGTGACTGAGAAAGTCGGATTAATTATCGGACTTGTTTCTTTCGGTTTCATTGAAGGGAAGTTCAGTATGCGTTATAGTATTTTGGCATTGATCGTATTCTTCGTTATTGGATTCGGATTGATGTTTTTAATTCCGAAGAATAAGCGGGAGGCTTAAACAAACCGCAACACAAACCCACAAGTAATTCCAACAGCCATTGCAATCTTCAAGATGAGGCTGGCCTTGTGAAATCCTTCTTTTGAATTGGCCATGAACACGGCGAATAGCGCAATGGTTAATGGTAAACACATGCCCATTCCAATGAGATAAAGTGTGCCCAAGGAATGGTGCTGCGTTGCCGCAATGAATAACGTTACTCCAGCCGTGATTAACGCTGAGAACAAAAACAACAACGCATAAATACGCGCAGTTTGAGTGCCCATAACAACAGGCAAGGTTTTGTAATTTTCTGCAGCGTCGCCATCGACATCTTCAATGTCCTTCACAATTTCTCTGCTGAAATTCACCGAGAATGCGAAAACTGAAAAGATTAAAGTCCAAAACCCTATGTGCATGTTCGAAAGATGAGGCCAGACGCTCCACAAAGGAATCATTCCAATGCAAACAGAAACCAATAGGTTTCCAGATAACACCCGCTTTTTGAAAAACGGGGTGTATAATCCCAAAGCAATGGAAACAAGAATGGCCACCACAAACGGTAAATAAGAATGCATGCTCTTTCCAACAAAAAACGAAATAAGTATGCCTAAGGTTGTTGTAACAATGTGCGCAAGAATCACCACTCTGCGTTTCACTTGTGTTTCCACATATACCGCATTGGGTTTGTTAATTCGATCGACGCGAACGTCGAAATAATCGTTAATGAAATTTCCTCCTGCAGTGAGTAAAACAATGGTAATCATCATCCCTAAGAACTGCATCCATTGCGTGAATTCCGCAGGTGCTGTGGTGTGCGCAAAACCAAAGCGAAACGCAAACATGGCGAAGACAATCATTAGGAGATTGTTCGGTCTTGACATTTTGAAAAGAGCCTGAATCATAGTTGGTTTATTATGGGTTGAAGGTAGTGAAAACTTTTACTTCAGAATGAAGTTCAATTGAGCCGGTTTGAACAGGATAATATAAATCGCCAAGGATAACCTTATTCTTAACAGTGCGCAATTTCGCTAACTCACGCATAACATCGGTGCGGTATTCACCAGTATCTGGATTGACATTAATCATTCGGCATCTGCCGCAGGGCTTGGCTTTACGAAGGAGCGTGTCCCCGATTTGAATTTCCTTCCATTCATCTTCCTCGAATGAACGTTCAGTGTGGAAAACCAAATTCGGACGGAAGTATCGCGCGTCAATCGGTTCTTCCAAATTCGCATTCAAGGCGTCGAGCGAAGCGGTTCCAACAATTAAAATAGGGAAACTATCTGCAAAAGAACTTGGCGTCGACTCTCCAGTAAGTGGAGCCATTTCCATTCTTTCTGGTTGAAGAGGCATGCGAATGAGACGCACTTCTTCCTTCAAAAAGTCAGAAAAAAAAGTATTTGTGTTTTTACTTTCTTTAAATCCGAAAACTGTCGAATCCCAAACCTGCGATTCAATTTTTTCTTGCTGGAAATCATTCGTTCCAAGTGCAAGATTTTCAGATTGATTGTTGAAGGAAAACGCAAGTCCATTTTCCGAAATTCGTGTTTCAATAAGCGAAAGTTCGGGG
>JBDLUS010000224.1:0-3319 GCA_039805165.1 Bacteroidota bacterium | reverse complement strand
TCAAGAACCAAGCAGAAATGCCGACGCCAAAAAACAGGCACTCTTCTACAAGAGAGAGAGAGAGTTAAAAGAATTCTTCAAAGAGGAAAACCTCAACTTCAATCGCATCTCTTTCAACTATGAACAAGAAGGAAAAAAGAAAGCCCCAGTTATCTCCATTGAAATCGTCCCTCACGCTGTAGTTGCCGAAATCATTCGTCCAGACAGCACCTTCACCAACAAAAATAAAATACCTCTTACTTGTAATTACCGCGACTTAGAACTCGCGAATGAAATGAGCGTGGTGAAATTGAGTTCTCAAGAGGAACTGTACAATTCAAATGTCTCATCTTTCTTCGACAATAAAATCATATTCATTCGCGAATTATTTCGAGTTGAATTTCCTGAAGGAAAAATGCCAACGAGCGGCGTTACTGCAGAGATCGTTCAAGGTGCTGAGAACGCGAAAAAGCAATTCACACTTCTTCATTGGAACAACATCAATAAAGAATGGACAAAAATTGGAGCGACGAAAAAACCGACCAAAGGCGCGAGCGGTTATTACTTCGGTGCGACGTTCGAAGAATCTGGTTTGTATGCCCTAGTCGAAAATAAGTCAACCAGCGTTGTGCCTGTTATTGCGAAAGCAAAGAAAGATGTAGCCATCACTTACATTGAAATTCTATCTACAGAACCCTTCCTGCGCATTGAAGGTGATGTTTCAGACAACCAAAGACAAGCGACTTTCAAAGCTCCGAAAAACATTGAAAACTACGTCATTCGCGCTGTGTGTAAAGATGCCCAAGGAACAGAATGGATAGAAGAAACGAAAGTTTCTAAAAAAACGATTCTACGCTTCTTCCAGAAAAGCAAAAAGATTAACGCCTACTTCAACAATTAAATAAAGCCATGAAAACAATCACCACCACCCTATTTCTGTTTGGCTTATTGCTGGGAGCAAATGCCACGGATACGCCTGATGTTCGATACTTGAAGTTCGAAGAACTGGCGGCAAATTTCAACACCGTGAATGCAAAAGGACAAATGCTCGAATGTCATTCCGCCTTCGATGTATTTCTTCCTGAAGGGAAATTTGCAGCGGAAGGAATTGACATCCTGGTTCCTGAAACACCGAATGTTCGCGGCGAGAAATTGCTTTTCCTGAAGTGGAATTATTCCGAAAAAAAATGGAACACCATCAAAGGAAAAAAAGTAAGTTCGAAAACCATCAACAAAAAGAAATATCACCTGGTGCACGTCAATGAAACCGGTGTATACGGACTATTCAATGACGACCGTGCTAAAGGAGAAATCAAATTTGTTCTTGCTCCTTCACTTCGCTTTTCGAAGATTGAATTCTCACAAGAGAATGTCCAAGTGAACTTTGAAAAACAGTTGTTCGACAAGCCTCATTCAACTGCAGTGCCATTCGGATCCGTCTCTATTCTTTCCGAAATAAAAATGGATATCTATTCAAAACGTGAGAACAAAACAACGGCCTACAAATGCCGCCTTGGTGAAATTCCGAATAGCCATCGATTCACAAATAAAAACGACCACACGGTTGTCTTCATTACCAAAAAAGACTTAGAGAGAATCAACCGCTCATCAACCCCTCAAACCCCAGCACCATGAAAAACAAAATCTTAATCATCGGCCTCTTGTTTCTCGGATTGGAAACCATTGCCCAAAATGAAATTCAACGCTGTAACTTCGAAAAAGCGAAAAAAGAAAAGAAAATTTCGTTCAGCGGAATCGTAGAGCACGTCCGCAACCACGGTTACTTCCAACTAAAAGTAAAAAACACCACGAAGGATTCTCTTGCCTTGCACGTAGAGACCGGACGCGTGTTTTATACAGCCACTAACGAATATCAGCCTTTTGTTGTGTTGCGATCGAGAGAAATCTATTTGGCTCCAGGTGAAGAAAAAACCACGCTGTTAAATACTGCTTGCGGAAATGCGTCGGCTTATGCAACGTCAGATGGATTTCATGATCTGGGTAAAACTGAAATGGCAACTCCGGCATTGGTTGCTGCTTTAGAAGAAGTAGAAGCCAAAAGATTGGGCAATTGTCCGGGTCTGCAAGCATTGGTTTGGACATTTACAAATGACCACAGTGTTGCCTCTATTGTTACCTACGATGCAGGAAAAATGAAAGCCAGCGAACTACAAGCAATCGCTGCAAAGCACAAGCACGTTGAAATTCCAAGATATCAAGTCGACTACGAAGAAACCGAAGGAAACAACGGCCTTGCCTTCTCAGGCAAACCGAATCGAGTAGAAAGCAGTCTTCAATTTATTCTCGATGACCAAGAAGATGTGCGTGTCGTTCTTCGCGATGAAAAAGGTGAGATTGTGAAATTCGTAGAACTGATTCACGGCCAGAAAGCGGGACAATTGAATCTACCTGTTGAACTTGATGTGAATGGATTCGCCCGAGGAAACTATTCGCTTGTGGCTGAGAGCAGCTCAGGGAAAGCGCTAAGTCAAATGACCATTGAAATCTAACTCCCTTCGGGGAGTTATTTTTCTTTCGTTTTACGACTTTTCGAATTATCTTTACTTGTGATTTAGGAATCTTATTTTTCAACTATGAAGGCTATTCGTACAGTTTTACTTGGGGTGACTTTTCTCGGTCTTCTTGTATCGAGTAACATCCTTTTTGCACAAAACGAAGTCATTCGGATCAAGAGTCAGGGGGCTATCATTGACAAAGACTCTGAAAAGAAACTCGACGGTGTGCAAGTTGTTGTTTTCAAGAACGGCGCTCAAGAGAAAGTATACGATGCTGGTTCTTCAGGGAAATTCGATTTCACGCTTCCTCTTGGATATTCATACGATTTAAAATTCTCGAGAGCGGATTATGTTACGAAAATCATTCGCATTGACACCCGTAACATTCCTGCAGAAGATCGCGCTGGTGGATTCTTGATGGAATTTGAATCTTCACTATTCAAATATGTAGACGGATTCAACACCGACATTCTGAAAGAGCCTATGGGAAAGGCGGCATTCGACTCACAAACGAATTACGTAACCTTCAACTTCGAATACACCGAAGAGATGAATAAGAAGATTGAAGCTGAATTCAAGCGTTTGGCCGACCTAGCGAAGAATGGTGATAAGCTCAGAAAAGATTATGATAAATTAATGTTGGAAGGAGATGATCGCATGGCCGGAACCAAGTTCGAAGAGGCTATGACGAAATACAAAGGAGCACTAAACCTCTTCCCTACCGATAAACCAGCTAAAGAGAAATACGACGAAGCTGAAAGAAGATTTAAAGAGCAGCAAGCCAACAAGAACAATGAAGCTCGCTATGCGCAATTGATTAAAGA
>JBDLUS010000223.1:0-3054 GCA_039805165.1 Bacteroidota bacterium | reverse complement strand
ATCACACTTTGGTGTGGTACATCCGCAAGAACCTTGGCAAGAACTAATGATAAGATTTTGATCACCCGTATTTGATAATTCGAAAGTGCAATTTCCATCAGAACCTTTTTTTACTTGACCGTAATTGTGTTCCGTTTCGTTTGGAGTCAACATTGGAGCTCCGAAAGTTGTGATTTTTCCAGGCTGCGCTTCAGCACATCCAGCAAGACCTAAGAAGAAGGCCACTGCAGCAAAAAGGGTAAAATTGATTTTCATATTATTGATTGTTAGTTTTCAAATATCGGTAAGAATTTTTAAAGTCGCTAATGGTTTACTAAAAGCGTGCCACTTCGGAATATTTTGGTTGAAGTTTCTGTAATTGTATAGAATCCGTTTGAGAATTCAGAGGTGTTTATTGTTCTAGCGGTTCCCTTTCCAAGTTCTTTAAACACCAATCTGCCTTGGGCGTCGCGAATCTCAAGCGTGCTTGCTTGTGCAAGTCCCGATATACTCAGTAGATCTCTTACAGGGTTCGGGAATAGGTTAAATGATAAAACGTTTTCTTCTATTATAGATACAATAAAGGAATTTGAAGTACATCCAAATTCATTTATGTAGTCGCAGGAGAAGAAATTACCTAGGGAATCTGGCACATTTGAAATAGAGTCAATCGTTAATGTTCCATCGATAATCCAAGTAATGTTGTCCTGATTAGCGCAGTTCATACAAGTAACAAAGCCAGCGTCGAAAATTAGTTCAGGAATTGTTCCTCCATTTACGACGAGGGAAGCAGATGGACTGTTGGCTACAGTGTTTCCTACAGTGCAAGAAAGATAAGGCGCGTAGGTATTTGGATTTGAGTAACTGTAATTGTAGGCTTCCAAATAGGATAGTGGAATGTTTCCATTTCCGTTACCTAAAAAGAGTTCGCAAGAAAGTCCTTCAACGAAATCAGTGGAGTTCACAAATGTGCATTGAAGCGGCGCACAGCCTTCACTAGGTGTGAAATTCAAAGCGGGTTGTACAACTAGAACAGGTAAGGAAATAGAAGATAAACAACCTTGAGCCGAAGAAGATTGTGCGGTATAATATCCATTTTGATAGACTCCATTTTGAAGCGTGCTTACAGCCGATGATCCTTGTGCAAATGCAATATCGTCTAAGAAATATTGGGTTGAAAGTCCAGTGCAATTCGAGCATAGGACAGCGCCGTATGCCCACGATAATGCCGGTGCCGGTGCATTTGGAAATACTGTTACCGTTGGTCCTGCTACTGTGAAAATTGAACCGTCAAGAGAACAAGTTAATGAAGTGCTGTAATCTCCTTCGGTTGAATAGTTCAATGGAATGAAGTTGTCAATCGGGTAATCAATTCCATTGGATTGAAGTACGCATGTCATTCCGTTGAATGAAGGAGTTGTGTTGTTGGCTTGAATACTCAAAGGACCACACCCTTGGGTTTGACTGAGGTTGAAAGAAGGGAATATTTGCAAGAGGCTGTCGGTGTTCGAAGTGCAACCGAACTCATTGGTGATAGTTCCATAGAAATAACCGCTTATCTGGCTCAGGCCAATGTTGAGCGGGTTTGTATTTAAATTTAGCGCATCGCCGTTTAGGGTCCAGGAAATAGAACTTGAGGCTGGTAAATCTGTTGCAGTGATTAAACCATCGCTGTAGTTAAGACTCGATGGAACAGGGTCTGGATAAACTTGTATGATTGTATCTGTGTAGGTGCCGAAATCGCTTTCAACAGAGCAAGTCATTTCAGGAGCGAAGCTTCCAGCATCGTTGTATGTTAAATTAACAAATAAATTAAAAGGAATATTTTGCCCTCCAAGCCCATCGTTAATAACACATGTTATGCCATCTACAGGGTCTGTGGTATTCGAAAGAACTGCTGTTACAGGAGCGCATCCTGCACCAGAGATTAATTCGTATCGCGGTTGAATAACCAACAAAGAATCGCTCGGTGTTGAACATCCATTCGAATCGGTGTAGGTTGCAGAATAAAAACCGTTGTTATAAATTCCATTTATGTAGGTTGAAATAGAATCGGCCGATTCATTCAAAACGTTTCCATCTAAGTTCCATTGCACCGAGTAATCTGCGGAATTATTCAAAAGGGTAACTTGTCCGTATACCGATGAAAGTTGCGGAATTGCGGGGTGATCAAAAACTGTAATTGGATTGATTGTGTATGTATTCGAGTTTGTTCCAGAATAACAATAGATGATTGGTTCGTATACTCCAGGATCAAGGAACGTATAGTAGAAACTTCCCACGATTGGAGTGTAATCCATTCCAGGAATTAGAATTTCACATTGAATACCTGCGTTCGTCGAGGTGTTGTTTACGATAGTTGTATTAAACGGGTAGCAACCTGCGTCGGCTGTTGCTGTGGCATTTATTTCAATGACGAAATAATAACCCGTGTCAGAAGTGCAACCGAATTCATTCGCGTACAAAGCAGCGTAGTTTCCATTTTGGAAATTATTGTCGAAGAAGGTGTTCACACTTTGATCCACAGGATTTAACTCAAGAGGAGTATTATTCAGAAACCATTCTATTTGATATCCGCTATTGTTGGTTACCTGAACTGTACTTGAAGCATACGACAATATCGGAGTAACTGGAATGTCATATGATTCTATGAGTTGATCATTAAGTGAGTAGTAGTTGTTTCCAAATGCTGTGCATATTTGAGAAACAGTGAAGTTCTCTAGAGCACCCATGGAATAGGTGTAAGGCGATGTGTATGAATTTCCTGAAAGATTTGAGTTCTCAAAATGACAGTCGAGCGGTTGACTTGCGACAGTTGAATTTTCGAAAAAGACATCGTTAGGTCCACAAGGATTTGCTTGATTATAGGAATAAGTTGGAATTACGAAGTAGATTGAATCTGTAAAGATTTCGCAACTGAATTCATTTCGAAGTTTAACTTGGTAAAAGCCATCGGTAGAATAATTTGAAGCTGCATTAAATGCTGGATCAGTAATATCTGTGGTTACTCCGTTGAAAATCCATTCGAACGTATCAATTTGATTGAAGTTCAAAGTCAATTCAGGGAAGTTCAAT
>JBDLUS010000222.1:0-7295 GCA_039805165.1 Bacteroidota bacterium | reverse complement strand
TTGTCGTGGTCTTTATGGCAAGACGAAAACGTTAAAAGAATAAGCGCAGCAAATGCCGCATAAAAAATATGTTTCATAAAATATGTAATTGATTTGATTTTTAATGATTGGAAATATCAACGCAAATGCGCTGTTTAAGTCAAATCAAATCAACACGGGGGGATGCTCAATTTCTGAAAATGAGTGTTGCTCAATCCCTTCGTTAAATAAAGCGAAAGAAGATTTCAATTCATCCAATGGATAAAATACAAGATTAGGAAATATTGTTAAGTCAAAGGGGCTGAACTGAAGTTGTTGAGCAAAATCAGACGCTTCCTTTGAAGCCTCTTTTTCTTTCGAAGCCGATTTCAATTGCTTCTTCAATGCACATTTTCCATTGCAGTCCATATTAGGATTGTTCTTGTTGGCGCAAAGAACTTCTTTGTAAAAGGAAAAGTTAATCATGTAATTCAACGAATATCCAGTCTTAACAAGCGTTGGAGCGAGTAAAAGAAGAAAAAGCGAGAATGCTAAAAATCGTTGCAAAGTATTCGTCTAAAGTGAGCGCAAGTTACTATGGCTCGCAGTAACTTTGCCCCGCAATGACGAAATTTTTCCTTTTTATTTCGGTATTTACCGTTTTCACTTTGATCATTGATTTTTATTCTTATCAAGGAATAAAGCAATTGACTGAGAAATACCCAGATTTCTGGAGAAAGCTTTGGCGCCGTCTCTTTTGGGTGCCTTCAATCATGGCCATTGTGCTTATTGTTATTGTATTCATCGGGTCAGAAAAAGAAGTTCGCGGAAGTAATTTCAAGTTCTTTTATTTCGTCACAGGGTTTATCTTCATTGCTCTTGTTCCGAAAGTAGTCTTTCTTGTTTTTCATTTCATGAACGATTTAGTTCGAGTAGGGAAGTGGATCGTTCGGAAATTGAGAGGACTTCTTACCAAAAACGAGAACACCGATTTCGAAGAACTAGAGTCAGATAAAATGACGCGCTTTCAGTTTTTCAATCAAGTTGGATTGGGAGCTGCCGCCGTTACCATGGGCGCCACGTTCTACGGTATTTTCAAAGGGAAGTATGATTTTCGCGTTTGTGAAGAATCAATTGTTTTTCCGAATTTACCTCAGGCATTCAATGGGTTAAGAATCGTCCAAATAAGCGATGCACATTTAGGAAGTTTTCTGGATAACAGTTTCGAAGAGGTTGATGCCGCTTTGAAAATAATCAACGATTTAAATCCAGATGTTATCTTCTTCACGGGCGATTTGGTCAACAATCTCGCAGAAGAGGCAGAACCTTGGGTAGACTATTTTAAACAACTACAAGCCCCACTCGGAAAATTCTCTATTCTAGGGAATCACGATTATGCCGAATATGTCTATGATCCGAACGATCCTGCGAATGCTCAGATATTAGCAGAGAATATGTTGCAATTGGAATCGGTTCACGATCGCATGGGCTTTCGTTTGTTGAAGAATGAAACAGTGGAGTTGGAAAGGCAAGGCGAGAAAATTTCATTGATAGGAATTGAAAACTGGGGAAAGGGCCGTTTCTCTAAGCACGGGAAGTTAGATGTGGCCATGGCGAACATGCCGCAAAATAGATTTAGCGTATTGCTCTCACATGATCCAAGTCATTGGGAAGCACAAGTGCTCGCACAGCAAAACATTGACCTAACATTTTCTGGACATACGCATGGTGCGCAATTCGGCATTGAAGCCCCCATGCTCCACATTAAAGCGAGTCCTTCTCCATGGTTTGGTTACAAGCGTTGGGGAGGTTTGTATCAGGAAGGAAGTCAGTATCTTTATGTGAACAGAGGCTTCGGATATTTAGGTTTTCCTGGTCGCGTGGGCATGCCTCCTGAAATAACATTGGTGACAATTTTTTCATCATAATGTAGTTTCATGAACAGGTGTTCATAACCTATGATGAACATTAGGTTAATTTTGGTAACCTTTTTCGTTTATATTTGGTATGCCTATTTAGGAAATTATGTCAAATCAAGGAGTAAAACAATTGCAGCATATTCATGCTGACTACCACAAAATAGTTGGAGACGTATTGGTTGACTCCAATGCAGAATTGTTGGTGTTCGCTCACTTCGGTGATTTTACTCCAAATAGAAACGAGCATATTCTTGAAGCAATTTCTTGCACTGATATTAACAAAAAAGATCTTCGTCAAACCACGAAGCGCGTGGTGACTGTTTTGGTTGAGATGTTACAGAATATTTCAATTCACGGACAACGCGGGGACAACGGCTTAATGAATGCATACGCAGTCGTTGCAAAGGGGGGAGATTATTTCAGAATTTGCACAGGAAATATGCTTTCAGTCTCTGAAGCAAGAGCCTTGATGCGTCGATTAGAAATGCTCGCCGAATTTGACAAAGTTGATCTTCGTTCTAAAATTCGCCAACGTCTAAAGAATGAAGGTCTGAGCGATAAAGGTGGTGCTGGTCTTGGTCTTCTTACCATTGCGAAAAAAGCAGAAAAAGGGTGGTCGTACCGTTTCGATTTAATGGAGAGCGAGATGGTGTATTTTCAATTGAACGTATCCGTTCCAATGGTAGAAAAATAATGAGAGTCCTTCTTTTTTTAGGTGCGTATTTTCTCTTTACTTCTTCGATTCTTTCTCAAAATAAAATTTACGAGTTCGATTTACGGCTGAGCGAATCGCGCGGGGCAACCCTTGCAGACGGACTAAAATCCTCCGATTACGATATTCAACTTCGAGCAGCACAGCAAGCTGCAACTTGGGGAAAGGCAGAGCATATTCAGGATTTGATCTTTCTGCTTTTCAATTTAAGGAATTCGGTTACGCTTACGAAGCACTACGAAACTATGGCCGCTGCGGCTTATGCACTTGGACAAATAGAAGGTTCCAATGTGCAACAAATTGAGGCTTTACAGACAACGATTCTAAATGTTCCAAATCAGAAATTAGTCAAGGAATCTTGGATAGCATTAGGTAAATCAATGCACGAAACGGCTTCATTGGGAGTTCGTCTAGAAGATGCTTATGCCAAGAATTCGTCAATGCCTCACAATCAATACGCATGTTTGGCACTAGCGGCACATAAGAGAATCAATCAAAGCGATTTTGTGAAATCCATCTTAAGTCGTGATGAAATTTTAAATTGGGAAGAGGAAGCGCGAGTGGCTTTGGCGCAAGTTCTTTCGCGAACAGACTATTTTTTTCTATCTGGAAATGCACCGAGCGACACGCTCTACAAATCGAAAGTGAGGCGTTGGGTTGAAAATGAAAAGTCGAAATACGTTCGTATTCAATTTGGAAGATTAGCCGGTCGTTATGAATGGTGGACGTTGCTCAACGATTTAGCTTGCAGCGAAGACGAGCAAATAGCGGAGCCAGCAATTCAAGTTATGCTGGCTAAGGATTCGACTTTCAGTTCAAATATATTTTGGGTCGACTTAAAAAAGAAAGCAAGTGCATTCAACTACATGCGCGTAGGAATTCATTTCAATCAATTCGATTTTGATCAGATTCGAGAAGTCTTGCGTGCCATGCCTGAAAATAGCCGCGAGCAAATAGAGCTGGCCGGTGTGTGGAATGAAAACGGACATCCCGATGCGCAGAATTTCATCATGCATAGATATTCAGAGTCAGAAGATTTGTTTCACAGAATACTCTGGGTGCGTCAGATGTCGAACTCTTATTTGTTCATTGACACGTTGGTTGTAAATGACTTCCCAACTGCGCCACCGGCTTTGCAATACGCCATTACCGAATGCGTGCTCGAATACGCGAAGAGCAATCCGAGATACAATGAAATGTTATTTCCAGGTTGGTTCGCGGTGTTGTGGACTTCTCAAGATGCAGGTGTAATCTCACTACTAGCCACGTGGGCTCTGGAAAATGCGGAACGCGTAAAAGGCAATGACTTTCTAGGCACTAGCATTAAACAAGCCCTTCCGCTGTTTCAAAAAACAGAAACTGTAGAAACGTATAACGCGCTTTTAGATGCATACAACGCCACACAGATGGAAGAAAAGGTTTTGGTGAGAATGCAACAAGTAACGCGTCCTTTTCCTTCCGAAAAAGAATGGAAAAAGAATCAATCGTGTAAGGTGAAATTAAAAACAGATGTGGGAACGGTTGTGATTAAACTCAATGGAATGAACGCTCCTGAGAGTGTTGCGAATTTGTTGAAATTGTGCAACCAGCATTACTACGACAGCATTGCTTTTCATCGCGTTGTTCCGAATTTCGTGGTTCAAGCCGGATGCACACGCGGAGATGGAATGAGTGGAATGCCTTATGTGATTTCTTCGGAATTCATGGGACACAACTTTGCGCCGCTTCATATTGGAATGGCGAGTGCGGGTAAGCACACGGAAAGTGCGCAATGGTTCATTACGCTAGCCTATACACCGAATTTAAACGGACGCTACACCGAATTCGGAGAAGTTGTTAGAGGAAAGAAAGTGTTGCAAAAGATTCAAGTCGGAACGCGAATTCGTTCCATGCGTGAACAACATTTATTCTAATTTGTAGTTGAGTTATGGAAACTCAAATTCCGATGAAATTAAAATTAATCTTACCCTTGTTCATGATTGCTTTGGCCTCTTGCGCCCAATCGAACAAAGAAAATCCCAAAGGAGAAATTATGAAAGTTGAAATGAACGATTCGTTGGAAGTAGCCACCCTTGCAGGTGGATGTTTCTGGTGTGTGGAAGCGGTTTACGCGAACGTAAATGGTGTAACGAAAGTAGAGTCGGGGTATGCAGGCGGATTCATCAAGAACCCATCGTACAAAGAAGTATGTAACGAGACAACTGGACACGCTGAAGCCGTTCAGATTACTTTCGATCCAAGAAAGGTTTCTTTTTCTCAATTGCTTGAAATCTTTTTCGTGGTGCACGACCCGACCACATTGAATAGACAAGGTCCAGATTCAGGAACACAATACCGCTCTGCGATTTTTTATCACAACGAAAAGCAAAAAGAGTTGGCGATGAATGCCATTCAAGCCATTAACGAGACAGGTGAGTGGGGCGCTAATGCTGTTACCGAAGTAACGGAATTTACCAATTTCTACAAGGCAGAGAATTACCATCAAGATTATTATGCATTGAACGGCGAGCAGCCTTATTGCAGAATTATGATTACTCCGAAATTGGAGAAATTCAAAAAGCGTTTCGGAGAACTCGCGAAATAGTTTTTTCTATTTTCTGATTTGCCTTAACTTAGACAACCAATTGATGCACAAACGTGTCTTTTGGAAAATCTAAGTCATGAAGAAATTTTTATATTCTCTTTTATTCGCCGCTTCAGCTCTTTCCAGCCAAGCGCAATTCAATGTCGATTCGATTTCAGATCAAACTTCTGCAGTAGAAGATTTGTTTTTAGCAAATGGAATCTTCGTAAATAACATTTTATTTACTGGTGATTCTGCCCAGCTCGGCTGGCTGACTGACGGAAATTCTGTGTCACTCGGTATTGATGAAGGGCTTGTCCTTTCGACAGGATTAGCCACATCAGTGAGCAACGGTAATAACACGACAGGCCCAAATTGGCCGAATACAGTGGGTAATCCCGATTTATCTGGATTGACTGGTTTTTCCACTTACGATTTGGCTCAACTTGATTTCGATTTCATCGCTACAGGGGATTCAATGACTTTTCAGTTTGTGTTCGGTTCTGCTGAATACCCTGAATGGGTAGGAACTTCTTACAATGATATTTTCGGCTTTTTTGTCAGCGGTCCGGGAATCGCTGGTTCGTATACCAACGGTGCTGTGAACCTTGCTCTT
Organism: Bacteroidota bacterium; assembly: GCA_039805165.1. Taxonomy (GTDB): domain Bacteria; phylum Bacteroidota; class Bacteroidia; order Flavobacteriales_D; family Sanyastnellaceae; genus CAIZGX01. Next base: position 1,527 of record JBDLUS010000222.1, on the reverse strand, counting down.
GTGCCAGGCACGAACACTCCGGTGAGTATCAATACCATTAACGCAGATACCAACGCAACTTTGTACAACGATAATTCAACGTTACTTATTCCAAATTTATTTTGTGACGGGTATACTGTGCCAATGAATGCAGCAATAGGTGGATTGGTAGTGGGCGAGACATATCACATTACGCTTGCAATAACAGATGCTTCTGATTCAGCATTGGATTCTTGGGTGTTCTTAGGTGGAAATTCATTCCAACAATTCTGCACGGTGAACTTCTTGGAAGAAGCAAATGACAGAGGTGCACAACAATGTCTGCTTTCTCAAGTAAAGGCCGATTTAGACTACACCGTTTTCTGCGGAACAATCACCTTGGAGAATCAATCGCAAGTCAACATGAACGTGGCTAATGCTTATTACGAAATGGGCGATGGCAATACAATTCCAGCGAATGCGACAGATGTTTATTCTTATACTGCTCCAGGAAACTACACCGTGAAGTTGGTTCAAGAAACCATTGATGGCTTCACAGCGAAATACACCCTAGGAACTTTTCCAATTTCTGAAATCATGCCTAATGAGCCGTTCATTTCACAAAATGGTTCTATTGTAAGCATCGATAACTACGACCCAAGCTGGTTGGTGTCTTGGTTTGTTTCTGCAGATGGTGGATTTACCTATACCGAATTAGAAGGTGTTACTGCTCCTTCTTTCGACGTAACGGGAATTGTATCTGATGGAACCTTTATCTATGCCGGAATTAGCAACGGTTGTTTAAACAGCTCAGTTGCACAAATGGTTGTTGGAGTGAATGAATTGAATGAAAACACCTTCAGTGTATACCCGCAACCAGCAGATCAAGAAATTTTCTTCTCGAATGTAAACGAATTGAAAACAGTGAAAGCATTCGATGCAACAGGTAAGTTGGTAATGCTTGAAAACAATGTAACGAATGTGTTGAACATTTCAACCTTGTCTCCTGGATTCTATGTTTTACATGTAACGAAAAGAAACGGAAAGCAAGAGCGAGTGAGTGTGATGGTGAAGTAAGAAATGCTGAAAGAAGAATTTAAATATTTTTGGAAGGGAGCGCGATGGTTCGCGCTCCTTCCTGTTTTATACCTCGTGCTTCTCTTTGTAAACCATCGCTTTCAATTAAGCGATTTCAATGTGTATTACGGCGCTGCCGATGCACTATTGAACGGAGAACAAGTGTATGGAAAGGCTTTCGGTTTGTCGAGCGGATTTTACAAATACTCTCCGGAGATTTTAGTTCCCTTTCTTCCTTTTGCGCTGTTGAAGTATGACGTGGCTGCTGTCTTGTTTTATCTGATTAATACTGGAATTATTCTTTTGTTGTTGAATGAATTCAAGCTGACATTTTTCAAGTCGTATGAATGGGGAAGGGAAGTGTGGTTCTTTTTGATCGTTACGGTTTTATTTTTCGGAGATCAGCTCGAACGCGAATTGTTTTTAGGAAATGTCAATGCGCTTCTTCTTCTGTTAACCCTCTGGTCTGTTCGCTCCATTGAAAACAAGCAG
>JBDLUS010000221.1:0-3748 GCA_039805165.1 Bacteroidota bacterium | reverse complement strand
TAATGAAGAAGAACAAGATCGACGTTATCATGGGTAGCGGAAAAGTTCTTCCTGGAAAGAAAATTCAAGTGACTGCTGCTGACGGAACTGTTTCTGAAGTAAGCGGAAAGAATATCATCATTGCAACAGGTGGACGTTCACGCAGTTTGCCGAACATGCCACAAGATGGAAAGAAAATTATTGGATACCGCGAAGCGATGACTTTGCCAGAGCAACCAAAATCAATGGTTGTTGTTGGTTCTGGAGCTATCGGGGTAGAGTTCGCGTATTTCTACAACGCAATGGGAACGAAAGTAACCATCGTAGAATATGCACCAAATGTTGTTCCTGTTGAAGACGAAGACATCTCAAAAGCATTGGCGAAGTCGTTCAAGTCTGCGGGAATTGAAATTCACACTTCTTCAGAAGTAACTTCTGTAGATACTACTGGAAAGGTTTGTAAAGTGCATGTGAAAACCGCAAGCGGTGAGCAAGTAATCGAGGCCGACATTGTATTGTCTGCTGCCGGTGTTGTTGCGAACATTGAAAACATTGGTTTGGAAGATGTAGGTATTGTTACCGACAAAGGAAAGATCATGGTAGACAAATACTACCAAACAAACATCCCTGGTTACTATGCAATCGGAGACTGCGTGCCTGGTCAAGCATTGGCTCACGTAGCAAGTGCGGAAGGTATTACTTGCGTTGAAAAAATTGCAGGCCACCACCCACAAGCTATCGATTACAACAACATCCCAGGTTGTACTTACTGTTCACCTGAGATTGCGAGCGTTGGTTACACCGAGAAGGCTGCGAAAGAAGCTGGATACGAATTGAAGATTGGTAAGTTCCCATTCAGTGCATCAGGTAAAGCAAGCGCTGCTGGACACAAAGACGGTTTCGTGAAATTGATTTTCGATGCGAAATATGGCGAATTGTTGGGCGCACATTTAATTGGAGCAAACGTTACTGAAATGATTGCTGAATGTGTGGCATTGCGCAAGTTGGAAACAACTGGAATGGAATTGGTGAAAACCATTCACCCTCATCCAACCATGAGCGAAGCCATTATGGAAGCGGCAGCTGCTGCTTATGGCGAGGTGATTCACTTGTAAGAATAGTATGAAAAAATATGTTGTTGCAATCTTGAGCTTCTTGTTCATCTCGCATTTGACTTTTGGTCAGGCGGGTGGAACAAGTTGCTCAAATGCAGTGACACTTTCTTGTGGTCAGGCAATTGGAGGAAACACGTTGAGTGTTATTCCAGACAATTTCGATTCAGGGAATTTTGAGGGCACTGCGGGTCAGCAGTGGTACACGTTCACTCCGCTTGGAAGTGGAACGGTTGAGGTAAGTCTTTGTAGTAACAACACCAATTACGATACACGCGTTCATGCGTATTCAGGTGCTTGTGGAAATTTAACTTTTATTGCTGAAGACGACGATGCTTGTGTAAATCCGGTATTCGCAAGTGATCTTGTTTTTCCGGTTACCGCTGGTGTAACGTATTTCGTGCGTGTAGGTGGAAGTTTCACCAATGCAGGAACCTACGAAGGAACGTTCTCATGCGATCTTTCTATTCTTGGTTGTACGAATCCATTGAGCTGTAATTTCAACCCGGTTGCGAACACAAACGACGGCTCATGCGACTTCGCTTCGTGTTACGGATGCAAGTATGCGAATGCATTGAATTACGATGCAACAGCGACGTTCGATGATGGGTCATGTCTGTTTGCAGCGGTTATTCCAGGATGCACAAATAGCGCAGCTTCGAATTACAACGCAACTGCTACTGTGGATAACGGAACTTGTTTGTATGCGGGTTGTACGAATGCTTCAGCATACAATTTCAATCCGATTGCGAATGTAGACGATGGCAGCTGTGATTTAATAGGCACGTGCTTCGGCGACATGAATCAAGATGGAGTGATTACCATCGAAGATGTAATGCTATTTATTGCTACGTTCGGAACGAACTGCAATTAGATCTGTCCGGCCTCGAAAATTTCAGAAACCTTTTCTACAGCGTAATCTATTTCTTCTTTCGTTGTGTAACGCGAGAAAGAGAAACGGACAGCGGGCTGGCCTTCGCGCAACGCACCAATGGCGTCTAATACGTGGCTCCCTTTAGTTGCGCCGCTGCTACAAGCACTTCCGCCAGAGGCGGCTATTCCTTCAAGATCTAACAAGAACAAAAACATGTCGTTGTTTTTCGTAGGAGGAAAGGTTGTGCTTAAAACGGTATAAAGACTGTCGGTGCTTTCCGATTTTCCGTTGAAGGTAATTCCAGGAATACGTTTTTTCAATTCAGCAGCCATGTATTGCTTCAATCCGCTAACGTATTCTTGGTGTTCTTCCACTTCGCTGAAAGCAAGGTCCATGGCTTTCGCCATGCCCATAATTCCTCCGGTGTTTTCTGTTCCTCCGCGCATGCCGCGCTCTTGTCCGCCACCGGTAATGTCTGCGAAAGCAGGCATATTTTTTCGAATGAAAATAAATCCAACACCTTTGGGTCCGTGAAATTTATGCGCAGCAGCGTTAATGAAATGAATAGGCGTTTCTTTCAAGTTGAAACGATAATGTCCCATGGTTTGAACCGTGTCGCTGTGAAACACCGCTCCGTGTTCTGCACAAATCGAAGCAACTTCTTCCAAGGGAAGTAAGTTGGCTATCTCATTGTTTCCGTGCATAAGCGAAACATAAGTTTTCACGCCATCGCTTAATGTATTTCGAATGTCATTTAAATCAATGCTTCCGTCTGAAGTCAATGCCACCCAGTGCACAGAAACTTTTCCTTCTTCCTGAAGTTTTTCTGCAGTCTTTACAATGGCGCTGTGTTCAATTTTTGAAGTGATAATGCGCTTACAGCCCATATCGCGAACAGCAATATTCATCGCAAGATTGTCTGCTTCTGTGCCACCGCTGGTGAAATAAATTTCTCCTGGTTCGCAGTTCAAATGCTTCGCAATGGTGCGACGCGCAGTTTCGATTTGCGTCTTAACTTTTCTTCCGAAAGAGTGGGTGGAAGATGGATTTCCGAATTCTGTTTTTAAGAAGTTCGAAATAACATCTACAACTTCAGGAGCAACAGGAGTCGTTGCTGCGTTATCTAAATATGCTTTCATTCTGCGGAAGGAATGTGTTGTTTAATTTTTTGAATAAGCTCAATCGCCTCTTCATTCGTTGGCGCTTCAGCATAAATTCTAACGATAGGTTCGGTGTTGCTTTTACGCAAATGCACCCATCCGTTCGAGAAGTCTACCTTCACACCATCAATCGTATTCACTTTTTCATTTTGAAATTCTTTCGCAACGGTTGCAAGTATTCCATCTACATCGAGACTCGGACTTAAGACTACCTTGTCTTTAATCATCTGATAGGTTGGATATGTTGCACGCATTTCAGAAACTGAATTGAAGTTCTTCGCAAGGTGTGTTAAGAATAACGCTATTCCAACAAGCGCATCTCTTCCGTAGTGCGTTTCCGGATAGATAATACCACCGTTTCCTTCACCGCCGATTACAGCCCCGATTTCTTTCATCTTGGCTACCACGTTCACTTCACCTACAGCAGACGCTTCGTAGCGTTGTCCGTGTTTGTGTGTAACGTCGGCCAAGGCACGACTGCTCGAAAGATTGCTCACGGTACGTCCGGGAGTAATGCCAAGCAAATAATCTGCAATGGCCACCAACGTGTATTCTTCACCAAATAAACTTCCGTCTTCGCAAACGAATGCTAAACGATCTACGTCTGGATCTACTACAATTCC
>JBDLUS010000220.1:0-6447 GCA_039805165.1 Bacteroidota bacterium | reverse complement strand
GAAGTTTCTCTATCTCACCCAGAATTTTTCAGTAACCGTTTGCTCGTGTGTTCTAAACGAAACCATGTACAATCCAGAAGCTATATTCGATGGAAGCGGAACCTGAATCAGTTGATCCATTGACTCAATAAACACATCATTCGAGAACAACATTTGACCATTCATTCCAACCAACTGAATCATTCCTTTTCCTAAAGCACGCTCATCTGTAATTCGAATGGTAGCCATTTTCTCTTCAATGCCTTGGAATGAAATAACTGCAACGTTTCCTTGCTGATCTATTTCCATTATATCGGATGCATTTCTTTCAGTTTGCATTTCTTCGTTAACCAATTCAAGCGAGCTCGGATTGTTTGGAGCAGCCACAGCGCCTATGGTTACTACGCAAAACGGACCGTAATCTCCTTCTTGCGGTGAATTGCATGTCGTTAGTTTTGGCTTCACACCAATGCGATAAGAATTTCCTGGAGTTAGCGCAAATTGATTCAACATTAAAACTTCGACTGCAGTTGTTGAAACAATAGCCGGGGCAATGGGGGTTTGCGGTGCTGCAGGATTCACTTGGGCAATTTGCCAGATGTATTGGCTAGCACCTTGGGTAAATTGCGAATAAACAATGGTATAGGGCGAAATTGTTGTATTGCAAATATTCGCATAGGCCGGCGGTGGGCCCGTAACCGTGAGATAAGGAATTGGAGCCGTAATCAAGCAATACGGTGCGCTCCACTGTCCCCATACATTGCAATAATTCATTCGAATTCTAACCGAATAAATGCGATTATATCGCAAACAAGAAAGTGCCGAATTATTTAGGTTCAATGTTGTTATTCCTGGTAAAGATTGCACTGTGGTTACTACACTTCCTCCAAATGAAAATTCCCATTCTGTAATCGCTGTTGAACCCAGATAAGTCGAATTTAAAACACCACCTAGAAGTGTTAATGTTGCACAGGGTGCATTGCTGATGGTATTATTCGGATAAGCTTCCATGGCAAGCGTTCTCACCGGCCCTTCACCACACCAAATACCATCCATTTGAATTTCTATGTATGCATCGTATACTTTACCGTAACAAATACAAGGGAAATTATAGAGATACATTTGAGAGGTATTCGAAGCACCCGTATTTCCTACACAAGGCGCACCTGTTGGATTTGCTTGATCTACAAAACGGTAACGCGTAGAAGTGACCAAATTATTTTGTGCGGCAATGGACGGGTTGTTGCGAATAGCAAAGTTATTCGTGCGATAGCCAACCAGTCCAGCATCTGGAGCTGGATTCGGAGAGGTTAATAATTGAGCCGTTGGGTAGTACTCCACTTTTACTGTAAAACAAGACGCTGTGTTATTACTTGAACCCACTCTGAAATAATACTCGGTTCCCGGATTAACAGGATTATTCGCCCAAGTTGTTTTTAATGTCTCTGTTACACCTGAACCACCGGCATTCACACATTCCTTATAGATCGGCGCCGCGGCAGTTCCTGCGTAAAAATCTATCGATGCATCAAATCCTGTAGGAACAACAGTCACCTTTACCGCCGCTGACAAAGTTCCAGCTGGAACAGTAAACTTAAACCAGCAAGCTTTCGTTGGAGCAGTTGCGGTGCAAGTCGATGTGGTTTGTGCTGTGGTCGTAACAAGACATTGGCTTGTAGGAGTAATTGGGGTATAACCAACCGCATTCAATAAATAATTTCCGGGTGTTATGGCCAACGCTGTAGCTGAAGTCGCCTGAGCAATTAGATCAACAGAACAAGCAATGAGAAACAAGAATAAAAAAACTCTTTTCATGGCGTAAGGATATTAACAAATGTAACCATTGCTAGATCAAAATAAAATATTTCGGCGCACTAAAAATCCAATAACCTAGGTTGAAAGGCAGCAAATATATCCTCTCTCGTCAAATGGCCTGCTCCATTTGGCGCAGATTGAAATTTTTCAATAACATCTTCACCATTCTTTAACGACTCGGCCACTCCCATCGCAACCATTTCCGATGCATAATCATGCGAATATCCAATGTCATCCAAGGAATAATTTTTCACTTGCATTCCAACAGCGTCGAAAAAAGTGGTGCTATAAATACTCACTTGAACTTTTGCTCTCTTCAACTCTTCGTTCAAAGAAGCTAAAACAGGAAGGACCTCTACGCTATCACCGGCTACTGCTCTGTATTTTTCTACTTGCAATTCCAGCGGATGTAGTTTCACAATCAACTTCCATTCGGGATGAAGCGGAAGTATTTGACTCTTCATGAATCGGATCCATTCAATGTATGGTTGAGACAAATTCTTTTGGGCGCAGAGAAGAATGCGATTCTCCTTGACTAAGTGTTCCGATTTTACAGCAACATCTGTTGTAAAATTCCCTATCACAATCGGTTTCATAAATTCAGATTCTGCTCCCTTCTGTAATACTTCCTTCCAAAAATTACCAAACAACCAGATTTCATTTGGAAAGATTCCCTTCGAAAGAGCCGCTCTGTATTTATTCGGATAAACGTAATACAAATCATGTTTTGAAATTAATCCGTGTTGAAGTTCTACCGTCTTTATCCCAAGAATTCGCGCAGCTGCCAAGCAGCCTTCATTGTGATAATGCGTTATTCCAACCAACGTTTTCGGCTTAGCTATGGACAGCAGAGCGTGCCATCTTCGAAACGATTTAAAGAACACATAAAATGCACTTTCGACATATTGAAATTCGATTTCCGAAAAGACATTCGATTCTTTAATTTTTCGAAGAACTCCCCTCAACTCCAAATAAATTTCATGTTGAATTTCATTTGCTGGTGGAAACCAATTCGATAAATTCTTGACGGAAAAATCCGCTTCTATTTCGAAAGCACCTGTTGTATCCCACCACGAATATTCTGTGCTTAAAACTGTCTCACGAATAAGATGTGTTATCGGTGAAATCTCCTCTCCGGTTGGAAGTTTCAACTTCCTTCTTCCTTCAAGAATTAAAATGCTCTCACTTTGTTGCGGAAGAAAATTCAATCGTTTGCTCCTTCTAGCATGAATGCGTGATTTCAATTTGAACCACCACCAACTTCCAAAAGGATTCTTCCTTAACAATTTATCATCCGCGCCAGTCATGGCGTAAGAAAGCGCATGCTGAACCAATTTTATGTAATTGAAATTCTTTCCTTCGAACAGTTTTCCATCTGGAAATCTTTGCTCGAATTCATTTTGAATTATATTGAAATCAATTGGACGATACGCCATGTCGCAAGTTATTCAATTCATTCCATATTTTTCTTCCACCCGTGCGGAACCAAACAAACATTCCAATCAACATGGAAAGCGTTGCTACCAAGCGCCACACCCAAGAGAAGTCGCGTAGCGAAAAGATTAAAGTTCCAACAACAACAATAATTGAAATGAGCTCAAATGGGCGAATGAGTTTTCGGAATTCCGAACTGTTCTTAATTAAGAAATAGCCGGCTATTCCCATAACGAAATAAGCAACAACTGTGTTCAAAGTAGCAGCCCATGTTTCATAATATCCTATGAAAATAAAATTGAGTAGCACATTTGAAAGAGCAGCTACCACCGTAATCTTCAATACTTCAAATGTCCTTTTTTCGAAGATTGCTTTGTCCACAATAGCCACATAAATAGGTCTATAGCAAAATCCAAAAATGAGAACTATAGCCATTGGATAAGCCGCACTAAGCTCTGCTTTGCGGTAAAGCAATCTAAAAATATCTGGAATCCAAAGGCCCAGAATTGCGGCCATAAACAAGGAGATATAAAACCAAGCGCGAACCAATTTGCCAACGGTTTGCATGGCCAATTCGGTTCCATTTTTATAGAGTTCAAAAACAATAGGCGTCAGTACCTGATTGGCCTGTGCTTGTATATTTTCAAAGTAAGATGCGAAGGAATATGCAATACTGTATTGTCCGATTTTATTCTGAGACACACCAAAACGATCTAACAAAACACGATCGGAAGAATTCAACAAGTAAGTCGCGTACTCTTTAGGAATGAGAGGAGTCGCAATTTTCAAATCAGAAATAACTTCGTTCTTCTCGAAATGAAACGAAGGGCGAATGCGCTCTTTCACATATAAGAAATAACCGAAATAAGCCGCTAAGAGACCTGAAGAAATTGCTTGTGAATACAACCAGGCCATGTATCCCAAATTGAAATAACGCACACCCACAAAACTGATAAAAGCCGACATTACGCCCACTGTGATAGTTACACCATAAACACGTTGGTGCTCATGCCTAAACTGAAGTAAGCGAGTGGCTATCGATTTCGTTAAATCGAAAAATAAAAGTGGTACGATTACCAACGCCAGAACTAAATTCAAACGATCTGCAGCAATTTTGTTTCTCAACGAGAAATACAATAAAGCTCCAACCATTCCTGCATATACGAACTTGTAGAGCCATTGGAAGCCGAGTAAGCGAGACCACTTCGATTTAAAATCTGCTCCAGATTCGAAATAACTTTGTTGGAAGAGTACTATATAACCTAAACTGCTAAATGCTCCGACTAAACCTGCGTAACTCAGAATTAAACCATAAATAGCATAATCCCCTGCGGTCAGAAAAGGTGTTAAAAAAGGAAGTAAGAAAAGGTTAATCAGCGCAGGGGTCTGATTTGCGAAAGAATAAAAAAAGGTGTGAGAGACTATTTTCTTAAGCATTCACGGTTAGGGCTTAAGACAAATATACGCCTTAGCCGTTCAACGCTTCTGCACCGGCAACAATTTCCAAGATCTCTCCAGTAATTGCAGCTTGACGCGCTTTGTTGTAAGTCAACTTAAGATCTTTAACCATTTCACCTGCGTTATCAGTTGCCTTGTGCATAGAAGTCATACGCGCACCGTGTTCAGCGGCGTTGCTATCTAATAATGCTTTAAACAACTGCACCTTCAATGTGCGAGGGATTAATTCTTCAAGAATTTGCGTTTTCTCTGGTTCGTAGATGTAATCTACACTTGACTGTGCTTCAGCATTCACTGGAGGAAGCACAGGTAGGAATTGCTCGTTCTCAATAATTTGAACTGCAGCATTCTTAAAACGGTTGTAGACTAAAATTACTTTATCGTATTTACCGCTTGCAAATTGATCCATAATGGTGTTCGCAATTGCACTTACGTTGTTGAAAGTAAGTTTGTCGAAGATATCATAAGGCGTTTCACCGAAACCTTCTGAAGTATGCATGGTTGTTTTCTTGTAATTGTCGAAGGCTTTTTTTCCCAAAGACAATACATGAACGTTTGGATTGGTCTTGACGATATTTCGGATTTCCTTGATAACGTTGTTGTTGAATCCACCGCACAAACCACGGTTAGAGGTAATAGCAACCACCAGCGTGCTCTTAACGTCACGCTGTTGGCTGAATGTTGAATTCGATTCAGAAGAACTTACGTTCGAAAGAATTTCCTGAAGCTTTTGAGCATACGGACGCATTTTAGTAATGGCATCTTGTGCTCTTCTCAATTTTGCCGCAGACACCATTTTCATGGCAGAAGTGATTTGCATGGTAGAGTTTACCGATACAATACGCATTCTGATTTCTTTCAAATTAGCCATGTCCTTCTTTTCGCTTTACAATTAGTTGTATCTCGCTGAAATATCTTTTGCTACTGATTCCAATACTGAAGTTACAGCATCGTCGATCTTACCGTTGCGGATAGCAGTTAAAGTATCGTTGTGGTTCATTTCGAGACTATTCAAATAGTCGTCTTGAAACTCACGAACTTTTTCAACTGGAACGCGTGACAATAAACCTTTCGTTCCGCAGTAGATAATAGCTACTTGCTTCTCTACAGTCATTGGATTGTTTTGACCTTGCTTCAAGATTTCAACGTTACGCTTTCCTTTTTCAAGTACCGACTTCGTTACTTCATCTAAGTCAGATCCGAATTTCGAGAATGCTTCAAGCTCACGGTATTGTGCTTGGTCAAGTTTCAACGTACCCGATACTTTCTTCATAGATTTAATCTGTGCAGATCCACCTACGCGGCTTACAGAGATACCTACGTTAATTGCTGGACGAACACCTGAGTTGAACAAGTTCGACTCTAGGAAGATCTGTCCGTCGGTAATCGAAATTACGTTTGTTGGGATATACGCCGAAACGTCACCCGCTTGTGTTTCAATGATTGGAAGTGCTGTTAATGAACCACCACCTTTAACAATGCTCTTCAAACTTGCTGGTAAATCATTCATGTTTTCAGCAACACTTTGAGTTGCGTTTACTTTCGCAGCACGCTCAAGAAGACGGCTATGCAAATAGAATACGTCTCCAGGATATGCTTCACGTCCTGGTGGGCGACGAAGCAACAATGACACCTCACGGTAAGCAACCGCTTGTTTAGACAAATCATCATAAACAATCAATGCTGGACGTCCAGTATCACGGAAGTACTCTCCAATTGCGCAACCAGAGAATGGAGCGTAGAATTGAAGTGGTGCTGGAT
>JBDLUS010000219.1:0-3277 GCA_039805165.1 Bacteroidota bacterium | reverse complement strand
CGCACGGATCAAGTTCACAGAAATTGTATGACACGAATAACGATGGATTCCTCGATAATCCGCTGGTGAAAAACTACCTCCTTCGCAACGCCTGGCAATACACTGGCGCAAAAGGTTTGCGTAGCGAATTTGGATTGTCTTACGGACAATTCAATACCGAGAGCGGACAAATCAATTACTACCGCAACCAAGGAGTCGTTCCGTTCACGCCTTGGATTTCAAACTCGAAAACGGAGCATGCTGAATTCACCGCCAAGAACGGTTATATGTTCGATGAACACGGACATAAAAGTTTAGGAAGTCAGATTAGCGTCGGTTACAATAAGCAACACGGATTGTACGGAACCCGCATTTACGATGGCGTTCAGAAAAGTGCTCGAATTAATTTACTGTTCGCAAATGAAATTGCGGAAGGATTCAATATCACGGTTGGAGCATCTGCTACAGCAGACGAATACCGCGAATCACTTACTTCTTTTGTTGGAAATTTGAATCGTGTTGAAACTACCTACGGTGTATTCGGAGAGTTGAATGCCAATCCAACAGAGAAACTTCAAATCGTTGCAGGATTGCGCGAAGACGTGAACAACTTATACGGAATGCTCTTCACGCCGCGCATACATGCACGCTATTCCATCACTGAAAAAACAAGTGTGAAGATTAGTTCCGGAAAAGCATATCGCTCTCCGCAAATGGTAGTTGATCATCTTTCTGCCCTTGCGGGAAATAGAACGTGGAATTTACCCGCGAATGCCACGACCGAATATCCATTCGGTTTTGAAATGGAAGAAGCGGTGAACAGTGGAATTGTGTTGGTTCATAACACTAAGTTGTTTCATCGCACAGCCACTTTCACACTGGATGCATTTCATACCAACTTCCAACATCAGTTAGTGGCAGACTACGAAACTGCAGGATCTTTTTCCTTGTATAATTTATCTGGAAAAAGTTTCGCGAATGCGGTTCAAACCGACTTCACCTTCAGTCCAATCAAAAGAAGTGAAATCCGCTTAGCCTATCGTTGGCTCGATGCACAAACCGCCTATAACGCTGGTTTGAAAGAACGTCCACTTGTAGCGAAGCACCGTGTCTTCATTAACCTGGCTTACGCAACCAAGGAAAATGCAAAATCGCAAAAATGGAATTTCGATTTCACAGCCCGCTGGCTCGGTTCACAGCGTTTAGCGAATCAATCGGACTACATTGTTGCAAGTAACATTTATAGTCCTGCTTACTGGACCTTGAATGCGCAAGTTTCGTTCTTCGCGAAAGAGAACTTGGAGTTTTATGCTGGTGGAGAAAACTTAACTGGATACATGATTCATCATCCGATTCATTTAAGTGAAAATCCTTCGTCTGAATTCTTCGATGCGTCTCAAGTATACGGACCTATGTTCGGAGCGAATTACTACGTTGGATTGCGTTGGAGAATTGGAAAGGCAACCAAAACGGAATAACTTTAGTCTTTTATAAAACCTTTCAACCATGCGTTACCTATTTGCCCTTTTCTTGTGCGTTACTACTTTTGGTGCATTCGCGCAATTTCAGATTACCGGATTGACCCCTCAAAGCAATCAAATCGCCAATCCGGCGTGTAACGGAAATATTTACATGACCTTTTATGCGCTAACAGCTCCAACATCTAGCAGTGCACCGGAAGAAATTGTTCAAGTCATTAACGGGACAAATTTCACTGGATTTCAATTTACGGCAATTATTGATTGGGGAGATGGAACAACGAGCACTCACAGTGGCGGTGGATCCACCTCGGGCACATCAATAAACATGTCACCCTTTCCAAATCATTACTACCCGGCTCCTGGAAGTTATTTGGTAACAACTACCATTACCGGTCCCAACGTTTTAGGCGTTGTAGAAAGTGCCGTTTACGTGAATGTTATTCCATGCCTTCAAGTATACTCCTTTGTAGGAGTTGACTGCAATGGAGACGGAACGAACGAGATGAGCATTAATACTCCGATAAACGCAACTGTAAGTAATTTTTCTACCGGAATTATCCAAAACATTTCCCTAAATCCGGGCGGGAACACCATTTTCGGAATGCAAGGCGGACTAATTCAAATCGAATTAGATTCTTTGTGGTTAGCAGCAAATGGCTATACTATGAACGCAAGTTCATACAACGAATTCTATTCTGATGGAGTCGGAATCTATACCATTTCCTTTCAACTGAATTGTATCGATACGCCCCCCTGTGCAACGAATATTGTACAAACCTATTTACCGAATAACGGCTTTGCATTTTCCACAACTTCGAACAGTAGCATTTCCAATTTTCAATGGACCATTACACCTTATGATCAAAACGGACAAGACATGAACAGTGCGTTGTTCTCGTCGCAAAATGCCTATTTGACAAGCACCTTTGGCGTAGACTATGTCGTTGCATGTTTGAGCGCAACCTTCAACGACGGTTGTGTCTTCAACACATGCGATACCTTCCAAGTTGCTTCAGGAGCGCTTTGCACAGGCGGTTATGTTTTCTGCGATGGAAACAACAACGGACTGTATGAGAGCGGTGAATATGTCCTTTCAAACGCTCCTGTAACTGTAACCAATTTAGAAAACGGAAGTTTTACAACAGTCACCGCAAATACGGCTGGGTACTACAACGCAAATCTTCCAGGATTTTCGGGCGATTCTCTCACTGTTTCAATCAGCCCAAATTACTTGGCGAACATGGGATACACGACTTCTTTTCCTGTGATCGACGTTATGGGATTAGACTGTCAAGCAGGTGGGTCACAAATGCTCAATAGTATTCCTATTCAATGCGCAGACTTCAATCCATACCCCTATTTGTGCTACAGCGGTTATATCTTCTGCGACGCTAACGGTAACGGGATTCAGAATCCAGGTGAAGCGCCATTGATGGGAGCACCAATCACTATAGGATGGACAACACCCAATTCGCCAAGCGTAACGGTATATTCAGATTCGAGCGGATACTTCAATTATTGCGGATCTATTTACGGAGTAACCAGTGTTGCTATTGCAAGCGTAGGTTCAAGTTGGCTCATCGATAACGGTTATACACTGCCAAATAACAACAACATTTTCTCCATTGTTGGTTCTATGACTTACATTACCCAACCACTTGCAATTCCGGTCTATTGTTCAGGAAATGTGGCCCTATGTTCAGACCTATGGACTACCGTAACACCATGGATTGGGTATTACCAAGGACAGAATGCCACCATTCGTTTGAACTGGGGTAACTACGGGCCTGCAGCTTCGAACTACACCCTTACCTTGA
>JBDLUS010000218.1:0-6826 GCA_039805165.1 Bacteroidota bacterium | reverse complement strand
CCTCGTCAAGGTGCGACAGATGTTTGTCCGCTTGTACCTATTGCTGGAGTTACCCTTGAAGAGTGTGCAGCGTATGCCCATCAATTGGGTGAGCGCGTTGGAAGAGAATTAGGCATCCCAGGATATTTCTACGAAGCCGCTGCGAAACAAGAGGTTCGTGCGAATTTGGCGAATTGCAGAAAAGGAGAGTATGAAGCAATTGAAAAGATTGCAACTGCTGAATGGACGCCCGATTTCGGACCGAAAGAAGTAACGGAAAGCGTTCGCAAATCTGGAATCACAACCATTGGCGCACGCGATTTTCTTGTCGCATACAACGTGAATTTGAATACTACTTCTACACGTCGTGCCAACGCTATTGCATTTGACATTCGCGAAGCTGGACGTGTTTTGAATGAAGGCGGAAAGCCTGTGTTGGATGAAAACGGAGAGCCTAAGCGCATTCCAGGCACCTTGAAATCAGTAAAAGGAATTGGATGGTATATTGAAGAATACGGCGTGGCTCAATTGTCATTGAACCTCACAAACATCAATATCACTCCGGTGCATATTGCCTTTGAAGAATCGTGTAACAAGGCGGCCGAGCGCGGTGTTCGCGTTACAGGAAGCGAATTGGTTGGATTAATTCCGAAGAAAAGCTTACTGGATGCGGCGGATTATTTCTTGAAGAAGCAAGAGCGTTCATTGGGAATATCAGACAACGAAAAAATAAAGATTGCTGTTAAGTCTTTGGGACTCGACGACCTTGCTCCTTTCAATCCGGAAGAAAAAATTATTGAATTCATTATTGAGAAGAATTTAGGGAGCGGAAAGAAATTGGTTGACATGAGCCTCACTGCTTTCGCCAATGAAACGTTAAGCGAATCTCCTGCTCCTGGTGGTGGTTCTGTTAGCGCCTATTGCGGAGCCATGGGCGCCGCTTTAGCAGGAATGGTAGCAAACCTTAGCGCACACAAACGCGGATGGGATGCTCGTTGGGAAGAGTTTTCAAATTGGGCGGTTAAGGCGAAAGAAATTCAAGATGAATTGAATTGGTTGGTCGATGAAGACACGCAGTCCTTCAATAAAATTATGGAAGCATTCGGATTACCGAAAAATTCTGATGAAGAAAAAGCAATGCGAACCGAAGCTATTCAAAGCGCATCTAAATACGCGATGGAAATTCCATTGCGCACAGCTCGTGTTTCGTTCAAAGCCTTTGAAGTTTGTGAAGCCATGATTGAAATTGGCAATCCGAATTCTGTTACCGACGCTGGCGTTGGTGCATTGGCTATTCGCACAGCTGTGCTTGGCGCTTGCTACAACGTACGTGTTAATGCAGGAGGAATTACCGACAAAGCGTTCACTGAAAAATTGATGAATGAAGCGGCAGAGTTAGAGCAATTGACCGATTCGAAAGATGCGGAACTGCGCGCGAAGGTTTTAGAAAAAATATAGGGGGCGAAATATTTTTCGCCCTAATTGTAATGATTTCACCTCTTCCAAAGAATCCATGCCGGACCGATGAGAAGAAATTGCAAATCCTTCAGAAATGAAGGTTTCTTGCCTTCAACTTTATGCCCGTAAAACTGTCCTATCCAAGCAAGCACGAAAACCACTAACGAGAAGTAGAAAATCGGAATAACGTTCAATGATTCTATATAGCCGTTGAGGGCAATGCATATCAAGCTGAAGACTAGCATGACCAACATCAACCAGAATTTCAAGCGCGCATAATAGATCATAACCAATGTCAAGATTATGTAGACCCATCTAATTTCAACTCCATTCCACTCCCCTAACTTCAATCCGAAGAGCATTCCAACAATTGAGAAATAAATAAAAGGAACACAGATGTAATGAATCTTCTTATTCAAAGCATTCTGATGACTCTGTGCGTATTCGTTTAATAAGGCATCTAGTTTCGACATGAGGCTAAGATAATATTTTGGTTGAATTCTTGTTAAACAAACGAATCCTTCAAAGAAACTACTAAATTTATCAAATGAACAAAGTCATCACCCTTTCAGCAATCCTTATAGCGCTAGCTTCTAGCGTTTCCGCACAAAGCCTAAAGGACTTGAAAAAACAAGCCGAGCAAAAGCTTCAACAAACGGCAAAAACTTCTGGATTCACCGAAGAAGAAGCCGGTAAAGCACTGAAAGAAGCGTTAAGCAAAGGAGCGACAAAAGGAACGGAGTTGGTTTCTAAAACGGACGGATACTTCGGGAATCCAAAGATCAAAATTCCATTTCCTCCAGACGCTAAAAAGGTTGAAGACAAATTACGCAGCCTCGGATTGAATAAAGAATGTGACGACGTAATACTTTCACTTAATCGCGCTGCAGAAGATGCAGGTAGCGCGGCGAAAGACATCTTCATTCGCGCAATTTCAGATATGACCATTACCGATGCGATAAACATTGTTAAAGGTGGAGAAAACGCTGGGACAGAATATTTGAAATCGAAAACACGCGCTGCCTTGGTTGAAGCGTTCAAACCGATCATCAAAACATCATTAGACAAAGTAGGTGCTACAAAGAATTGGGAATTCGTGATTACACGTTACAACAAGATCCCATTGATTGAAAAGGTGAATCCAGACTTGGTTCAATTCGCTACCGAACGCGCCATTGACGGTTTGTTCGTTAAAGTTGCTGAAGAAGAATTACTGATCCGTAAAGATCCGATTGCGCGCACTTCAGAATTATTGAAGAAGGTTTTTGGGGGGTAGTATCAGGTCCCGCAAAACGTTTTAAAGCTCAAATCATTTTTCGGATTGAAGGTTGAAAAAACATTTTCGCCCGATTGAGATTCATACGGATGCTGGAGTCGTTCTTGGTATTCGTTGAACAATTTCCAGTTATCGTTTTCGACAGCTTCATTCAGCACGCGCTCAACCCATTCGTTGCGGGGAATGACAATTGGATTTGAATTTTCAATTTCAGCCTTTGGAAAACTATCTTTTGTAGAAAGCCAATTTTGAAAGCGCGAACTTTCAGACAAATGAACTTCACTCGCCTCCTTCCCTTCCAAAAACAAAAATGAGTTGGTGTAATCTGATTGCGTCTCTTCCATGATTTCCAAGAATTCTTCCACCCATTCCCTTCCTTCTTGAGTTGAAATTTCAACACCTAATTTTCTTCCCATCATGGAATAATATGCTGCTCCAAACTGTGTTGGAAAAGCATCGATCACTTCAATGACCATTTCTTTGGCCACCTTTGCGTTTTCATGAATCAACGGCATAAGACTGTTCGCGAAAACCCACAAATTCCATTGCGCAATGCCGGGCTGATTGGCAAAGGCATATCTTCTCTGTGTATCAATGGAACTGAAACATGTGTTGGCTTTGTACACATTCATAAATGCGCACGGACCATAATCTATTGTCTCTCCAGCAATACTCATGTTATCGGTATTCATAACTCCGTGAATAAATCCAACGCGCATCCACTCCACGATCAATTCAATCTGAATACGCACAACTTCCTTCAACAATTCTAAATACGGATTTTCTAAACTCGCACATTGCGGATAATGTCGAGCAATTGTATAATCTGACAAAGCCCTCAACTTATTTACATCGTCTTGAACAAGCGAATATTCAAATGTCCCCACACGCAAGTGACTCGATGCTATGCGCGCTAACATTCCGCCTTTTTCCATTCCATTGCGATGAATAAAATCTCCTGTATCCACAACAGCCAATGTTCTGGTTGTCCGAATTCCCAATGCGTGAATGGCTTCGCTCATAATGGCTTCACGCAACATTGCCTTCAGCGTTGCTCTTCCATCTCCTCGTCGCGAATAAACAGTTTCGCCGCTTCCCTTCAAATGCACATCGAAAAGAATACCTTCCTTATTCTTCCATTCATCTATCAATGCAGCTCTTCCATCTCCGAGAACATTGAAATGTCCAAACTGATGTCCAGCATAAGCCATGGCTATTGGCTCCTTCAACCAAGAGTTCTCACCACGAGCCATTGATAGAAATTCGTTAGATGAAAATCCACTTGAAAATTTCGAAGCAAACCTTTCGTTCCAAAAAACAAGTTTGGCTTTTTCAAATTTTAACGGCGTAGCCTCTGAATAAAATTCCGAAGGCAATTGCGCATAATTCAATTTCATTTTACGGAAGGATTTAAGGCCTCTACAACAAAGGATACCACGCGCTTACGCGGATAGTCTTTCAAACTTGTCAATTGCACCAAACGCACAGGTACAGGTGGCGCAAACTCACGCACATTGGCGCGTTGCTTTGCAGATAAAAACTGCGTCGAGGCAGCGGGAACCAAGGTCATTCCTCCGTTCTCATCAACTAATCGAATAAGCGTTTGAATACTTCCGGCGTCATAACTAATCTTCGATTTCTTTTTCTTTTTGAAACTACACACCTCAAAGGCCTGCTCGCGAAAACAATGTTCTTCCGATAGGAACCATAACTTTTCGGAAGCAATGTGTTTCGGTTGAATGAATTTTCTCGCGGGCATTTTTTCTAAGGGAGACACGTACGCCACAAACTCTTCTTCGTAGATGGGGTGAGAAGTATAAACGGAAGAATCACTTTCTGTCGCAAGAATCGCGAGATCAATATCGCCTTGCGTTAAAGCTACCAAAGCCTTCTCCGTAGGCAGTTCCTGTATACTAATTTTCAAATCATGATCTCCACTTTCAATGTTCTTAATGAAATTGGGAACCACCGTCGAGGCCAATGAAGGAATAACCGAAATGCGAATTTCACCATCGAGACCTTTGGAAATCTCTTTCGAAATCTCACGCATCATTTGCTGTTCAGCTAAAATTCGTTTAGCCTGATTCAACAACAACATTCCCTCTTCGGTAAATTCTAGAGGTTGTGCGCCTCTTCGAACAATCACAATCTCAAGTTCTTCTTCCAACTTCTTAACCATCATGGAAAGGGTTGGCTGACTGACAAAACAGGCCGCTGCGGCGGCAACAAAATTCTTATGTTTCTCTAAAGCGACAATGTATTCTAGCTGTTGAAAGTTCATAGGTAAAATCTATACCTACAAAAATACAATTGTTTTTAGTAATATGGAACACACACCTTTTTTAAGGTGCCATGCTTCAATTTAGGCGGAACTATGTAGACAATGGAAAACTCCAAACCTCCTCTTCCTGTGCTGGCCGGACGTAAGGTTGACGTGTTTAAATCATAAGACATTCCCACGCGCCATTCGTTGTATTCAACTCCCATTTCAATCCATGCAGCATCTCGAAAACGCCCGTGAATTCCAGCAAACACACGTTGATTTTCCCACTTCTCTGAAGGAAGTTTGTAGTACACGCGTGGACCTAGAACCAACTCTTTCATTTTACCTTGTCGCTGAAAAAGCGACACTACTTCAACTTCATACAATTGATTGATGGGCATTCGGGCACTCGCTTGAAAAGAATGACGCATATCCAATACGACAGCATCGTCATCCATGAAACTTTGTTTCGGGCGCGTGATATTGTTCAAGGAATACCCTGCATTCCAGCGAAATTTACTTTCTTGTTTCTGAATGAAAACAGCCAATCCAACAGAAGGATAAACTGTCGTCGTAGTGGCGAAAATTTCATTGTTGGAAAGATTTGGATCAAAGCTCAGTCCATTCCATTGAGAATCGTAAACCAAGGCACTCGGATCGAATCCGCGTGAAGTAATTCCGAATGATCCTCCTGCTCTAATTTCTAGGCTATCACTTGGCTTATACAATGTATGCGCCGCATGCAAATGCACTTGCGATGTCCTGAAACGAGAATCTCCCGCAACATCACTTCCTGCATTCAATCCGAAAGACCAAGGCTTAGCATTGAACTCTTTCGCTTCAGCAGAAAACCCAAACGTCTGATAAGGTGTTGTCACACTTCGCCATTGATTCCGTTGATTGGCAGCAAAGCGAAATTGCCCGTTGAATGCACCAACCTGAGCGCTGTTCTGCCAAAGCATTGCCTGATCGAACTGACTGAAATGTATATCCTGAGCGAAAGAACAATACGAGAATGCAAAAAAGAATGCTAGCATTCTTATTCTCATTCCGTTTCTCTTCCTGTTCTCGTTTCCCATTCTGATGTTATTCTAGCACCGTAATATTTCCCTCTTCGAAATATATTTCACCACCTTCACAAACTGTGCGGAGATAGTACACAAAAACAGCCGGGTCTACTTTCTTCCCTTTGTAATAGCCGTTCCAACCAACACTTTGATCTTGTGTTTCGAAAACCAATTCACCCCAGCGATCGAAGACCTTGAAGTTCAATTCTGTGATAAAGTTTCCTCTCACATAAAGCCATTCGTTTGCTTGATCGAGATTCGGAGTAAAGGCATTCGGAACGTACACAGTTGGCCTTCCACATATAAAATCAACCACACGAACCGTTACACTGTCTTGCTGAATACAGTCGCCATCGGCAACTGTTACATAGTACGTTGAAGTCGTTTCA
Organism: Bacteroidota bacterium; assembly: GCA_039805165.1. GTDB lineage: Bacteria > Bacteroidota > Bacteroidia > Flavobacteriales_D > Sanyastnellaceae > CAIZGX01. The sequence goes on along the minus strand of JBDLUS010000218.1, from coordinate 394 downwards.
ATAATAGCATTTGGATTGTGAATATTCGCATTGCTCAATCCTAAATTGGGTGTCCAAACATAACTATAACCGGCATTCACAGGACTCGCATTCAACTGAACATTCGTCCCTACAAGAACAACTGCCGGTGTCGCACTCGCATTAATTGTAGAAGCATTCAAGGCACTCACCGCAACTTGAACTGTGTCTTGGGCAAAGCATCCGCTTGGCGTTGCGGCAGAGACAGACACTGTTGTACCTGCTGTAATTATAAACTCTACCGACGAAGTTCCCTGTCCGCTTAACAACTGAGCACTCGATTGCCACTGGTAATTAAATGTCGGATTGGGATTCAACACAGACAATGAAACCGTGTCTCCATAACATGCTGTAAAATCGCCTTGAATACTTGCTT
>JBDLUS010000217.1:0-4772 GCA_039805165.1 Bacteroidota bacterium | reverse complement strand
TTTGTTACCTCTCACCTGCACAAAACTTACCGCTTCTGCAAAGCCTTGCAGTTAGAGGGGTTCAGGCCATAGCAATGGATGCAATTCCGAGAATTTCTCGCGCTCAAAAGATGGATGTTTTATCATCAATGGCAAATATTTCAGGTTACCGGGCGGTTGTTGAAGCTGCCTTTTATTTTGGAAGATTTCTAAACGGACAAATTACAGCTGCTGGTAAAGTAGAGCCAGCGAAAGTTTTAGTTGTCGGCGCCGGAGTAGCCGGACTAGCTGCAATAGGAACGGCGAATTCCTTAGGTGCAATTGTTAGAGCCTTCGACACCAGAAAAGAAGTTGCAGAGCAAATTCAGTCTATGGGTGCGAAATTTTTAACCGTTGAAATTAACGAAGATGGTCGCACAGATTCTGGCTATTCTAAAGAGATGAGCAAAGAGTTTATTGATGCGGAAATGAAGCTCTTTGAAGAACAAGCAAAAGACATAGACATTCTTATTACCACCGCGCAAATACCCGGAAGACCAGCGCCAAAGTTGTGGTTAGAAAATCACGTAAATCTCATGAAACCGGGGTCAATCATTGTTGACTTAGCTGCTTCTTCAGGCGGAAATTGTGAATTAACAAGTCCCAATGAAGTTTACACGACTAAAAATGGAATAACGATATTGGGTAAAATAGATATGCTTCCCGGACAGGCAAGTCAATTGTATGGAAACAATTTGTGCCACCTTCTAGACGACATGGGAAAGGCCGAGAATTTTCACATCAATATGGAAGACGCCATTGTTTCAAGAGCTATGGTAACTTTTGAAGGCAAGGTGAATTGGCCGCAAAAGCCCTTAGATGTTAGTCCAGCGAAAGCCAAACCTGCAGAAAATGTTTTATCGCAATCGGTTTCAACTGAAACTACTCAAAAAAATAAAGCTATTGGTGCAATTAGAGGAGTGGCGGTTGTCGGAATCCTACTTGGCCTTATTGGAAGTTTTGCACCCAGAGATTTTCTTCAGCACTTCACAGTGTTCGTTCTCGCCATCTTCATCGGATGGCAAGTAATATCAAACGTTTCACATGCGCTGCACACCCCGCTAATGGCTGTTACAAACGCCATAAGTGGAATTATCGTGATAGGCGGGTTGCTTCAAACCAAGAACAGCCCAACGAATGTGCTTACGATCTTATCTGTTGCGGCAGTGCTTTTAGCAACCATAAACATCGTAGGTGGTTTTGTGGTTACGCATCGAATGTTAAAAATGTTTAGAAAATAAGTACCATGCATTCAATCAACGAAATTCAAACAGCCGCGTATCTCTATGCGAGTGTTTTATTCATTTTAAGTCTTAGCGGTTTATCCTCTCAAGACTCAGCCAAAAGAGGTGTGTTTTACGGAATAGCAGGAATGGTGATAGCCATTGCCGCAACACTTTTTGGGAATGGGGTGGAAGGAAAAGTCTACATCGTAATAGCCATTGCCGCGGCTTCATTAATTGGAATCTTCATCGCACGTAAAGTTCAAATGACAACCATGCCGCAGTTAATAGCGCTGTTGCATAGTTTCGTGGGCCTTGCTGCTGTGCTAGTCGGTTTCGGTTCGTTCATAGATTCAGCATCAGCGACATCCGATTCTTCAACTCATTTAGTGCATTCCATTGAAGTATTTATCGGTGTGTTTATCGGAATGATCACCTTCACAGGCTCGCTCATTGCATGGGGAAAATTAGACGGAAAGATATCTTCCAAGCCATGGGATTTCAAGGGACTTCAAACCATAAACCTTTCTTTATTTTTGATTTGCGTTGTAGCAGGAATTGTATTCTGCAATGCCGAAGGGCTACAGGGCATGATCGCGTTGGGCGCCATGACCGCAATTGCCGCAGTCATCGGAATTATCTTGGTTATGGCAATAGGCGGTGGAGACATGCCTGTTGTTGTTTCAATGTTGAATTCATATTCGGGTTGGGCGGCATCGGCAGCTGGATTCATGTTAGGCAACGACTTACTCATTGTTACAGGTGCGCTGGTCGGAAGCTCTGGTGCAATTTTATCTATGCACATGTGCGAGGCCATGAACAGATCCTTCATTTCGGTCATCTTCGCAAGCGGAACCAAAGTTCAGTCTGGACAAGCAAAAAAGGAAATCGAAGGAGAAGTGCAGGCAACCAATCATCAAGAGGTAGCTGAACTATTGCGCAGTGCAAAGTCTGTTGTTATTGTTCCCGGTTACGGAATGGCGGTTGCGAAAGCACAATATCCCATTTACGAAATGGCACAGACGCTCATCAACGAAGGCATTAACGTTAGATTCGCCATTCACCCTGTTGCTGGAAGACTTCCAGGTCACATGAACGTTCTCTTAGCGGAAGCCAATGTTCCTTACGACATTGTTTTGGAAATGGACGATATCAACGATGACATGCCGAATACAGATGTTGTCTTGGTTGTTGGTGCAAACGATGTTGTAAACCCAAGTGCCCAGGACGATCCAGCAAGTTCCATTTACGGAATGCCAGTCATTGAGGCATGGAAAGCCGAAAAGGTTGTCATTATGAAACGCTCAATGAACGCAGGCTATTCCGGCGAAGACAATCCACTCTTCTACAAGCCAAATTCGCACATGCTCTACGGAGATGCCAAAGACACAGTCGAAAAATTACTTAGATTGATTAAAGTCTAAATAATTCTGACCTTTTACAAAGACATTCGCGAAGTAATTCACCCACGTCCATGGGACATTAGCGAAGCATTCGCCTGAGGCATTCGTGCAAAGCACATCAGTCCTCCAGACATCAGGGTATCATCCAAAACTTCTGTACTTCGTGTTCACCGAAAATAAATTTTGCTCTTCTATGTCCATCATGATTTAAAAAAAGCCAATCGATTTCCATAACTATATTTTTTACGACGGAAAAGTTTTCGCTGGCTGCGGTCATAATTTCCTCGGGTAAATTCGATAAATCCAAATTCTCAGGTAATCCATCAGTTGGAAATTTGGCTATAGTTGAGGGAGCAGGTTGAACCAAATAACACCTTCTACTTTCCACTGTCGAGTCATTCCAACGTTTAGCCGAAAATTCATCGCCTTGGTGAATGGTTGAAACTGTTTTTATTCTCAGTTGTATTCGTGCTTTCGGATCGTAAAATAACCACGATATTCTGTTGTTACCTTTAATTTGATTTATCTTGGGAGAACGTGAATCAGTATGAAATATCAACGTTCTCTCTTCTTGCAATACTTTTCTTAATACAACTGTCCTAATTTCAGGAAAATCATCTTTAATTGTAGCAATAGAGGGGCAATGAAATGGATGTCTCGCAGATACTGCACCGTTAATTAAACGGTGCCAACAATCTTGCAAGGTGTCGTCTAAGTTGTAAGGAATTTGATTGATTAAAACGGTGTCGTTCATAGCCTTTATATTGTTGGCTTTTCGAGTATTTACAAAGGTTAAAAAAGCGGTACTACTGACCGCAATTATCTTATCGACTCTGAAAATATGTAAAAATTTAAGCACATATAGAAAAAAGCTGGTAAAGAAATCCAGATACTATCCTTCAACTTTAATCGCACCACAAAACCACATAGCATAAGAAGTCCAAGGCCGAAAGATGAAATTATTAAAATTGGGTTGAATAGTAGGCCAACGATTAAACCGATAGCCCCAAAAAATTCCAAGATGATGGTCAATAACCCAAGTTTCTCAAGATCAAATCGTTTGAATTCGTTTTTCATATGAGGTGATATGAAATAGGAAGCGACATAAGCCAGAAACGACAAACTGGATATCAGAACGCAAATTATATCTACAGTCATGTCTGAATTATTGATTTGATCCTATTACAATAACAACGCAGAGTATCAAAAGAATAAGAGAGGGTAGATGTTTAATCAAAGGATTTTTAATCGTGAAGTGAAAATATTGTGCGGCTATCATAAACAGACCCATCAGTATTGCAGGAATTTGAACTAAGGCTGGATACCAAATTCCAGCAACAAGCAATGTTGAAAGAGCAATTTTAGATACTCCCACAAAATTGCGAGTTGTGTCATTTAATCCAAATTGTATGAATTCTTTCACAACATTATGGAACCTAAAGATCCAAACATAGGCAACAGATAGTGCCAAAACCAATTGTGCTAGACTTAAAAGATTTTCCATTTTTTATTTTTTTTACTGATATTGCTTCCGATAAATCCCTTCTTGGTCCTATACAATTATTTAAAACAGTTAAAAACAACGCGAGAGTGGGTGCTTGTTGCGGCGTCGGAAAGATAATGGTTTTATTTACAACTTTCTATTTCTTAACTTCTCTTTAGGAGCAGTTGGGCGTGCCCCTTCGGGTCGGGCTATCCGTTCCAAGTCCTCGCGGTTTCCAACCGCTGCGGGCTTTCCACTACTATCCCTCACGCATCTCCACTCATTCTGTTTGTCTTTCTGTTTCTCATTCTTCATTTCATTGAGAAAGAGTAAGAGAAACACAATGAGAATGAGGGGGGCAAACTTACCTTTTAACAGAGACATGCGCGAAGCATTCGCCTGAAAGACATTATTCCCTTTTCTTCCCTTTCTTAACTTCTCTTACTTTTTAACAAAGTAGTCATAAGCCAACTTACAAACATCCGCAATGATCCGTTCATTCGTTTCCTCACTTTCATAGGAGTTGGTAACCATTACGCTAATGATGAAATAATGTCCATTCGGAAGGAACACAACTCCCCAATCGTTTGTGGCTGAAGTTAATCCGGTATCCGTCGTTCCCGATGTTCCCGTTTTGTGAGCAAC
>JBDLUS010000216.1:0-6144 GCA_039805165.1 Bacteroidota bacterium | reverse complement strand
TAGGCACCTCGCCCCTGTTGGTTCTGCTTTCCAGAATTAAAATGTACTTAAGTAAATACCCGTTCTTCAAACGCGAAAAAACCATTCGAATAGCGCTGCTTATTCTTGGGCTGTTGATTGTTCTTCGTGGCGCAGGGCTTGGAATTCCGATGTTGAGTCCGAAGGCTGCGACCTGCTGCGCAGGATGACGAACAAGTTCGATGACCGTTCCGGATGACACTTCGTGATGACCGCTTCGCGGAGTGTCATCACACAAAGTGTGTTAACCTCTTAGATGCAACAACTTCATCACCTCCACAATCGTAATGCGTGAACCATCGATGGTAATAAGTCCTTCTTGCTTGAAATCGCTGAGTGTGCGAATGAGTGATTCAGTGGCTGTTCCTACAATGCGGGCGAGGTCGTCGCGGGCAATGGCCATGGTGAAGGGTTTGTCGTTGTCTTTTTCGTAGCGCTCCTTTAAGTGAAGCAAGGCTTCTGCGGTGCGTTTGCGAACGCTAGAATAGGCTAGTTTCATTAAGCGCTCTTGCTCTTCTTTCACTTTATTGCTTAGCAAGGAAACAACTTCCTTCAATACTTCGAAGCTTCCGTCGATGAGTTTGTAGAAATCAGATTTCGGATAGAACACAATCTCGGCGTCTTCTAACACTTCGGCTGAAGCACTGTGCTTCCCTTGTTGAAGCAAAGGAAGAAATCCGAAGAATTCATTTTCATGAACGAGTTGAATGATTAGGTCCTTGCCAATTTCATGGCTCATGTATATCTTCACCTTTCCTGACTTCAAGAAATAAACGCCCATGGCGTCGTCGCCTTCGGAGAAGATGAGTTCTTTCTTTTTGTATTTCTTTGTAATGGCGCTTTCACTCACTTTCGTGATGTCTGAAAGTCCTTTAACTTCGTTCAAGAGATGTTCCATCCCGTGCAGCGGTTCTTTTGTAGATGCCGAACTCACGCGTCTTGCCTTGTCTAAGCGACTTTTCACAGCACTAATCAAATCTAAATCGTCAAAGGGTTTGGTAATGTAATCATCGGCGCCCAAGTCCATGGCCTTGCGCATATCGGAGCGATCGGCCTTTGCAGTAAGAAAAATAAATGGAATCGCTGCGGTAGATTCTTCCTTCGACAAGCGGTTCAACACGCTATAACCATCGAGTTGCGGCATCATAATGTCGCAAAGAATGAGGTTCGGAAGTTCTGCTAAAGCAAGCTCTACGCCCACCTTTCCATTTTCTGCATCAATCACGGTGTATCCAGACATGCCTAAGATTTCGCAGATGTTCTCGCGCATTTCCGTGTTGTCTTCAATGACTAATATTTTTTCGCTCATGACTCTAGGGGTAAATGAATGGTGAATGTTGTTGTTGAATTTTCTATGCTTGTGAAGGAAACCGTGGCGTTCATTAGTTCGAGGCAACGCTTAACAATGCTCAAACCCAAACCGGTTCCTTGAACATTTGCAGCGTTGTGCGCACGATAGAAACGATCGAAAAGTTTTCCTTGTTCCGATTCTGGGATACCTATTCCTTCGTTCGAGATATTGATTTGAACTTCGTTCGATTCTATTTCACATCCAACTTCCACAACAATATGTGTTTCATCGAATGAAAATTTAATGGCATTGGAAATTAGATTCACAATGACTCTTTGAAGAAGTGTAATGTCGGCATGAACCTTCTGCGTCTTCGGACAATTCACTTTAATTTCCTGATTCGGCTTGAGAAGCAAATCCATGTCGTTCACCACATCTTGAAGAACTTCGCAGAGATTAATTTCTTCCAACTGAATCTCTACTTTTCCTTCATCGAGTTTACCCAATGAAAGAATGTCATTCAAGATTTCAGTCAAAGAAAAAACTGAATTTTTTATACGTTGAATATGCTTATCGCGATGAAGTTGCTCATCTTCTTTCACGTATTTCGAAATAAGTGAAACGCTTGAAAGTATAGTTGTAAGCGGCGTTCTGAACTCGTGAGAAGCCATAGTCACGAAACGCGACTTCATTTCATGCAGTTCCTTTTCCTTCAATAATGCATCGCGTAATTCCGCCTGGCTCTTTTCCAAATCGTTCATGGCTTCTTGCAAAACCAAGGTTCGCTCTTTTACTTTGCGCTCGAGATTTTCATTCAGGGTAAGCAACTGCTTATTCATGTTTTGAAGATCTTCCTGGAATTTGATGCGTTCAGTAACATCTATGACAAATGCAATGACGAACGTTTCTCCCTGAGAATTGTAGTGACTTAACGAAATCTCAACTGGGAAAATCGAACTGTCCTTTTTAAGACCATACAACGTCATGTGCTGACCCATGGAACGGTTGGTTGGACGTTCGTTGTAATTTTCTCTATGCTGCTTGTGTCTCGAACGAGCAGCATCTGGAATTAACTGATCCACGTCAAGGCTAAGCATTTCATCTTCAGTATACCCGAAAAGATCGGCACACCGAGGATTTACAAGGACAATCTTTCCCGCTTTATCCGAGATCAAAATTCCTTCATTTACATGATTCCAAATCGAGGCAAATCTATTTTCCATGTGCTTTTACAAATCTATTGTTGTCGCAGTGAAGAGAGAATTGCCTGCGTCAGATTATGTCCTGACAAAAGTCAGCATATTTTATTTACTTCAGGAAATAAACTGCCTTCCCTTGGTCGAAGTTTTCAACCACGATTCCCCATTTCATGAGTTTCGCTAGTTTTCGAATTAAGATAGGTCTTGGGGTTCCCGATTTTCGGGCGAGTTGATTTAATGTAAAAGGTTGCTGCTTCAACAATGCAAAAAGTTGTTCTTCCCTTTCCGACATTTGAAAGAGTTCATTCGAGTCTTGCTGCGATGAAACCTCTTGCATGGCAATCCACACGTTAGAAGCCGGCAGCGTGACGTCGTGTTCACGAACGAAAGCCTTCCACCCTTCTTCAATTTTTGCTAAATGGGGTTTTACTGAAGATTCTTCAATGTCAATTTCAAGAACAGCCTTTCCTTCCACCTTCCACACTGAATGGGAGAAGTGAACGGGAGGCTGACAAAATTCTTCAGCGCTGCGGATGATCATGTGAAGCTCTTCTTCCGGGCGAACACCGCACACATTGCCGTTGTCTTTCACGCCAATAAGTAATCTTCCTCCGGAGGTATTTGCAAAAGCCACCAACGAACGCGCAATTTTCTGCGCATCGTCGATACGCATTTTAAAGTCTTGCTTCAAATGCTCGCCTTCAGAAATGTAGGTTAGCACGTAAGACATAGACTAGGCTTCTAGTAGATCGGAAACGTAAATAGACAAGTGTGTAGCAGACTTCAACACCTTTCCGTTTTCAATTAGAATGGCTTGCGGAGATTCGTGCTCAACGCCGGTATCTTGAGCAATGGCATTCGAAATGTTTCGGTGTTCCAAAAGATCGAGGTAATATGGCTTCACAGTTGAATTCGTATCCCAATCGCGCTCGAAGCGTGAAAGTGCTGTTGTGCTAATGCTGCAGCGTGTGCTGTGTTTAAATACAATAAACTTCTCTTCCGATTCAAGCAACGCATTCCATTGCTCTACCGAGTTCAATTGATTCCAATTCATGGTTGAATTATTTAATCAACGAAGTTAATTCAGTATCCAACGGCTTCACTCCCGATGGGAACTCAGCTAACCACTCGCCTTCTGGAGAGATTAAGAATTTGTGGAAATTCCATTTAACATTTCCGTCTGCTACGCCATTCAACGACTTCTGCGTTAACCACTGGTATACACCGTGTTGATTCTTTCCTTTAACATCGATCTTCTCGGTTAATGGGAAAGTTACTCCGTAATTTTTCTGACAGAAAGAAACAATCTCTTCGCTAGTTCCAGGCTCTTGTCCTAAGAACTGGTTACAAGGAAAACCTACAATCACAAGCTTGCCTTGGTATTGCTCGTATAATTTTTCTAGGTCTTCGTATTGTGGGGTGTATCCGCATTTTGAAGCGACATTCACACACAAAACATATTTTCCTTTGAAGTCTGACATATGCATCTCTTTTCCATCGATGCTGTTAATGGTTAAATCGTAAAAGCTCATTTTGTTTGTTCCTATTGGTTTTGAAGGTTTCTGCCATCTACTGCGCATAGACAATGCTGCTGCTGAAGAAAGCACTAATACTAGTATTCCGATGATGTAAATTGTTTTCATAGTGATTTAACAAGATTAGATAGAGATTGTTTAGCCATTGTGCAATTAAATTGCGCGCTCAAACAAAAGTATGGAAGACATAGCGCTACAGCACGATGCTGTTCATCATTCTTATTTAAAAAAACTTTCTCAAGGCGAATTTTCCAACATGGAAAAGGCCCTTGCCTATTTCGCTTCGCAGTATGAAGGCTACAGTGTTTGGTTTCCCAAATACCTTCAGGCTGTCATAGACAAACTCTCGAACCCGAGTCACAAATCGCATTTACTAGAAAATTTAGCCGAAGAAAAAGGACAATTGGGTGAAAATGATTTGCAAGCCATTCGCGCATTAGGAATCGAAGACTCTTGGGTCGTGGGAATTCCTCATCCGATTTTGTTTCAACAATTCAAGAAAGCCATTTGCTCGAATTACACCTTCGAGATGAATGAAGCCGTTACCAACTGGCGCACTTCGTTTTTGAATTATCTCGATAACTGCTCCGAAGCAGAAGCCGTTGGTGCCATTGGTCTAGGAACAGAAAGCGTGGTGAAGCACATTTACCGTCCGCTTATTGAATCGCTTTCAACGCACACTTCGCTTACCCTTCAAGATTACGTCTTCTTTCCTTTACACACCGAAGTAGACGATGAGCACGGAAAAGTCTTGTTAGCCATAGCAAATGACCTAGCTTCGCAAAGTGAAGAACATGCGCGTTTGGTTCGTAAAGGAATGGAAACAGCGCTTGATCTCCGCGCAGAATTTTGGAGTAATTTAGAAAAAGAAACCACACACATTTTACAATGAAGCACCCCCTAATACAGGCCTACGAGAGCGATTTTTTTGATGAAGAGGAACAATATTTCATTCAAGACTGCTTGGGTGCTTACATACGCTCGTTCAAGTTGCGCAGCGACACTGACAAGTGGAGAGAATTTATTTCTGAATTGAATTCAACTGAGAAGCAATGGGCCCTTCATGCGCTTATGACCGACGATGAGTTGAAAGTGAATTCGTTGTTTGAAGAAGGAAAGAAAGATGTTGAAGTAGACGTGACCTTGTATGAATTATTGGATTTCACCTACGAGCAAGTGTTGTTCCTTCGTCTGAAACCCTTAACCGATGCGGTTTTGCTGAAGACGTCGTTGACTCCAGATGAACCCGAAGCGATTTTCGAACACCACATTGATCATGTGAGTGGAGAAGAATTATACCGAAACACAGTAGAGAAATTGAACATTGATTTCTTCGTGGAGCGTTTAGATTTTCCTTTGGAAGTTCTTGACCCGCGCATTGTTCGTGTTTCTCCGAATAAGAACAACGAACTTCACAAGCACGCGCACGAAACGGTGTTTGTGTTTTTCAAAGGAACTGGGCAAGTGGTTATCGACGACAAAGTCGTGCCTGTTCAACCTGGAAGCATTGTGTTCATTCCAAGATGGTCTATGCACCAGTCGCAGAATACGAGTAACGAAGAGATGATGTTCCTTGCGGTTGCAGATTTTGGCTTCACCGGAAAAGCATTTATCGGAAACTACTTGAAGACTGCTCGATTGAAATAGATCTTTCGTAATCTTGCATTTGATATGTTGAAAGCGAGACAGCCAGGAATGGCATTCATTTTTATTACCATCTTAATTGATGTGATTGGCTTGGGAATTATCATACCGGTACGTCCCGATTTAATTGCCTCTTTAACGCATTCTACCATTACGGAAGCTGCGACCTGGGGCGGTTGGCTCATAGGAGTATACGCCTTCATGCAATTCTTCTTTTCTCCGCTTATGGGCGCTTTAAGCGACTCTTACGGAAGACGTCCTATTATCTTAATTTCTCTTTTGGGTTTAGGTCTCGACTACTTACTCATGGCGCTTGCGCCTAACATTACGCTTTTATTTATTGGAAGAATTTTAAGTGGAATTATGGGCGCGAGCTTCACGGTGGCAACGGCCTATATTGCCGATGTTTCTACTCCGGAAAAGCGCGCACAGAATTTCGGAATGCTTGGCGCAGCCT
>JBDLUS010000215.1:0-5896 GCA_039805165.1 Bacteroidota bacterium | reverse complement strand
TTGCTTCGAGACGGGCAAAACAACAATAAATTGGTGCTTTCAGAAACGGCTTATCAGAGTTTAACGGATGAGCAAATCGGTTTTCTGAAATCGCGAGTAAACTTTATTCGTTTCAATATTCCCCTTATTGAAACAATCGGTGGTGGAAGCGCCCGATGTATGCTAGCAGAAGTTTTTTTATAGACTCATTAAGGGCTAGATTTGTTCAATGAACATGACTCGAGCGACCTTCTTTTTTCTTTTTACATCGTTATTATCATTTGCTGCTTGCAAGAAGGATTGTCCTCCTGATGCGGTGGTAGATGACCCTACCGTTCTTGTCGGCTATCAGCAATACGGAACGCCGTTCGATAGCGTCCCTGAAACCAAGAACATCATTATGTACGAAGTGAATCTTCGTGCCTTCAGTTCTAGTGGTGATTTACAAGGTGTGATCAATAGACTCGATCAACTAAAGGCCTTGAATGTAAACGTGATTTGGCTCATGCCTATTTATCCGATTGGACAAATCAACTCTGTGAATTCTCCATACTGCGTCAAGAATTATTATGAAGTCGGAAGTGAATACGGAACGCTTGCCGATTTGCGCACGCTTACTACAGAGGCGCATAACAGAAACATGGCTGTAGTAGTAGATTGGGTGGCGAACCATACATCATGGGATAATCCATGGGTATCGCAGCATTCAGATTGGTATTCACAAGATGGAAGTGGAAATATTATTATTCCTCCGGGAACCAATTGGGCCGATGTAGCAGACTTAAATTTCGATAATCAAACGATGCGTTTGAATATGATTGATGCCATGAAGTATTGGATATTGGAAGCGAACATCGATGGATTGCGTTGCGACTATGCCGACGGCGTTCCCTACGATTTCTGGAAGCAAGCGATTGATACATTGAATACAATTCCAAATAGAAATTTAATTTTCTTGGCGGAAGGAACGCGCGCCGATCATTACGCTGCAGGCTTCCAAATGACCTATGCTTGGGACTTCTATACTGCCATTAAAAATGTATTTGCGGGAAGTACTCCTTCCACAATATACACCACCAATACTGCGGAGTATGCAGGTGTTCCTGCCGGAAATCGCAAGTTGAGATTTACAACAAATCACGATCAAAGCGCATGGGAAGCTACACCCATGACTTTGTTTAACGGAAAGGCAGGAGCGACATGTGCTTCGGTGATTACGACTTATTACAATGGAGTTCCTTTGATTTATACGGGACAAGAAGTGGGAAGAGTGAGCACGGTTCCTTTCTTTTCAAACTCTCCGATTAACTGGACCGTGAATTTAGATATGCAGCAGAATTACCGCGACATGCTTTCGTTCTATTCGCAATCTGCTGTTTCTCGCTATGGGACTGCTGTTCCTTACACAGCAAATGATGTGGTGTGTTTCAAGAAGGTTTTGAATGCAGACCAGGTAGTGGTTATCGCCAACGTTCGCAATGCGACAACCAATTATTCCATTCCGACGGCATTGCTCAATTCAACTTGGACGAATGCCTTAACGGGCGCCTCGGTAACCTTGGGGAGTTCACTGTCGCTATCGGCTTATCAGTATTTGATTTTGAAGAATTAATTCAATTTTCGAATTGAAATTTAAAGGACTCTTTATGGGTCCTTTTTATTTTCTAACAATTTGAATTTCTGATTTGAATTCAATTACTTTTAATACAACATTCCCAACTCAATGAAAAGAAAATTAATTTTCGTCGCACTAGCTGCCTTGGCGGTTATTGTTTGTTGGAGAATTCTTTCCTACAATTCAACCAAACCTGTTATTTCATTTTATTACTGGAAAACAGTTTTTGAATTGACTGAAAAAGAGCATCAGTTGCTCGCAGACCTAGAAGTAAAGCGCTTGTACATTCGGTATTTCGATGTGATATCGAGTGAGCAAGGCTTGAAGCCCGATGCCATTGTTCAATTCAAGGAAAAGCCAACTTGCGAGGTGGTTCCTGTTGTATACATTACAACCGACGCCATGATTGCCAAAGGCGGATATGCATCCAACTTTGCTCTAGCCGACAGTGTTTTGCTTTTAATCAATAACATCTCGAACGCAGAAGGAATTGAATACAAAGAAGTACAATTCGATTGCGACTGGAACGAAAGTACAGAGGAAGAATATTTTGCTTTCATTGATTTAATCAAAGAGCGGAGGCCGGATTTAGATATTACTTCCACCATGCGATTACATCAAGTGAAGTACCAAGAGCGAACCGGTATACCGAACGTTCATTCGGGAGTACTCATGTATTACAACATGGGTCGTATAGCGGCAGACTCGCTTAATTCTATTTATGACCGAGATATCGCAAGGCAATACATTGCTGGCCTCGACGATTACAATTTGCCATTGAACATTGCTATACCTGTTTTTTCTTGGGGAGTGCAATCGCGAGGAAATGCGGTAGTAGATCTTTTGAATAAAATTAATTTCAGAGAATTGAAGTCAGACACATTATTCAAGCAGAATTCAGAAAGAGAATTTGAAGCCAAGCACAACGGAATTTTCGAAGATGTATATTTTGCGAAAGGCGATCGGTTGAAGCTGGAATACGCTTCTCCTGAAGATATTCGCACTGCCATTCAAGACATTTCAGAATACCTTCAAGAGGCCCCGAAGGAAATAATACTTTACGATTTAGACGAACTTAATTTTGAAAATCAAATTTATGAAAAGGAATTTTTTCATAGCCTTTGCAATTCTTTTTAGTGCAGTTGCAGCCATTAGTTATAAATCTCTTCAGGCATGCGGAGGAGGAGATTGGAACTATGAATGGCAAACTATTTTTACTCCAGAAGTTGCTGAGCTAGATTCAACATTGTCCCCTCTGTTTTACGAGACGCAAACGCAATGGTATACCAGTTATTCCGATTGGAATTGGAAGGAAGATCAGGCAATGATCGAATGGAAGGAATTCTTCAAAGGTGAGATTTCGGAGGAGGCTATTCGTTTTTACCTTTTTACGAATGATGGAGAAAAAGAGTTTGCGGCCATTATCAAAGGCGCTAATTCCAGCAAGTCTTTTCCGGATTTGAATTGGAATACGCCGAAGATGAAAGAGTTTAAGTCGTTCCTGCGATTGGCATTGGAGGTTGATAATGCCGCGGATGGCAGATATTTTTCGTGGGACTACAGCAAGAAAACGGAGGTTTATGTTGAAGAGATCTTAATTCAAGAATTGCAGTTGAAGTATAAGTCGGCTACGAATGAAATCATGAAAGTGAAGTGGTGGTTTCAAGTGGTGAAGGCCATGTATTATAGCAAAAATAAGAAAGCATTGATTGGATTTCTTGAAGAAACGAAGGGCGCTGTTCCTGAAGGCACCTATTATTACCGAGCATTGGAATATTTAGGCGGTGTATATTATTCTTTACAGAATTTCCCTATGGCAAATGCCATGTATAGCAAGGTTATGGCGCACTGCGCACCTTTGCGCTTCGATGCTATTTCGTCATACCATGCTTTGAATCAGAATGATTTCAATTTCGCTTTGAATCTAATTTCAGATCCTAATGAGAAGGCAGCCATGTGGTTGTTGCAAGGGTATTACACGGACGAGATGGAAGCCATGAAGGCAATATATGCTTTGAAGCCGAACAGTGAAATGCTTGATCTTCTTTTAACTCGGAGCATGAATAAAATGGAAGCCGCTTTGGCTAACTCCAATCGCGATAACTACCGCGAGTACATCACCGATGTTCAGCTTTCCGTTGATAAGAAATTGGTTGAATTTGTGAATCAAGTCAACAACGAAGGGAAGACCAGAGACAAGCACACCTGGAACTTAGCTGCGGCATATTTGAACGCATTAACCGGAGAAAACAAACGGGCAGAGGAAGAGTTGAATAAAGTTTTTGCAAGTGGAAGTCAAGTAGAAAAAGATCAGGCACGCACACTTACAATCGTCAATGAAATTATGCGTGTGGGTTTTGAGAATAAAAATCTTTGGAGTCTATATGATGGCGAGGAAGCTCGCGCTTTCGAAGCGCGTATTTATCCGCATTTGAAGTGGCTTGTCTCTCAAGGCGAAACGCAGACCTATGATAGTTACAGCTATTGGGACGCTTCTTCAAAGAAAACAAAAGTTCGTGTTGAAATGGTGTATTCATGGACAAAGCGAATGTTGGGCATGTTGTACAAATATGATATTAAAGGCGAATTGGCCAGTCCGAATGAGGCTTATTACCGTGATAAATACAATATAAAAAGGATGAAGGAATTCATGCAAGGAGAGCGCAGTGATTTCGAAAAACTTCTTCTGCAGATTTATCCAGTTAAATTAGAAGATATCGAGTTGTACGAAGGTTTAGTATTAGCCTACGCTGGTCAATTGGAAAAAGCCAAAGAACATTTTGTTAAAACGAAATTGGCGAATGACGAATTACTATCTGATCCTTTCGTTGCGGGTATTCAAGATTGTCACGATTGTGATCATGAGAATTACCGCGGACGTAAATGGACGCGAATATCTACCTTGAATCGCATGATTCAACTTCAGCAGAATATTCTTCGAAACACAGACATGTACTATTCTGCACTTGCCTTGGGAAATGCTTATTACAACTTGTCTTATCACGGAAATTCGCGCTTGTTTTATCAATCGAAATTGATGTTCAGTTGGGGAAATTCAATCGATGATTTTCATTCGAAATTTCTGAATTCCAGCAATCGCGCGAAAGACTACTATCGCACGGCGTTGCTCTGCGCGCAGTCAGACGAGCAACGAGCGAAATGCGAGTACTTCATTGCGAAATGCGACCGCAATGAATTTTACAATTTCGGATGGGTGAACAACGAAATTGATTTTCTAGCCTGGGATGGATTCAAGAATCTGAAATCGAAATATTCGAATACGAAGTTTTACAACGATGTGATTCGTGAATGCGGATACTTTCAAACTTATTTGAGTAAGAACTGATTCAAGGAAAGATTGCCGAAGGCAAAGATTCTGCGAAAGATTCTACGAAAGGTCCTACAAAAGGATTATTCCAAATGTCCGAACTCTCCGCGTTCAAACTGATGGAAAGCATCCATAAGCTCTTGTTTCGTATTCATGACAAAGGGTCCGTATGCTGCAATGGGTTCTAGAATGGGCTCTCCGGAAAGGATGAGCACCACTGCATCTTCTTCGCAGGAGATACTAAATTCTTCGCCGTCGTTGCTGAAGAGCGCGAAGTGGCTTGTGCCCACTGAATGTTCTCCGTTTACAATGATATTTCCTGAAATAACAAGTGCTGCTGTGTTGTTTCTATCGCAGAAAGAAAAATTCGCTGTTCCGCCAGCGTTCAATTTTACATTGAAGAGATTCACTTCCGTAAACGTAGAAGCAGCCCCTTTGTTGAACTCGTAGTTTCCGGCAATCACTTCAACAATACCGCCGTTATTCGGAAGTTCAACTTTCGGAATGTTGGTATTCAAGATCTCTTGATACTTCGGTTTTGAAAGTTTGTCTGCAGCAGGAAGATTCACCCACAATTGAACCATGGAGAAAATTCCACCAGCTTTGGCGAATTCTTTTTCATGGTATTCTTTGTGAAGAACCCCTGAAGCCGCTGTCATCCATTGAACATCGCCTTCACCAATGATTCCGCTATTGCCAGCGCTGTCGTGATGTGCAACTTTTCCTTTGTAGGCAATGGTTACAGTTTCAAAACCTTTGTGTGGGTGAACACCTACACCTTTTTGAATCTCGGTTGGCGGGAAGTAATGCGGAGCCGCATAATCCAACATAATAAACGGATTCATTCTTTCCATACTTAAATAGTAATCGGGAATGAAGTGATGCACTTTGAATCCGTCTCCAACGAAATTGGTCGGCGGCGGTGGTATAATGGATTGAAGGGTTCTTTTCATAAGTTCGGCAAATTTACATCA
>JBDLUS010000214.1:0-2924 GCA_039805165.1 Bacteroidota bacterium | reverse complement strand
ATTCCTTTTCAATGCGCTGCAACACCAAACTATGGATGTGCAAAATGTCCTTGGCCTTCATTTTATATTTCGGATTCACCAGTGTCTCTAAAAACTGAATGGCCTCGTGGTGATTGAGGGTTTCGAAATGCTCTCGCAAAGACTTCCCTCCTACGGTTAATCCGTCTGATAATATCACTTTTGTCTCTTGCAGCGTCAGCGTGTTCCCTTCTATTCCGTTGGAATGATACGTCCACTCCATCATTAAACTCTCGCGCAATTTCTCCATAGCTATCGCAGGAATTGGACGCAGCTTGGCTAAGCGATCTTTCTTCGCTTCAACGCGTTCCAACAACGATTGCACTTTTTCTTTTCCCCAAGGGTTTGTTTGCCATTTCATAGCACTAATATCGGTAAATTTTAATAACTCTTTATCCGATACTTAATTAAAATTAGAATGTTGCAAGGCAACGAATGCCGAAGGCGAATGTGCAAGCACGAATGTTGCAAAGCAACGAATCTCTTCGAGGAATGCCGAAGGAGAATGATTCGCGAGGGTCCGTTGGACGAGGGCAACTTCGTTGCGAGGGTCTTCGACGATTTTTAGGATAAATACATCCCTGGTATTAGCCTTCCAGCAGCCAATTAAAGACATTTAAGTGTTTTATACCGTTACGATTTTGAGTAAAAGAATCTGCTGTGAGTAAGAATTTCGGATAATTATCTTTCATCTTTTCCAAAGCGCCGAACTCTCTGTTCATGGTTTGTTCCGAAGATAATTGCCACGCCACTTGGTAATATTCTATATCGCCTTCAGGCGTTTTACAAACGAAATCTATTTCGTTATTCCGAGTTGTACCTGTCCATATTTTATACCCTCTCCGCTGTAATTCAAGATAAACAACGTTTTCAAGCATGTGGCCGCGATCAGTGGTGCGATCTTTTCCAACCAAAACATTTAGAAGCCCTAAATCTACTAGGTAATATTTCTCCTGCGTAGCCAATTGCTTTCTTCCCTTTAGATCGAATCGATTGACTTTATAAAAAATAAAACTCGCAACCAAATAATCTAAATATTTCTCAATTGTGGAGTGATGGATGAGCTGACTATCTTCCTTCAACGATTTCGAAATGTTACTCGGTGACAATGCGCTTCCAATATTCGATGCAATGAATTTCGAAACATTTACAAATGCTCGCTTGTCGTTGATCTGATGCCGCTGCGTAATATCCTTCTCGAATATCGTATTATAAATCACCTCCAAGTACTCAAAAATCTTATCGAATCCACCTTCACGTAAATCGACTCCCTTCGGTAAAGATGTTTCATTGACATAATCGAAAAACAAAGCCTCGAAATTCAAGTACTTATTGTTTACTTCTATTTCACGTGCAATCAAATACTCCTTAAAAGAAAATGGCAAAATAGATATTTCAATATATCTACCACTTAACAATGTTGCCAACTCACTACTAAGCAAAAAGGCATTTGACCCCGTGATGTATACATCTGTATTATTGCTAGCATATAGTCCATCGACTAATTTTTCAAACAAAGGAATATTCTGAACTTCATCTAAAAAAATGTAGCTCATCTCAGTTTCGTGCAATTTTTTCTTAATCTCGAAATAAATCTGATCCCATGTTTTATTGATGTAGTTCTCTGGCAATTCGAAATTGTAAAACAAAATTCTCTTCTTTGGAACTCCCTCTTTAATCAATGCACTTCGGTATTGTTCGAGCAAAGTACTTTTACCGCTTCGGCGTAATCCAGTTACAACTTTGATTAAGTCTTTTTCTTTATACGATTGAATTTTAGAAAGATAACCAGTTCTAATTGTGTTTTTCTGCATAGTTCAAAGATAATCTAAATTATCAAAACTTGCAAAAATTACAAGTTTTGATGATTTGTTGAAGGGGAAATGTTGCGGAGCAACGAATGCCGAAGGCAAATTGCTTTGCGAGGGTCCGATGGACGAAGGCACATTGCTGTGCGAGAGTCCGTTGGACGAGGGCAACTTCGTTGCGAGGATTCTAGAATGATTTGCGATATAAAATATCGCGTTGGAGGTCGGAGCCGAGAAGGAAATCGTGTTCGCCGTAGGAGATGAAACCAAGAGATTTGTAAAATGAAATAGCTCTGGTGTTGTGCTCCCAGACGCCGAGCCACAGGGAGTTGAAGCCAAGCGATTTCGATTGATCAAAAGCAAAATTCATGAGCGTCTTCCCTACTCCAATTCCTTGAAACTTATTCAAGATGTAAATACGTTCAATTTCGAAAGTTTCAGAGATATTCAATTTCATGTAACCCGATAGTTCTTCTTCAACATAAATAAAATAGAATGAAGATGTTGGAGATTGCAATTCAAGCGCGAGTTGATCCAATGAAAGATTGTGCTCGAAGTAATGCGTCATGTCTTCCTTCGTGTTGAAAGCAGCAAACGTTTCTTCAAAGGTGTTCTTCGAAATTTCTTGAAGCAATGACAATTCTGAAAGACCAACCTGAACAATTCTCATGAGGTGAAAATAATCATTTCGAAAGATTAACGAACGATTCGCGGATCGAAAGAAAGTCGCTCTTTCGAGATGACTTGAATTTTGTGAGCGTCTGGATGATCAGGATTGATGAGCAAATTGAACTCTTGCGGGACAATGCTGCTCGGGACTTTCAAGACCGGTGCTTTCATTTTTTTGACAAACGAGTCGCCTAAGTTCTGCGTGAAAACAGAAGGCGGATGAGCGTTCCAGTTCTTTGGAAGATCGGCAATGGACAATGTCTGAATCTTCAACGAATCTGGAATTTCAATTTCAACCAAATACCGATCGGTAGGAATTTCCATTACTCCATTTAAATGCGCAGTAATCTCGAGTAAAGCAAGCGCTCTGCTTTCTGAAGTATAGACCATGCGCGTGTGCTCACTGTTCCAACGAAAACTTGAAGACAT
>JBDLUS010000213.1:0-10195 GCA_039805165.1 Bacteroidota bacterium | reverse complement strand
ATCCAACTGAAAGTTTGAAGTTGCACAGTCGACTTGAGCTTGTTAAAACCAATGAAGAAGGACTTCCCAATGAAGCGGGATATTTGGTTTTTCAAGATGTCATTTGGAAGAAGATGAATGTTCCATTTAGCGTAACGATTCGTTACGCATTGTTTCAAGCAGATACTTGGAATTCGCGTTTGTATGCCTACGAGAACGATGTTCTATACAGCTACAGCATTCCTGCGTATTACGGAAAGGGTGCAAGAATCTACGGCATCTTCAAATTCGATGTTCGAAGAAACATAAACATTTGGTTTAGAATTGCGCAATGGACTTACACCGATCGAGATTACATCTCTTCGGGAGATTCAATGATTAGCGGATTTCGAAAAACAGATTGCACGCTTCAAATGCGCATGCAGTTTTAGATTCGTTTTAGAATTTCGTTTTCAACTTCTTCGCTGTCCCACACTGCTTCAATATCAGGTCTGTTCATGACTTCCTTCATGATCTCATTTTGACGAATTCCGCTGCTTAAAGCTTCATGATATGGGATGTGACTGAAGGTTACCTGCGAATAAAGTGGTATCCATTTTTCAGGGTACTTCGTTGCAAAGCGACCTTCAATTTTCTTTTGAAGAAGGAAATCTTTATCGGCAGTTAAATCGCGCATCTCAATGTAATTGCGAAGCGCTAATTCCAAAATAGCATCGCCGTTCGGTTTACGCAATTTGCCATATTCTTTCAAAAGATCCGGATGGTCTTCACCCATTTCGGTCATGAGTCGATCAAGTTCGCTACAGTCTTCAAACCCGCTATTCATGCCTTGTCCGTAGAACGGAACAATGGCGTGCGCCGAATCACCCATGAGTGCAACTTGGTTTTTGTAGTTCCAAGGATTGCATTTGGTCATGACCAAACTTGCTGTAGGATTCGTGTTGTAATCAAGTAACAATTCCGGCATCATTGCTTTCGCATCAGGAAAATATTTTTCGAAAAAATCCAGGACGTCTTGATCTGTTTTCAATTTGTCGAAGGAAACTTCCCCTTCAAAAGGGAAGAAGAGTGTACAAGTGAAACTTCCATCGATATTCGGAAGCGCAATCATCATAAACTCTCCGCGTGGCCAAATGTGAAGACAGTCTTTGCGCATTTGATGCGTACCGTCTGCATTTGCTGGAATTTCTAATTCCTTGTATCCGTGGTCTAAATAAGATTGTGAATATTCGTTGCGATCGAGTTTCGTCATGCGCGCACGCACAGCGCTGAATGCACCATCTGTACCGAAAATTTGATCGAACTGTTGACGAACACGTTCGCCATTTTTTCCTTCGAAAACAATGGTGTTTGAATCCAATTCAACATCTACACATTTGTGCTCGAAGTTGAGTGAAACGTTTTCGAATTCAGCTGCGCAACGCACCAATGTTTGATTCAAAATTCCTCTTGAAACGCTATATATGGCTTGTCCTTCTTTTCCGTATGGTTGGTAGGTCAATTCACCGTTTATGGCGTGCATCAATCTGCCGCTCATTGGAATAGCAACTTCTTCAATTTCTTTGCGAATGCCTGCGCCATCAAGACCTTTCCAACCGCGATCACTTAGAGCGAGGTTGATACTTTTTCCTTGAACAACTTTCACGTTGCGAATGTCTGATCTTCTGTCGAAGACAGAAACAGTGTATCCGCGCTTAGCGAGATAAACAGCCCATAAACTTCCAACTAATCCTGCCCCAACAACGGCAACGTTTTTCTTGCTCATATTAGATTGCATTTAATGCATTTGTTAAATCTTCAATTAAGTCTTCAGCATCTTCAATTCCAACGCTCAATCTCAGCAATGAATCGGTAATTCCACTTTTTTCTCTCTCCGCTTTTGGAATGGAAGCGTGTGTCATAGAAGCCGGATGTCCAAGCAATGATTCCACTCCACCAAGAGATTCAGCTAAAGAGAATACATGAACGTTTTGCGCTAGGGTAGAAGCGTCTTCGAAACGATCACCTTTCAAGCTGAATGAAATCATTCCACCGAAATCACGCATTTGCTTTTTCGCAACTTCATGATTTGGATGTGAAGGGAAACCAGGCCAGTAAACCTTTTCAACTTTCGGGTGATTCGCTAAGAAGTTTGCAACAACGACTCCGTTTGCGCAATGTCTTTCCATTCGAACATGCAAGGTTTTTAAACCACGCAATACCAAGAAGCTGTCTTGCGGACCGGGCGTAGCACCGCATGAATTCGCAATAAATGCCAATTGCTCATAGAGGTTGTCGTCGTTGGTGCATAAAGCGCCCATCACAACATCGCTGTGTCCGTTTAAATATTTTGTTGCGCTGTGCATAACAATATCCGCGTTCATGTCTAACGGATTTTGAAGGTATGGTGAAGCGAATGTGTTGTCTATGACAGAAATCAAATTGTGCTTTTTTGCAAATTCTACGCACTTTTCAATGTCTATGATTTTCATCATGGGGTTGGTTGGTGTTTCCACCCACAACATTTTTGTCTTTGCGTTCACTGTTCTTTCCAAAGCATCGAAATCGTGCATGTCTACGAAGTGAAATACAATTCCATATTTCGCAAAAACTTTTGTAAACATGCGGTAGCTTCCACCATACAAATCGTCGGTAGCAATAACCTCGTCACCAGGAACAAGTAATTTTATGATTGCATCTGCAGCGCCCATTCCGCTTGAGAAACACAAGCCATGCTTTGCATTTTCCAATTCAGCCAAACAACGCTCAAGCGCAACACGTGTAGGATTTTTTCCACGCGCATAAGCATAGCCTTTGTGCACACCCGGAGATTCTTGTACGTATGTTGAAGTCTGATAAATAGGAGTCATGATGGCTCCTGTTGTTGGATCGGGCTCTTGTCCCGCGTGAATGGCTTTGGTTCCGAAACGCATGGTAAAATTTTTCCGCAATTTACACCGAAGCGCTCACAAACAAGCAGAACTATTTACACGTTCTTTTCAATATACTTAATGATCTGTCCTGCAATATCGACACCCGTTGCAGATTCAATTCCCTCCAGGCCTGGAGATGAGTTTACTTCAATAATAAGTGGCCCTCTTTCGCTGCGAAGCATGTCAACCCCGGCAATACCGAGTTTCATTGCGTTAGCCGCTTTGATTGCAGCGATTTCTTCTTCTGGAGTAAGCTCAATTACTTTGGCTGTTCCACCTCTGTGTAGGTTGCTTCTGAACTCGCCTTCTTTCGCGGTGCGAACCATAGCGCCTACTACATGTCCGTCTACCACAAATGCACGAATGTCTTCTCCACGAGATTCTTTAATGAACTCTTGAACGATAACACGCGCCTTCAATCCGTTGAACGCTTCGATTACGGAAACCGCAGCTTTTTTGTTTTCAGCAAGTACAACACCAAGGCCTTGTGTTCCTTCCAGAAGCTTAATGATAACAGGCGCTCCGCCAACTTCCTTCAACGTACGTTCAACGTCTTTTGAGTAGTTGGTGAATACTGTTTTCGGAAGTCCTAAACCGGCGCGAGACAAGATTTGTAAGCTGCGCAGTTTGTCGCGTGAACGAACCAAAGCTTGCGATTCTACAGCAGTGAACACGTTCATCATTTCAAACTGACGAACAACCGCTGTTCCATAGAAGGTAACGGATGCTCCAATACGTGGAATAACGGCGTTAACGCCTGTTATTTCTTCCCCGCGATAAAGCACTTTTGGCTTTTTCTTTTCAATAACTAAGTCGCATTTCGAGTGATCGATAACGCGAATTTCGTGGCCTCTTTTCTGAGCGGCCTCAACTAAACGCTTGGTGCTATAAAGCTTCGCGTTACGAGAAAGTACAACTAAGTTCATTGTGGGATTGTGTGAAGCAAAGTAACGACTATTCCGTGTGTTACACAAGATACTTCGTAAGATGTTTCACAAGATGCTTCGCAAAAGTGATTATTTGAAAAGTGCCTTATTCAGAGCAAGGGTTTCTGGGGAGTTCACATGAAGTTTGGCGTAGTTCGTGGCGCCTTGAGACCATTGTTGGTACTCTTCATTGGTGAGATTCACGAAGAAATCTAACGATTCGGCTAATTTCCATGGGTTTAAGGAAGTGGATTTGCCGGCGTGGGCCTCTTCGAGATTTTTCCAAGGAGTCATATCGGAAATAACTACTGGAGTGCCGTAGGAAAGGGCTTCTGCTATAACATGCCCATAATTTTCACCTCGAGAAGGCAAGAAAAAGAGATGAGCGTTTTCATAAAACAACTTTAGATCATCTTGATTTTTATGCCCGTGCAATTGAATTAGAACGGAAGAAAAATCCAGTTCGGCATCAAGAATAGTTTTTACCAGTTCAGCATTTTCTCTTAGTCCAACGATATCCCATTGAATAGTCTTTTGTGGATTCCATTTGCGAATCGCATCTAGCGCTTCGAGATAGCCTTTTTCTGGACTTATTCTTCCTACAGTTAGAATTCGGAAGGGAGAAGAAAGTTCTTTTTTTATGTCGGTAAATGCGGCGTTGGAAATGTTCGGAGCAATGCGAATGTTCGCTTTCGGAAACAATTGAAGAATTTCATCGCGCTCGATTTCACTGGTCGCATGCCAACAGATATTTCCGTATGTATTGTTTGCTTTAGCAAAAAACAAAAACAGTTTTTTCTTGAATCCCTTTTGATTGAATGCTGCTGGCTTGAGCATCCCACGTGGAGCAAGAACAATCTGCTCAGACCATCCACTTTTCCGACAAACACTTAACGGAGTTAGAGTGAATTTCGGGGACCACATGGAGTTCAAATAAATTCGATCGGGCTCTAGTTCTTTGTAAATCTTGAATATGAAATTTTCGGTTAATGATTTTTCATTTAGATAATACACTTGAATGTTTTCTTGAAAGCTTTCTAGCCAAGTGTTGGGTCTTATTCTAGCGTATGGTATTGTGCTGTTCAAGTCGGTATTTCTTGTTACGACATAGAACTTGTCTGAACTGAACTTCATTAACGAAATCAGCGATTGAATAGGGCCACCGGCTTGTGATCCAGGATAAAACCAATCGGTGAAAACCAGAATTTTCATTATTCGAAGTTAATCTTATTGTTCTTCATCCAATGTCCCAACACAGATAAGTGCCAAAATGAAATGAAGGACTTTTCTTCCCTTCCCATTAAAAACATACTCCAAGCATGATTAAGTACCGTTTCATTCACAATATCTTGATTGTACAATTCTTGAAATCCGGATTCAGTGAATTCTTTTAGGTCGTTTTTCATCCAAAGGCTCCAAGGCAAGGTGAATCCCATTTTCTTTCTGTTTACGACGTCATCTGGAAGAATATCTGGAAATGTTTCCGTAAGAAATTTTTTGGGTGAAGTAGGGAACTTCAAATCATTGGAAAGATGCGTTGCCAATTCAACAACTTTATGATCCAGAAAAGGCACACGAATTTCAAGAGAGTGTGCCATGCTCATTTGATCACTGTCTCGAAGCAACACATGCTGCATGTATGATTCAATCTCAGCAGCAGACACCCGATTTAATAGCGGTGCTTTCTTTTCAAAAATGAATTTGAAATTCTGTTCAATTTCGAAGTGCTTTGTTTTGCGTGCCAACAATTCGTTAGCGTTCCAAACCTTTCGAACGAGCGGAAATGCATGCGCAAGATTTACTTGTCTTAGCCCTAACAATTCAGCTTTTTTCAAAAGTGAGCGATTAGAGGAAAACGTGGAAAGCAAGAGTGAAACGGATTTTCTTAACGGATAGGATAGTTTTAAAGCAAATGATTTTTCAATACTAGTCATATATTGAAAGACCGGGTAACCGGCGAACAATTCGTCACCTCCTAGTCCGGAAATGGCTACTGTAATGCCTGCTTCCTTCGCGGCTTTCGAAACGGCATAGGTATTTGGTCCATCTCCGCTAGGAAAGTCTATGGCCCCTATTGCAGTAGGAATATCTTTTAAGAATTCGCTCGCGCTGAGGTTAATCTCGTGATGATTGGTGCTGAATTTTTTCGCAACAAGTTGTGCATACTTTCTTTCGTCGAAGGCTTCTTCTTCAAAAGAAATTTGGAACGTATTTATTTTTTCGCTTCGAACTTCCGACATTAATCCAACTAACAAACTCGAGTCAATTCCCCCACTCAAAAATGCACCAAACGGAACATCAGCCCGCATATGTTGCTCAACCGATTCTTTCATGGTTGAACGCAAAAGATCTTGAGCCGTTTGCTTATCAGATAGTTCGTAGCTCGTGTCACTTAATAGTCGGTAATAGCAGTGTTTAGAAATTTCATTTCGCTTGAAGTGCAGGTAGTGCCCTGCTTCCAGCAATTGTACTTTCTCAATTAAAGTATTTGGAGCACAGACGGTCTGCGTTTCTATGTATTCTTCAAGTGCTGAACGATTGAGTTTTCTTGGAACGAACTCACTCGCTAATAGCGCTCTCAATTCGGAGGCTATAAAACATCCTTGTTCTTGAATGGAATAGTACAATGGCTTCATCCCGTATCTATCGCGAACAACATATGTTTCGTCAGAGGAAATGTGATGAAGTACAAACGCGAACATCCCCTTTAATTTGGAAATGGCTTCTGTGCCATATTTATCGAAAAGTTCAAGAATAACTTCCGTGTCACTTTCCGTTTGAAAGTGCACACCTTGAAGCTCGTTGGCTTTCAATTCCAAATAATTGTAGATCTCTCCGTTAAAAGCAATGACCCAATTTTTGTTGGAAGAGAGCATGGGTTGATTCGCAGATTTTTCGGTGTCGATAATGGAAAGGCGTCGATGACCTAGCCCAAGTTTTTCATTGATAAACTGACCCTCTGCATTTGGACCACGATGAGCCATTTTGTTGTTCATGCGCTCAAGCACTTCCCTAACAGGCAGTGAACTTTTATATTGAATGATCGCGCTTATTCCACACATGATTGCTCGAGCATTTTAGTGAATTGACTTACCCAGTAATCAGAAGAAAATTTCGAAGACATTTCGGAACTCTTGTTCCCCATGTGTTGAAGTTCTTCGTGTGATAAATGAAAAATTGTCAATAGAATCTTTTTCAATTCTGAAGAAGAAGTTGGGTCGAATGAATAGCCGTTTTCTCCTTCTTTCAATAAATCTTGTTTCGCTCCAACGGCATTTGAAAGCAATAAGGGTTTACCAAGAGAAGCCATTTCGTGAACCACTACACCCCATGGTTCGTATAGGCTTGGTAGCACGAATGCTGTGGTATTTTCAAGTTTTTTGCTTAGTTCATTCGGTTGCAGGAATCCATGATGAATGATGTCCTCGTTTTCAATTCGAGAAGAAAATAACTCTCCTGTTCCGGCGATGTTTAATTTCCAACCCGAACGTTCATTCGGTGGAATGGAAAGGAATGTTTCGCAAAGGAGGACGATGTTCTTGGTGTGAATATATCTGGCCACACACCATAGCTCTTTGCTTTCCTTCAAGATGGTTCGATTGATTCGAAAAGTATCCTCACAAGTATAGAACCCATCGAGTGTTTGGAAAGTTGAAAAACCTAATTTACTTGCGGTTTGCGCTTGGGCGTTTCCTGGAATGAAAGCGAATTGAAACAGTTTTTTGTATTTCAATTTGAAATACAAACTTCCAAGAATAAACTTCAACGAATTCTTCCAACTGGTGTCGAAGGCTAGAGCTGTAGGTTTATTCAATGCTTTTACGCATTCAAGATATTGCTGATCTCCCCAGCCACTGCACAATACAAAGGATGGGTTGAAATCGTGAAGAAACTTTAACGACAAATCTGATTTCGACACAAGTTGAATAGACTTGTGAAATTGAAAAATGAAAGGCGCCTCTTTGTTTATGGGATAATGAACCACAAGCAACTTATGTTGAGGAGCTAGCTTATTTAAGCATTCAACGGTATAACCGGCTAATTCGCGATATAGAATCAGGATGTTCATGCGGCAGCTTCTAACTTGGCTTTGGCTTCTTCCTGAGCAGCGCGTTCTATCTTATTATCTTTCGCTAAATAGAAAAACATCCAAAGGAAGAATGGAAATCCATTCAGGAAATAGTGGCCTTGTCGAGCAAGGTAAAGAATGATGATAAGTGCTATTCCATTCGACATAACCCAGTGTTCTTCAGAAGCAGCGCGTTGCTTGAAAATCCAACACTTAAATAGGATGAAAAACATCACGAACAGTCCGTAGATTCCTGTTTCCGACATGAGTCGAAGAGCCATTGAGTTGGCGTCCATCTTGTTGAACTCGATGTCTACCGCACCTGTCAGATTGGTCAGTGAATACTTATCGAAGGCAATTGGATGTGATCCGAGTCCGGTTCCAAACAATGGATGCTCTTTGAAGTTTTTAAGTGCAATTTGGTAATTGTTATACAATACGAAACTCGATCCGTGAATGTCGTAGCTCTTGTAATTTTTCGTTTCAAACATGGTGAATGTTCCGTCCCAACGATCGGTAAATTCAGGTACGTTTTTGTATGCGTAATCGAAAGAGAAAATGAATAGCGGTACAAATATGATGGAGTATTTCACGACTCCAAGATTCAACAAGAAGAGCACAATGGCCACGAAAATTCCTATGATACCCAAACTTGAGTAGGTAAGTAAGTACGCGAGAATAATAACCAAACCATGCCAACGTTTGATGAACAATGTTTTTCTCGCAATAGTATTGTACAGTGCAACAAAGAATGCCGGACTAATAACTGCCGCAAAATAGGAGGGTTCTGAGAATACCGAATTCAGACGAAGACCGATTCCCCCTTCAGTTAAACTCCATTTGTTGAACAGCCAGTTGTAGTTGTATCCAGGTGTAAATCCAACGAAGTACGATACCAATTGAAACAGTCCGATGAATGAAACAATCAAAGCACCCACCATGTAGTACTTGAATAACTCCTTCAGTTTGAAATCGAAGACTTGAATTACGTAGTGGTAGAACAAGACAGAGGCGAAGAATCCGACAAAGATTTTCGTGAACATGGTAGACGTATTTTGTCCAGCAGCCACATACACAATTCCAGAAATAAGCAGTGGGAAGAACAAGAGAATAGGCCAACGGGGTAGACCAAACTTTGTAAAGAAAATCGGGAAGAAAATTACAAAGGCGAGGTAACTAACGTATGCTTCGAAGGGCTCTTTGAAAAAGACATACGACGAAATGAAGATGGTTATGAAAATGGATATTACAGTAAACCATCTAAACATCTTCTTGGGCTATTTCGGTTGTTGGTTTGGGTTGAGCGTATTTGTCTTTGAGACGAATGAACGCCTTTTCAAAAATATGATAACTTAACGAAGATACGGCCACCGTAAGCAAGAATGAAATCCCATACAACATGATGTGTTGGGGAGTAGTGATGTCGTTGTCAAGACCAATGTATTTATCTAGAATATGAATCGTGAAAACAATACACATAACATGGAACATGTAAAATCCATAGGATATTCGTCCGAGGTATTGCAAAATAGGATTTTCAAATCGCAACAAGACTTTTTCATTTCCAGCTACGTTTAAGATGATGACTAAGAATGAAACAGAAAACAGTAAATGCAGAACGTCTTCGAATGCTGTGGGGATGAAATAAATGAGGATTGGAATAAAAACAACGGCCACTATTTGTGACACGGGTTTATAGATGATTCGAAGCACTTCTTCTTTTTTATTGAAAAGAATGTAAGCACCTAATCCGCCTAGCGCCATGCACTCGAGTTTCGACATAGCTAAGAATTTCTTAATCACAACCAAAGCTTCGAGTTTGATGAAGGGGAAGGATAGGAGTAAAATTCCTTTTAAAGCAATAATGGATCCTGCTATCCAAAGAACAGATTTGAGCACGTTTTTACTTTTGCGAATAAGCAAGGGCCACAAAAGGTAGAATTGTTCTTCAACACCGATGGACCAGGATTGTCCTATGTTGGGAACGGCGGTCGTATAGATAGAAAAAGCAAGGTTAGGCATGAAAAAGGCGTAGAGCATTAGGTTACCCCAAAAGTTCTGGTTGAAGAAAACATCCTGTCCGGGAACAGCGAAAAGTTCTAAGTTTGGAAGGACGAAAAATCCAAGAATGAAAATGAGGTAATACAGCGGCCAGATGCGAAAAGCACGACGCAAATAAAATTTGCCAATTTGAATGGTCTTGTTCGATTCCTTTTCTTTTAAGAGCAAATAGGTAATTAGAAATCCACTTAGCACAAAGAAGAAAACAACGCCTAGTGCGCTGCTATAGGCAATAAGAGGCGAGAGAG
>JBDLUS010000212.1:0-16598 GCA_039805165.1 Bacteroidota bacterium | reverse complement strand
TGGGAGCCTGCCGGAATCATTGACAATCCAAACGCTTCAACCATAAATGCGCTAATTACCACAGACACAACATTCACCATATCGTATTCCGATTTTTGTGGCATACCCCATCTATACTCGGTGCAAGCGACCACCATTCCCTACCCAACGATAACCGTTCCTGCAGATTCAATCGTTTGCGATAACAGCGTGCTGACATTGAATGCTCAAGTTACGGGAGAATATACCAATATGATTTGGTCCACAAATACGGGTTCAATTCTAAGTGGACAAACCACCACAGCCCCTTCGGTATCTGGCGCGGGAGCCTATACTTACACCGCGTTCAACGGCAACTGCAGTGTAAGCGACATTGTGAACGTTTCTGAACTGCTTTACCCTACAGCAACTTGGTCCGACAGCGTTTACTTCTGCACTGGTGAAAGCATTATTCTTGACCCTCAGTCCAATGCTACAGCCTTCAGTTGGGCAACAGACGGATCTGTATCACCAACGCTTCAAATCAGCGCAGGAGGAAACTACACCGTTCTGCTTTTTAATAATTTTTGCTCCATTGCAGAAAGTATCATCGCTTACGAGGTTTCGCCGCCAACACTGTATCTCGGACAAGACCAGTTTCTATGCATCGGAGAAACAGCGACAATCAATTCGAACTTAACTGGGCTTTGGAGTGTGGGAGGAGTTTCAAATCAAATCACAACAACTTCGACGGGTCCTTATTTTCAAACCTTAAACACTCTTGGCTGCATAAGTGCCGACACCGTGAATATAACTTTTCAATTCCCTCCAATTGTTTCTTTAGGAAACGACACCACTATTTGTGAAGGAACTATTTTAAACCTTGATGCGGGTGCTCCAGGAACTTGGAGTACAGGTAACTTTGCAACACTGTTGCCAGTAAGTGCTCCTGGAAACTATAGCGTAGTCGTAAATGACGGCGTTTGTATTTCACTCGACAGCATTGACATTGATATGGACTTCGCTCCGCTTGATGTGCTTCCTGACTCAATAACACACTGCTCTGATTTACCAATTACACTGAACGCCGGAGAAAATCTAGCTGAAACTTTCAGTTGGAGCACTTCAGAAACAACGTCTTCAATTACTCCGACAGTGACTGGCACGTACACCTTAATTGCTACAAATTACTGTGGAACGCGCACTGAAAACATCGAAGTCATTTATGAAAAATGTGAGTTCACATTGTTTGTCCCGAATAGTTTTACTCCGAATAATGACGGCGTGAATGACGTCTGGTTCCCCGTGTTTGATGAATTGGATGTTATTGAAATTACAGTTTTCGACCGCTGGGGAGAACCTATTTTCGAAGGAAACAAACAGCACTTCTTCTGGACCGGAAATGTGCGCAGCGGAGACCATTATGCTCCAGATGGCGTATATGCCTTCAAAATCCGATATAAATCCAAATTTGGCGACAGTGAAATTATCTACGGACACATCGTTCTTTCAAGATAATTCTTTGAGGTTATTTGAATTTTCAGCATAACCAGTATTTCAATTCTTTTCTGCTTTGCTCTTGGGATAGACCCTAATTTTAGATTCGACATCTATCTTTTTTATATGAATTTCCCATTGGTCTTTTTTGCCTTTTCGTTTTTCAAAATTGAATTTTGAAAGCAAAAACGCATGAACAACCAAATACTTTCAAGAGATCAACGCGTGAGTATTTTGATCTGGATTTCCCTGGCGACTTTCTACTTAACTTACAAAGAGATTGCTGCATTTTATTATCCTACAAGCAGCATTGTCTTTCAATACAACACAAACACTACTGTTAGCGCAGACTCTTCAATTCTCGACCAAAAAACGAATTTCTCAAAGGAGCAATTCACATCGCTCGAAATAAACAGTGCCGATTCAAGCGACTTAATGAAGCTAAAAATACCCGGCTACTTAATTTCGAAAATTCTTCTTTACCGCAATCAACTTGGTGGGTATGCCAGCAGTTTCCAACTTCTTGAAATCTACCATTTCCCCGAAAACATTTTCGAACGAATTCATTCGATGCTTAAAGTTAATATCAACCTTATTCAACCTATTGGTATCAATTCAAAATCTGAAGAAGAAATGGCTCTTCACCCCTATCTCAGTTACAAAGAAGCGAAAGCAATAGCACTATACAGAAAGAACAATGGAGTTATAAAAAACCACGACGAATTCGATAAGATAATTGCAATTACCGCTGAGACAAAAGAGCGATTAAAACCGTATCTTGCAAAGGATTTTCAATCTTATGCAAACACTACAGGAAAGAGTCCGTGAACTCATTATAGACATTCCAAATTTCCCTATTGAAGGAATAATTTTCAAAGATATTTTACCGTTATTTCGACATGCCGATTTGGTGAAAGAGTTGGTTGCTGAAATGGCCACCGAACTGCGCCCTCATGATCCAACAGCCCTAGTAGCCATGGAAAGCAGAGGGTTTCTTTTAGGAATGCCTTTGGCATTAGAACTTAATATTCCATTTGTTTGCATTCGAAAAAAAGGCAAACTTCCTGGCGAAGTAAGTGGTATTTCTTATTCACTCGAGTACGGAAACGCCGAGATTGAAATTCAAAAATCCGCGCTAACGTCAACCGACCGCGTAATTCTGCACGACGATGTTCTTGCTACAGGCGGGACTGCACATGCCGCTGCCCAACTTATTCAAAACACAGGCGCACAGCTGGTCGCCTTTTCTTTTCTTATGGAATTAAATTTTCTAAATGGAAGAGAAATCATTGGTTTGAATAACGCCGACATCCATACTTTTGCACAGTTTTAAAAAAATAGAATAACTACACCATGAACTTCAAACAAGAAGAAAGCGAAGCAATGATCTCGCAAATGGTACGTGACTTCGCTGAAAAAGAAATCAGACCGAACGTCATGCACTGGGACGAAGAACAAATTTTCCCAAAAGAATTATTCCACAAGATGGGTGAACTCGGACTCATGGGTGTTCTTGTTCCTTCAGCATACGGTGGGGCCGGATTAGGTTACTACGAATACATTTCATGTATTGTTGAGATATCTAAAGTTTGCGGATCTATTGGATTGAGCGTTGCTGCGCACAATTCACTTTGCACGAACCACATTTTAGAATTCGGAAACGAAGAACAAAAACAAAAGTACCTTCCGAAATTAGCCTCTGGCGAGTGGGTTGGTGCTTGGGGATTAACCGAAGCGAATACAGGTTCTGACGCCATGCGCATGAAGTGTACCGCTGTTAAAGATGGTGAACATTGGGTTATCAATGGAACCAAGAACTGGATTACCCACGGAATTAGTGGTGAAGTTGCTGTAGTGCTTGTGCGTACAGGTGACCTTCTCGATTCTCATGGAATTACGGCGTTTATTGTTGATAGAGATACCCCTGGTTTCCGCGGAGGCAAGAAGGAAAACAAATTAGGAATGCGCGCTTCAGAGACTGCTGAACTTATTTTTGAAGACTGCCGCATTCACGAAAGTCAGATTTTAGGAAAAGTTGGAGATGGATTCGTTCAAGCCATGAAAATATTAGATGGCGGAAGAATCAGTATCGGCGCACTTTCGCTAGGTATTGCTAAAGGCGCTTACGAAGCCGCTGTTCAGTATTCGAAAGAAAGAGAACAGTTCGGAAAACCTATTTCTCAATTCCAAGCCATAGCATTTAAAATTGCAGATATGCGCACCGATATTGAAGCGGCGGAATTGCTTCTTCTTCAATCGGCACACTTAAAAAACAGTAAAAAGAAACTGACTAAGGAATCAGCTATGGCGAAGTATTACGCTTCTGAAGTAGCCGTGCGCGTAGCAACAGAAGCCGTTCAGATTTTTGGTGGTTATGGCTACACGAAAGATTTCCCTGTTGAGAAATTCTACCGCGATTCTAAACTTTGTACCATTGGTGAAGGAACCTCTGAAATTCAAAAATTAGTAATTTCTAGAGAAATTCTTAAATAAGATTTGGATAATCAAAAAAGTTCATTACTTTTGTCGCCCAATTAAAGAAACAGAAAAGACATGTTAATTATTCCAGTAAAAGAAGGCGAAAGCATCGACAAGGCACTTAAGAAGTTCAAAAAGAAATTTGAAAGAACTGGTGTTGTTAAAGAATTGCGTGCTCGTCAACAATTCACTAAGAAAAGTGTTCGTCGTCGTGACGAAATCAAACATGCTGTTTACATTGCTGCAATGAAGCGTGAAGAGAATTCTTAATTGAATTGAACAATATTTATGAAAGGTCTTGGGTTATCCCAAGACCTTTTTTATTTTCACCAAGTGAACACTACTCCATTCTTCGAATATTTAACTAGCGAAAAGAGATCCTCTGTTCACACTGTCTCTGCCTATCGCAGCGACATTGGTCAATTCGAAGAATTTATGCTGCTTCAATTCGAAATCGCTGAAATTACTTCAGTCAATTCTACGCATGTGCGCAGTTGGATCAGCGAGTTGATGATTCAAGAAATATCAGAACGAAGCATTCATCGTAAACTATCAGCCCTGAACGCCTGGTTTCGATTCTTGCTCAAGCGAAAAGAAATCAGTGTCAATCCGGCTAAGGGCGTCACTAAACCCAAGCGCCCTTCACGCCTTCCTGAAACGTTGCAAGAACAGCAAGGGTTGGATTTATATAGACTCGAAGACTCTGAAATCTCTTCAGAGAAAGAAAACGCCTTGCTTATTCAGTTGTTTTACGAAACGGGTATCCGTCTATCGGAAATGATGGGCTTAAAACACAGAGACATTGACTTCGGCATTGGGCAAATTAAAGTTCTGGGCAAGCGAAACAAAGTGAGATACGTGCCCGTTAATGACGATATGATGATGAAGTTGAAACGACATATGACAGAGTCGCATTCAAGTGGCGCTGATAGTGCATTGTTTCAAAATGAAAAGGGACAAGCCCTAAGTCGATCAACTTTTTACAGAAGAGTAAGATCTTCTCTATCGCTTGTTACTACACAAAAGAAAAAAAGCCCTCACGTACTGCGCCATAGCTTTGCAACACATATGTTGAACAATGGTGCTGACTTGAATCACATCAAAGAAATATTAGGGCATGCTAATTTAGCGGCAACGCAAGTTTACACGCATTTGAGTACGGATCGATTAAAGCGAATTCATGCTCACCTGCATCCAAGAGAAAATAAATCACCTAAAAATTAATCGCTATGCAAATCACAGTTCAGAGCATTCATTTCGACGCCGATGTTAAATTGGTCGAATTCGTAGAAGACAAAACAAAAAAGTTAGGTGTTTTTCATCCTGCGATACACAAAGCTGAAATTATTTTAAGATTGGACAAAAATGCTGATCAAGAAAACAAAATTGCAGAGATTTTACTAAAAGTCCCTGGAACAGAGCTCTTTGCAAAGAAACAATGCAAGACATTTGAGGAAGCTGTGGATTTGGCCGTCGATGCTTTGAAGCGTCAGATTGAAAAAAATAAGGAAAAGCAGTAAAAAAAAATGCATTACAGTTTGGATATGTAAAAATAATAACTACATTTGCACCCCTAATTTACGGATTAGGGGTGTTTTGTTGTAGTTCTTTGAATCACTAAAAACGTTTTTACGCCGGTGTAGCTCAGCTGGCCAGAGCAGCTGATTTGTAATCAGCTGGTCGGGGGTTCGAATCCCTCCACCGGCTCCAAAGGGGAGATACTCAAGCGGCCAACGAGGACAGACTGTAAATCTGTTGGTGTACACCTTCACAGGTTCGAATCCTGTTCTCCCCACTCTTTACGGCTAATAGGGTGGAATGACTGTCGGTCACTTAAAAGCGGGAGTAGCTCAGTTGGTAGAGCATTAGCCTTCCAAGCTAAATGTCGCGAGTTCGAGCCTCGTCTCCCGCTCTACTTCCCCATCAGCCGTTGTAGCTCAGGGGTAGAGCACTTCCTTGGTAAGGAAGAGGTCAGGGGTTCAAATCCCCTCAACGGCTCTACAGAGTAGTTTAAGAAAATTTTAGCGTAAACGTGCTATGTGATTTAAGTCTTGCAATTGAACAAATAGAAAAGGCTATTAAATTAAAGCGATAAAAAAACACAAAAAAAACAACCAATGGCTAAAGAATCATTTGACCGTTCCAAACCCCACGTGAACATTGGAACTATTGGTCACGTAGACCACGGTAAAACTACGTTAACCGCTGCCATCACTAATGTTTTGGCTAATGCAGGTTTAGCAGAGAAGCGTGATTTCGCTTCTATTGACAACGCTCCAGAAGAAAAAGAGCGTGGTATCACCATTAACACTGCGCACGTTGAGTACGCTACAGAAAACCGTCACTACGCTCACGTTGACTGTCCAGGTCACGCCGATTACGTTAAGAACATGGTTACTGGTGCTGCTCAAATGGACGGAGCTATCTTAGTTGTTGCAGCTACAGATGGTCCAATGCCACAAACTCGTGAGCACATCTTATTAGGTCGTCAAGTTGGAGTTCCACGTATCGTGGTATTCATGAACAAAGTTGACATGGTAGATGATCCAGAATTGTTAGAGTTAGTTGAAATGGAAATTCGTGAATTACTTTCATTCTACGAATACGACGGAGACAACACTCCAGTTATCCAAGGTTCTGCTTTGGGTGCATTAAACGGTGACGCTAAATGGGTTGCTACAGTTATGGAATTAATGGCTGCAGTTGACTCTTGGATTCCAATCCCTCCTCGTGAAACTGAGAAACCATTCTTGATGTCAGTTGAAGACGTATTTACGATCACTGGTCGTGGTACTGTTGCAACTGGACGTATCGAGCGCGGTGTAATCAACACTGGTAATGAGGTTGATATCATTGGTTTCAACGAAGAAAAATTGAAGTCAGTTTGTACTGGAGTTGAGATGTTCCGTAAGATCTTAGATCGCGGAGAAGCTGGTGACAACGTTGGTTTGTTGTTACGTGGTATTGAAAAGAGCGATATCCGTCGTGGTATGGTTATTTGTGCTCCAGGTTCAATCAACCCTCACACTGAATTCAAAGCTGAGATCTACGTATTGAAGAAAGAAGAAGGTGGACGTCACACTCCATTCCATAACAAATACCGTCCACAGTTCTACTTCCGTACAACTGACGTAACTGGAGAGATTTCTCTAGATGCTGGTCGCGAAATGGTACTTCCTGGTGATAACGTATCTATCACAGTTAAGTTGATTGCTCCTATCGCAATGGACAAAGGTCTTCGTTTCGCTATCCGCGAAGGTGGCCGTACCGTTGGTGCTGGACAAGTAACTGATATCATTAAGTAATTTTTACTACACATAGTGAAGACGGAAACTGCATAAGTTTCTGTCTTCACTTTTGACATTTATAGAAACAACCTTACGGGCGTAGTTCAATGGTAGAATAGCGGTCTCCAAAACCGTTGATCTTGGTTCGAGTCCAGGCGCCCGTGCGAAAATTAAAAGTTATGGCAGCAATTATCAATTACTTAAAGGAATCATACGACGAGTTGATGAATAAAGTAACTTGGCCTACTTGGAAGGAATTACAAGAAAGCACAGTACTTACATTCATTTCAATTTTAGTATTGGGAGCTTTGATTTTCTTAATGGACTTTGCTTTCGGCAAAGGAATCATTAAGATGATTTATGACTTTATTGCCTAACTTAACAACTCGGAATAATGAGCGACATTGAAAAAAAGTGGTACGTGGTTCGCGCCATTAGCGGGAAGGAAAAAAAGGTTAAGGAATTTATTGAGAGCGAAATTAAAGCTCGTGGTCTTCAAGATTACGTGAGCCAAGTTCTTATTCCAACCGAGAAAGTTTTCCAAATCCGCAATGGAAAGAAAGTGAGCAAAGAGCGTAGCTATCTTCCGGGTTATGTCTTAATTGAAGCCAATCTAATCGGAGAAGTACCTCACATTATTCGCAACGTGACAAACGTTATCGGATTCTTAGGTGCTGAGAAGAGAGGCGAACCTATCGCTTTACGTTTATCTGAGGTGAATAGAATCTTAGGTAAAGTAGACGAGTTAGCTGAGACTGGTGAAGAGTTAAACATTCCATTTGTCGTTGGTGAGAACGTGAAAGTTATCGACGGACCGTTCAATAACTTCAGTGCAATTGTTGAAGAGATTAACGAAGACAAGAAGAAGTTAACAGTTAGTGTTAAGATTTTTGGACGCAAGACTCCTGTTGAGTTGAGCTATATGCAAGTAGAAAAAGAATAAACGCGCTTTTGGTGTTTAACGTAATCTTATAAGGTTACGCTTCGCTTCCCGTTAGACACCGGAACAAAATAAATAAAATAAGTAATATGGCGAAAGAAGTAGCTGGTTTTGTAAAGCTGCAAATCAAAGGAGGCGCCGCTAACCCTGCACCACCAGTAGGACCTGCATTAGGTTCTAAAGGTGTAAACATCATGGAGTTCTGTAAGCAATTCAATGCTAGAACTCAAGATAAAGCTGGTAAAGTGTGCCCTGTGTTAATTACTGTGTACAAGGATAAATCCTTCGACTTTGTAATTAAGACTGCTCCTGCCGCTGTTCAACTGTTAGATGCCGCCAAAGCTAAGCAAGGTGCTGCAGAACCTAACCGTCAGAAAGTGGGTAGCGTAACTTGGGAACAAGTTAAAGCTATTGCAGAAGATAAAATGCCTGACTTAAACTGTTTTACCGTTGAGTCTGCCATGAAAATGGTAGCTGGTACAGCACGTAGTCTAGGTATACAAGTAACCGGTGAACGCCCTTTTTAATCAGAGGTAATTAAGCAATGGGAACCCTCAGCAAAAAAATGAAAGCCGCAGTGGCACAGTACGATAACACAAAAACGTACTCGTTGCCCGAAGCAGCGTCGCTTGTTAAGAAAATTACAAGCACAAAGTTTGACGCGTCTGTGGATCTTGCCGTTCGCCTCGGAGTAGACCCGAAAAAATCCAACCAAATGGTTCGTGGAACTGTATCACTTCCTCACGGAACTGGTAAAGACGTTCGCGTTTTAGTACTTTGTACTCCTGACAAGGAAGCAGAGGCTAAAGCAGCTGGCGCAGACCACGTAGGATTAACGGAATACATCGACAAGATTAAGGGCGGATGGACCGACGTTGACGTTATTATTACCACACCTAGCGTAATGGGACAGGTTGGAGCTTTAGGTAGAATTCTCGGACCACGAGGATTAATGCCTAACCCAAAAACCGGTACAGTTACGATGGATGTTGGAAAAGCTGTTACAGAAAAGAAGGCTGGTAATATCGACTTTAAAGTTGATAAAGCTGGTATCGTTCATGCAAGTATTGGTCGTGTGTCTTTCGACGCTACCCAATTGGCTGAAAATGCAAGTGAATTAATTTCTACTTTGGTGAAATTAAAGCCTTCTGCTGCAAAAGGAACTTATATGAAGAGCATCTATGTTTCTTCTACCATGAGTCCAAGTGTTCAAGTTGAAACCAAATCAGTGAGCTAATCGCTGGTTAAATCGGAGGATTGTATCTTATGAACAAAGAACAAAAGAACACAGAAATCGCCGAGTTAGTGGAAATGTTGAGCAATGCTCCCATTTTGTATATCACTGACACGGTTTCCTTAAACGCCGAGGCAACCAGCAATCTTCGTCGCGAATGCTTTAAACAAAACGTGCAAATGCGCGTGGTGAAAAACACCTTGTTGAAGAAAGCGATGGAGCGTGTTGAAGGAACAGACTTCTCTGGTCTTTACCCTGTGCTGAAAGGCAATACAGCGGTAATGATTGCAGAAGTTGCAAACGTTCCAGCTCGTTTGATTAAGGATTTCAGAAAAGGTACAAATAAGCCAGCCCTTAAAGGTGCGCTTATTCGTGAAGACATATACGTTGGAGATGATCAGTTAGACACTCTTGTTGCTCTGAAGAGCAAAGAAGAGATGGTTGGCGAAATCATCGGATTGTTGCAGTCACCTGCACGCAACGTTATTTCTGCACTTTTGAACCATGCTGAAAAACAAGAAGCGCAAGAGGAACATAGCGCCTAATATGTTCCAATTTTAATAGAAACGATTAATATCAAATACAATGGCAGATTTGAAAGCAATGGCTGAAGGCCTCGTTAATCTTACCGTTAAGGAAGTTAACGAATTAGCTACCATTTTAAAAGACGATTATGGAATTGAGCCAGCTGCTGCGGCAGTTGTTATGGCTGGTCCTGGCGCTGGTGCTGCAGCTGCAGAAGAGCAAACATCTTTCGATGTTATTCTTGCAGAGGCAGGTCCAAACAAATTAGCAATAGTTAAATTAGTGAAAGATCTTACTGGTCTTGGCTTGAAAGAAGCTAAAGATGTAGTAGACAAAGCTCCATCTCCTTTGAAAGAAGGTGTTTCTAAAGACGAAGCAAACGGCTTGAAAACACAACTTGAAGAAGCAGGAGCAAAAGTTGAAATCAAGTAAGATTACGACATTGAACCTCAGTTTAGGCCTTACCTTCGGGTGGGCCTAAACTTGTTTTTATTTCATGACGGGAAAGCCCGTCAGTTTTTGTGCATAGGATTTATAACCTTTAAAACGAAACACTTTGGCAACGCTAAAGAAACTAACAGAGCGAGTTAATTACTCCTCGACCAAAAATTTTTACGAGTATCCTGATTTCCTAGAAATTCAGCTAGCCTCGTTTAAAGAGTTCTTTCAACTCGAAACCAATCCAGAAAACCGAGTATCAGAAGGTCTATTCAAAGTATTCTCTGAGAACTTCCCTATTACAGACACGCGCAATCAGTTCGTGTTGGAGTTCCTAGATTACTTCATCGACCCTCCGAGATATACCATAGAAGAGTGTATCGAACGCGGACTAACGTACAGCGTTCCTCTTAAAGCGAAATTAAAACTTTATTGTACCGACCCTGAGCACGAAGATTTCGAAACAATCGTGCAAGACGTATACTTGGGTACCATTCCTTACATGACCCCACAAGGTTCATTCGTAATCAATGGTGCTGAGCGTGTAATTGTTTCTCAATTACACCGTTCTCCAGGTGTGTTCTTCGGTCAATCTCGTCACGCGAACGGCACCAAATTGTATTCTGCTCGTATCATTCCATTCAAGGGATCTTGGATTGAATTCGCGACAGACATCAACAATGCTATGTACGCATATATCGACCGTAAGAAGAAGTTACCGGTAACTACCCTACTTCGTGCTATCGGATTCGAAAGCGATCGTGAAATCCTTGAAATATTCAACCTTGCTGAAGAAGTGAAAGTTTCTAAAGCCGGTTTGAAAAAAGTAGTTGGTCGCAAACTTGCAGCACGTGTGTTGAAAGTGTGGATCGAAGACTTCGTTGATGAAGATACTTCAGAAGTTGTTTCTATCGAGCGTAACGAATTGATCTTAGATCGTGACGTTGTTCTTGAAGATACACACATCGATATTATTGTTGAAAGCGGCACTAAAGTAATCGTTCTTCACAAAGAAGAATCGAATGCTGCTGATTTCACTTTGATTCACAACACCCTTCAGAAAGATACAACCAACTCTGAAAAAGAAGCGGTTGAATATATCTACCGTCAATTGCGTAATGCTGAACCACCAGATTTGGAAACAGCTCGTGGCGTAATCGACAAATTGTTCTTCTCTGAACAACGTTATGACCTTGGTGAAGTAGGACGTTTCCGTATCAACCGCAAGTTGGGATTGAACATGTCTCTTGACCAACGTACTTTAACTAAAGACGATATCTTAAGCATCATTCGTTACCTAATCGAGTTGGTTAATTCGAAGGCTGACGTTGATGATATTGACCACTTGTCGAACCGTCGTGTTCGTACTGTAGGTGAGCAGCTATACAATCAATTCGCAGTAGGTTTGACTCGTATGGCTCGTACCATTCGTGAGCGTATGAACGTTCGTGACAACGAGGTCTTCACTCCTATTGACTTGATTAACGCAAAAACATTAAGCTCGGTTATCAACTCGTTCTTCGGAACAAACCAGCTTTCTCAGTTCATGGACCAAACAAACCCACTTTCCGAAGTTACCCACAAGCGTCGTATGTCGGCACTTGGTCCAGGTGGACTTTCGCGTGAGCGCGCTGGTTTCGAGGTTCGTGACGTACACTACACCCACTACGGTCGTTTGTGTACAATTGAGACTCCTGAAGGACCAAACATTGGTTTGATTTCTTCTCTTTGCGTTTATGCTAAAATTAACAAATTAGGTTTCATCGAAACTCCTTACCGCAAGGTTGAAAATGGAAAAGTTTCAATGAACAACAACGGAGTAACATACCTTACTGCTGAAGACGAAGATTCTAAAGTAATTGCACAAGCGATTGCAGACATCGACGATTCAGGTAAGTTCTTAGGAACAAAAGTAAAAGCGCGCTTGGAAGGTGACTTCCCGGTTATTGCTCCAGCTGCTGTTGCCTACATGGACGTTGCTCCAAATCAAATCGCTTCTATCGCGGCATCGCTTATTCCTTTCTTGGAGCATGATGATGCTAACCGTGCGTTGATGGGATCGAACATGATGCGTCAAGCCGTACCACTTCTTCGTCCAGAAGCTCCTATCGTAGGAACTGGATTGGAAGCATACGTTGCCAAAGATTCTCGTGTTCTTCTTACCGCAGAAGGTGATGGTGTGATTGAATATGTAGATAGCGAAGAAATTCGTATCAAATACAAGAGAAACGAAGACGATGAGTTGGTAAGTTTCGATAGCGCTACGAAGTCTTACAACGTGCGCAAATTCGGTAAGACCAACCAAAGTATGTGTATCAACCTTCGCCCTATGGTGAAGAAAGGAGACAAAGTTACTCTTGGACAAATTTTGGTTGAAGGATACGCTACACGTAAAGGAGAACTTGCTTTAGGTCGTAACTTGAAAGTGGCATTCATGCCTTGGAAAGGTTACAACTTCGAGGATGCTATCGTTATTTCTGAGCGCGTTGTTCGCGATGACTGGTTCACTTCTATTCACATCGATGAGTACACCACTGAAGTGCGTGATACGAAACGTGGTGTTGAAGAATTGACTTCAGACATTCCAAACGTTAGCGAAGAAGCTACTCGCGACCTTGATGAAAACGGTATCATTCGCGTTGGTGCTGAAGTTAAAGAAGGAGATATTCTTATTGGTAAAATCACTCCTAAAGGAGAAACAGATCCAACTCCAGAAGAAAAACTTCTTCGTGCAATCTTCGGTGAGCGCGCTGGTGACGTGAAAGACGCTTCGTTGAAAGTTCCACCAAGTGCAACTGGTGTTGTAATTGGAAAGAAATTGTTCAGCAGAACCGTTAAAGAAAAGAAAACGAAGAACAGTGCAGATAAAGCAGTTCTTGAAGCATTAGACAAAGACCACGATAAGGACAACGGAGAATTGAAAAAGATTCTTGTTGACAAGATTTTAGCTATCGTTAAAGATCTTCCTTGTCAAGGTGTATTCAACTACTTCAAAGAAGAGCAAATCAAAAAAGGAACTAAGTTCAATGCTAAAGTTCTTTCTGCAATTGATTACAGTGTTGTAAATACAGAGTCATGGACTAAAGATGAAAAAGTGAATTCACTTATTCGTCGTTGCGTTCACAACTTCAACTTGAAGCACAACGAATTGTTGGGTTCATACAAGCGTATGAAATTCCAATTAACTGTAGGAGATGAACTACCAGCAGGTATCGTGAAGTTGGCTAAAGTTTATATTGCTCAAAAACGTAAATTACGTGTGGGTGATAAGATGGCTGGTCGTCACGGTAACAAGGGTATTGTTGCACGTATCGTTCGCGACGAGGACATGCCATTCTTGGAAGATGGAACTACAGTAGATATCGTGTTGAACCCACTAGGGGTACCGTCACGTATGAACTTAGGTCAGATTTACGAAACCATCTTAGGATGGGCTGGTCAAAAAACCGGACAAT
Organism: Bacteroidota bacterium; assembly: GCA_039805165.1. Lineage (GTDB taxonomy): Bacteria > Bacteroidota > Bacteroidia > Flavobacteriales_D > Sanyastnellaceae > CAIZGX01. The sequence continues at coordinate 2,786 of JBDLUS010000212.1, read as the reverse complement.
CTTTCGCAACACCTATTTTCGATGGTGCATCTATGGAGGATATCATTAATCAAACAGACGCTGCAGGTGTTCCACGCTTTGGTGTAACTTACTTGTACGATGGTGGTACTGGTGTTCGTTTCGAACAACAAGCAACTGTTGGTGTGATTTACATGATCAAACTGAGCCACATGGTAGACGATAAGATGCACGCGCGTTCAATCGGACCATACTCGTTGATTACTCAACAACCATTGGGTGGTAAAGCACAATTCGGAGGTCAACGTTTCGGGGAGATGGAAGTTTGGGCATTGGAAGCATACGGTGCTGCCAATATCCTTCAAGAAATTCTTACCGTTAAGTCTGACGATGTTATCGGAAGAGCGAAGACGTACGAAGCGATTGTTAAAGGTGATGCCATGCCACAACCTGGTATTCCTGAATCGTTCAATGTATTGTTACATGAATTAAGAGGATTAGGATTAAGCATTAATCTGAACCAGAATTAATTCAACATACAACGAAAAGAAATTTTAACATAGACATTCAAACTGCACAAAATGCTTCAAGCAAAAAAAGTAGCAAAACCAACCAGTGATTTTAAATCAATCACTATCTCATTAGCTTCACCAGAAGAGATCTTAGAGAGATCTTCTGGCGAGGTAATGAAGCCAGAAACCATTAACTATCGTACCTATAAGCCAGAGCGCGAAGGTCTTTTCTGTGAAAAGATTTTCGGTCCTGTAAAAGACTACGAATGTCATTGCGGAAAATACAAGCGTATTCGTTATAAGGGTATTGTTTGTGACCGTTGTGGTGTTGAGGTTACTGAAAAGAAAGTACGTCGTGAGCGTATGGGACACATTTCCCTTACTGTTCCGGTAGCTCACATTTGGTACTTCCGTTCACTTCCTAACAAAATCGGATACCTTTTAGGTATGCCTTCGAAGAAACTAGATCAAATCATTTATTACGAACGTTATGTTGTAATCAATGCGGGTCCTGTAACAGATGCAGAAGGTAGCGGATTGGAAGCTGGACAATTCTTAACTGAAGAAGAGTACTTGGATATTCAAGAGCAACTTCCACGTGAGAATCAGTACTTGGATGATAAGGATCCAAACAAATTCGTAGCGAAAATGGGTGCTGAAGCACTTCATGATTTGTTGGCTCGTTTAGATTTAGATGCATTATCATTTGAATTGCGCGATAAAGCAAACCGTGAGACTTCACAACAACGTAAAAACGAAGCGTTAAAGCGTCTGAGTGTTGTTGAAAGCTTCCGTGATGCTAACACCCGTGTAATCAACCGCCCTGAGTGGATGATCACGCGTGTTGTTCCGGTTATTCCACCAGAACTTCGTCCGCTTGTTCCATTGGATGGCGGTCGTTTCGCAACTTCCGATTTGAATGACCTTTACCGTCGTGTTATTATTCGTAATAACCGTCTTAAGCGTCTTTTAGAAATTAAAGCACCCGATGTAATCTTGCGTAACGAGAAGCGTATGCTTCAAGAAGCTGTAGATTCATTGTTCGATAACAGCCGTAAATCTTCTGCTGTAAAGACTGAAAGCAACCGTCCACTTAAATCACTTTCAGATTCATTGAAAGGAAAGCAAGGACGTTTCCGTCAGAACTTATTGGGTAAGCGTGTTGACTATTCTGCTCGTTCGGTAATTGTCGTTGGACCAGAATTGAAACTTCACGAATGTGGATTGCCAAAAGATATGGCAGCTGAGCTTTTCAAACCATTTATCATTCGCAAGATGATTGAACGTGGAATTGTGAAGACAGTTAAATCTGCTAAGAAAATCGTAGATAAAAAAGAGGCGATAGTTTGGGATATCCTTGAGAACATATTGAAAGGACACCCAGTATTGTTGAACCGTGCTCCTACCCTTCACAGACTAGGTATTCAGTCTTTCCAACCAAAATTGATTGAAGGAAAAGCAATTCAACTTCACCCACTTGTTTGTACTGCGTTTAACGCTGACTTTGATGGTGACCAAATGGCTGTTCACGTTCCACTTGGAAGTGCTGCAATTTTGGAAGCCCAATTATTAATGTTAGGTTCTCACAACATCCTTAACCCTGCGAATGGTGCGCCAATTACGGTTCCATCGCAAGATATGGTCTTGGGTCTTTATTACATTTCTAAAGGCCGCGAGGGTACCGACGAAAAACCTTGTCGTGGTGAAGGAAGAACTTACTATTCGAAAGAAGAAGTTATTATCGCCTTCAACGAAGGACAATTAGACTTACACGCATTCATTAAAGTACGTTGGTACGATATGAATGACGAGCCAAGTATTATTGAGACTACTGCAGGACGTGTATTATTCAATGCAATTGTTCCACCAGAGGTTGGATTCATTAATCAACTTCTTACGAAGAAAGCTTTACGTGATATCATCGGAAACATTCTTAAGATTGTTGGTATTGCGCGTGCTGCGAAGTTCTTAGATGACATGAAAGATCTAGGATACTATTGGGCATTCAAAGGCGGTTTGTCTTTCAAATTGACTGATGTTGTTGTTCCTAACGAGAAAGAAAAACTTGTTGGAGAAGCGACAGGTAAAGTTGCTGAGGTATTTGAGAACTATAACATGGGTCTTATTACCAATAACGAACGTTACAACCAAATCATTGATATCTGGACGAACACGAACTCGCGTTTGACAAACATCCTTATGGATCGTTTGAAAACAGACCAACAAGGATTCAACAGCATCTACATGATGTATGATTCTGGAGCTCGTGGATCGAAAGAACAAATTCGTCAGTTAGCAGGTATGCGTGGTCTGATG
>JBDLUS010000211.1:0-23187 GCA_039805165.1 Bacteroidota bacterium | reverse complement strand
CAAAAAATTACGTCAGTTAACGACTCGGCTTTCCAACGCGTCTCGCGCGCTTCTAATTCAGGAACACTGCTTGCGGTAATGCCTGCACCAACAAACACATGTATCCTTCCCTCTTCTATTTTCAAGCAACGAAGAATCACATAGACATCAACATTCTCACCTTGTTCAATTCCAATAAGACCCGTATAATACTCGCGGTCATGCGGTTCAATTTGCTGAATGATTTCCTTCGCCTCATTTCTGGGCATTCCGCAAACTGCGGGAGTTGGATGCAACGCCTTCATGACATCTTTCCAATCACTTGAATAGTCAAATGTGATTTCGTTGCATAAGTGTTCGATAGATCCTGCATTTCGCGTTTGAACTTCACCGCAGAAAACTCTTTCAGCACCAAGTGATTCTAATTCATGTTGAATGAATTCGGTCACTAAGTTTTGCTCTTGAATTTCTTTCGTTCCCCATTCCTCTGAACTTCCTGCCTTTCTTGTTCCCGCTAAACTTATCGTTGTATATGACTGTCCTCGTTTTTTAAACAGCAGCTCTGGTGTTGCTCCCACCCATTGCGCATCGTTTTCGTCAGTAAAAGCGAACACCGCGGCATTCGGGAATTTTTCATTGAAAGAATTAAAAACACTCTCCGCTGTTAATCCTTGCTGAGGAAAAGAAATGATTCGACTTAAAACTATTTTTTTCGCAAGACCTTGATTTAAGGACTCAATGCCCTCTTCTACTCGATGCGCGAATTCAAGATCAGAACTCGCCTTGTTCACTTCACCTCTAAAATCACTCTGAACAATAAAAGTGCGCGAAGCAGCTGCACTTCGTTCAAAGTCATTCTGAGGCAATCTTAATCGAACAACACTCATTTCCCTGGTTGAATCATAACGGTTAAACGAGCAATGGCAATGAGATTTCCTTCATGATCTTTGATCTTCACGTCCCAGACATGCGTTCTCTTTCCCATGTGAATGGGCTCACCTATTCCGTATACAAAATCGGTCGTGGCTGACCTCAGGTGATTGATGTTCAATTCCAACCCGACAGCTTTTCCTCCATCTCCTTTCACTGCCTCGTATGCACCAATGCTACCGATTGTTTCAGCAAGAACAGCACTCGCTCCCCCGTGCAGCAGTCCAAACGGCTGAATGGTTCGCTTATCAACAGGCATTCTCGCCTCAACCCGACCGGGTTCGTTTTTTAATATTTCGATCCCCAAATGCGAGATCATATTCTCCGGATGGAATTTATGTTCCATAACTGTAATTTGCGTGCAAGGTAGTATAAATTTGCGGTGTGAAGAATAACCACGAGACGTATCGATTGTTGATTGCCGAGGATGAAAATTCCATTGCAAAAACCTTAAAGCTCAATTTCGAATTGGAGGGCTTTGAAGTACATGTTGAGTCGAATGGCTTAGCTGCATTAAAAAACGCTCAAGAAAAATTCTACGACCTGATTATTCTGGATGTTATGCTTCCTGAAATGGATGGTATTACAATTTGCGAATCGCTGCGTTTAGGTGGCAACCATACCCCAGTGCTATTTCTTTCGGCCAAAGGAACAGGAAAGGATAAAGTTGAAGGGTTGAAAGTTGGTGGCGACGATTACTTGGCCAAACCTTTTGAGTGGGAAGAACTTTTACTTCGAAGCAAAAAACTTATTGTTCGAAAATCAGATGGGCATCGCACCATTGAAGACCTCGAAACATTTGCCATTGGTCCATGTACCATTCATTTCAACAAATACGAAGTAGAAACGCCGGAAGGGATTCACGCCATTACAAAAAGAGAAGGTATGTTGCTTCGACTGCTAATTTCCAAACAAGGCGAAGCAGTAAGTCGAGAGGAAATTTTGGAGAAGGTCTGGGGTTATGATACGGTTACACATAACCGGACCATTGATAATTTCATCTTAAATTTCAGGAAGATTTTCGAGTCGCATCCCAATGCTGACAAGCGTTTTTTATCTATTCGCGGAGTCGGGTATAAATTTCTTTAAAAATAATAGGCAACCTTGCCTTTAACTCATCGTCTTATAGATGGTTACGCAGTCCAAGCTGCGTGTTGGTTTCAAAATTCCCTTGCAGGTTTACGGAAAAGGCTTTCAATTTTTGAGAGCCTTTTTTGTAGAAGACCTTTTCTAAACGAATACTTAACGACCATGAACAAACTAAAATTAGCTTTAGCAGCTGTTGTAATCAGCACTGGATTTGCCTCTTGCAGTTCAACAACAAAATCTTTGGGACACCAGGGGAAATTCAACCCATGCTTTTTCAGCGACAAGAAAGGAACCATTCGTCCGTACCAATCGAATGACGACCGCGTAACAGAACGTTACCATTTCAGAAACCCAATAGAGAAAAAGTAATTATTGCGGAATGTAAACGAGCTTCTTCGTTTCGAAGAATTCTTGCGGGAAGTAACTTGCGATCTCGAAAAGTTCAGCATGCTTTTTCAGCGACTTAAGTTCTTCTTTAAGATCTCCTCCTTTCAAGCAAATTAAGCCATTCGGAATTCCATTCTGATCGGCTTTTTTGTATTTGCCTTTGGTCCACATCAGGAGCTCTTCGGCTGGGGCCACTGCGCGACTTACCACAAAGTCGAATTGTCCTTTTACAGATTCAACTCTTCCATGAAGTGTTTTCACATTTTTCAATCCTATGAATTCAATGGCTTCGTTTACGACCATGATTTTCTTACCAATACTATCTACGAGTAGGAATTCCGTTTCTGGATTTGCGATAGCCAAGGGAAGGCCGGGGAAACCGCCACCCGTTCCCAAATCAAGTACCTGAGATTTGGGGGTGAAAGGCAAAAATTTGAATATACTTAAACTGTGAAGAACATGACGTTCTACAAATTCGCTCGTGTCTTTTCTCGAAACAACATTTACGCGTTGGTTCCAGTCTAAGATAACTTCTTCTAATTTTTGAAATTGTTCCCATTGCACTTCCGTGAATGTGAAGTATGGTTCTAGTTTTTCTCTGATCGACATTAAAAATTCCCCTTCGTTGTTTTCATTAATTCAAACATGAAATCGCGTGCACGGAAGAGCTGTGCTTTTACCGTTCCTAAGGGTAATTCTAAAATCTCAGAGATTTCCTCGTAAGACTTTTCTTCAAAATATCTCAATTCAACCAGACGCTTGTAGCGCGGTTTCAATTTTTCAACCACATCGCGCATACGCTGCACGCGCTCATCTTTCTGCATCGATTCTTCCGGATCTAGGCTATCCTCTTTTACTGGAATAACATAAGACTCTCCGTCTTCATTCGAAAAACCTTGATCAATAGAAACTGCTTTAATTCGCTTTTTTCGAATGAAATCAATTGAGTGGTTCGAAGCAATTTTAAACAACCATGTTGAGAATGCAAACTGCGGAGTGTACTGATCCAACCGCTTAAATGCCTTGCTGAATGTTTCTATTGTTAAGTCTTCCGCATCATCGGAATTGTTAACCATTTTAAGCAGCATGAAATAGACAGAATCCTTGTACCTACCCATTAGTTCGGTATAAGCTCGTTGATCTTTTTCGTTCAACGCACGAAGCACAAGTAGGTAATCCTTTTTGGCTTTATCCGATAAATGATCTATCAATTCCATTTCTGTGGTTTACGAACGAGGTTATGCAGGTAAAGCATCGAATGTACTAAAAAAAGGTGCTTCTCTAACAACGGGAAGAGCCAAAGAATGTCTTTCGATATTTTGAGTTTGTTGCAAGACACATTTAAAACAATGAATTGAATGATGTATCTCAAAAAGATTACACCTCCTAGAACTCCCCATAATACGGGGTTTGGATAAATGATTGACAAGGCTATAGCCGCCATCCAAAGGAGAAAATAAGTAGATGGCCAAAGCATCAAAGTAAACTTAACGCTTCCTTTGTACAAGGGAGCCGTGGTGAAATGCCTTTTCTTCTGAAACGACCATTTTGCCCATGTCTTGTGTGGTTCTGAAACCGTTTGAGCTTCGTAATGAAACACATTTTGAGTATTGCGTGCGGTGGAAGCTTCTTTAACAAATAAATCATCATCGCCAGATGCCAATTTGTAGTGTGTACGAAATCCTCCTATTCGGAAAAAGGCTGTTTTCGTGTAGCACAAGTTTCGACCGACACCCATGTATGGCCTTCCTGTTTTTGCAAATCCTAAGTAATTCAAACCTGTAACGAACGCGTCGAAGCGAATAAGCTTATTTAAATAACCGGGATATCTTTTATATCCACTGAATCCTAATCCGATTTCTTTTCGCTCTCCTATCCCCTTTGTCATTTCAGTAATCCAATGACTGCTCGTAGGTCTGCAATCTGCATCTGTAAGCAGAACTACATCATACATTGCCGCCTTGATACCTAGGGTTAGCGCAAACTTTTTCCCTTGCATCATTTGCTTGTCTTCATTTATTTCGATGACATGCATTTCAGGATAAGAAACTTGAAGTGCCTTAAGAATATCAGCGGTATCGTCCCAACTGCTGTCGTTTACGACAATAAGTTGAAACTTACGAAAATCCTGTTCCATAATTACTGGAATCAACTCCATCAGATTCGTCTCTTCGTTTCTTGCACAAACAATAACTGAAACTCCATCGGGTGTTTCTCCTTCTACTTTCTTGCCTTTTGTTGCCGATAAAAAATATTTCAAGTTGTAATATACTTGAACGATAAAAGAAACGACAACTAGGCCGAGTAGTATCAATTCAATGATTGAGAAATTCCAAATCCAGATTGCAAATGTTTTTTCCATGAGTGTTGCGAAATTACTCTGAGCGCGGGTCTGCAGCAATAAAAAAGGCCGGTAACCCGGCCCTTTTTATTCACAATAGAAGACTTTCTAGTTACTTTTTAATGATAAGCGGAAGGGAATCAACTTTTCCAGCTGAAACTAACTTCACAATGTAGTAACCGTTTGCCAAAGAAGATGTATCAACTTTAACATTTGCACTAATGGTTTTAGTTGAAACAACTAGGTTTCCAGCAACGTCTATGATATACAAATCTGAGTTCGCCAAAGCTCCAATCAATTGAATTTCGTTTTGAGCTGGATTCGGATAAAGCGTAATTACTGTTTCTATCATGGCCTCAACGCTACTTCCTGAAACACAGAAGTTGGTTGTTTCTACTTCTGTAAAATTACCTCCTGCTGCTAATGAAGTGCCTGCTGCATCTGACACTGAATAACTTCCGTTACCATAGGCACAACAAATACCATCGCCATAATCGTCACTAATTACAAAATCATAACAACCCGGAGCTAGGCAAACAGATTCGCTGATTGAAGTACCACCGGATGGATACAGACCGTTGGAAGAAGCCAATACGTTTCCATTTTGAATAATTTCCCAAGATGTTTCTTCTGAGTAATCATCGAAAGTGATATCAACGTTTACCGTCACGGTTGGGCCTACTATAGCGTTACATGAGATCGAAACAGAGTTGTTGTTTGCGTTCTCGTCGGTTGACCCGTTTGGATTCAAAACGGTCACAACAATTGTATTTGCGCCATTAGTCAACGTAATTGCAGGTAGATTCACGTTAGTTGAAGCATACTGCACAACAGAGCCTGTCCAGTTAATGGTTTGAGCTGACCCGCCATTTACCGTGTATTGAATTGTACAAGAAGTCAAGGTCGTTGCCCCGTTATTCATCAAAGAAAAGACAGGCGAAACTGTAGAACCACATACATTCGATGGAACATTGGTGATACTCGCTGCATTGGCATCGAGTTGCGCTACAACTGCACCCGTTGGATAACCATCTAATATTTGAATCCCTGTGTTTCCAGGGTCTAACCATTCCTTCAATCGTGAGGAAGCGGATGCACCCGCATCCCAACTTACTCCAAATCTTCCGTAAGAATCTCCTTGTCCATTTTCATTCGAGCCGCTGCATGCAGAACCACCGCCGAACAATTGGCCAATGATTCTGTGGTTTTGATCAAACAAAGGAGAGCCGGAAGATCCTGGCTCGGTAATTCCATCGTCCCACTGCTGAACATCCCATGTTTGCGCACCAGACCACGTTCCTTGAGGCACTGCCTGGTTTTCAAAAGATATTTTTTTCAAATCTCCTGAAGGGTGGTGAATACATGTTGCAGAAGAAACGGTGTTGGCATCACTCGCATCCCAACCAGCATATTGTACATTGTAATTTGCGGGAGGAGTTGAACTTAATTGAACCAAACAAAAATCGCTACCTGCGTTCTTTGCCTTTAAAGTACATCCAGAAATAGTTTGATTTGTTGGACCCGTAGATCCTGTGCATCCAGTAGTTTCATGATTGAAAACGAATACCCAACTTGGCGTTGCGCCAGCCGAATAGCAGTGGTTCGCCGTTAAGAAATAAGGAGTTCCATCATTTGCAGTGTTGTTAACCAAAGCACCCGTGCAGCTCGCACTTCCTCCACTCAAAATCAATCCAACTGATCTCTTTTCCACTTGCCATGCCGCTCCTACAGGACAATTTACATTGTTATTACATGCGCCACTGTTTCCGTATGGTCCGCGCTCCGCATCGAAATCTGCGAAGTGGTTCATCAATACCGGGCGATATCCGTGGACAACCATTGATATAATAAAAGACACTTGCTCTTTCACAGCATCATTCGCTTGTACTTCAACAACAACCTTGTCATGCTGTAAAATTGAAGTCGCTAAAACTCTATATTCTTGATTGTTTTTATGATTGAAGGAACCCAAGAATTCTTCTCGGTCAGCAGACCAGATAAACATCTCTGCGCCTTTTGGAAGATAAAAATCTTCGAAAATTAAATTAATGGTTCTTGCGCCTGCACATTCAATTCCGAACTGCCAAATACTTCGTTCGTTCTCAATTGATCTCCAAGGCGCTTGATTTAAACCGAAAGAAGTCTCATGCTCAAATCCGAATCGATAAGGTGCTTCTTTATACTGATCCACTACCGCGTCTTCTGCAGCCAATGCATCCATATCAATTGAAGGCATAGCGGTAAATGAAATTTGTGAACTCACGTGCTTATCCTCCCAATTGTAAGGGAATCCGCCGAAAGAAACTTGCGCCATTGCTGCAAATGCGAGCGAAAAGGCGAATACGGAAAGTAGTTTTTTAATCATATGATATTTGGTTTCAATCGTGAAGATAATTCAATCCAACGAAAACCAAATAACAAAATGCAACACCAATGAAAATCCTATTCTTGAGGAGCTACAAGGATTTTCCTCTCAGCATTTCCATTTAAAATAACCATTACATTACTAGGGGTATTCAAAAACAACTTACGTAAATCAATTGCCACTTCTTTCTCTATTCTGGCGCGACAAGCATCATCGTTGTTTACATGCGTTAGCCGAACATTCACTTGAGGAGGCAAACTCTTCAGGTATAATTCATCCCATGACGCTTCGAAAAAATGTTCATTACAACCGCCGGAATATGCTACTTTGACAATTAAAAAACCACCGTCATGGCGAGTCTCCAAAACTTCGAAATTATCTGATTTTCCTTTGAAATTAATTTCCGAAGGAAGTTGTAAGGGTAAAATATTTTCAATACTCGGGAAGTCCTTTACAGGAACCTCTGCAACTTCTTTGTTTCGCTTACATGAAGCGATAACTACCACCAAGAATGTGGCTAAATAAATGACCCAGTTCTTTTTCATAATGGATTTGAATATAATTCTGTTAATCTTTCTTCCAAGGCCTTCATCTCGTCTCTGTATTCGGCTGCTTCCATGAATTCCAAATTCTCTGCCGCTTTTTCCATTTTACGTCTGGCGGCAGACATTGCCTTTTGAATTTCCTTTTCTCCCCAATTCGCCATTACGGGATCTGCGGCAATGGAAGGCTTAGCAAAATCTCCTTCGGAATAAACGCGCGGCTTCATTTCCAAAATGTCACTTGCTTGACGAAGAATCGAAGTTCTATGCTTGACAATCTGTGTAGGCTCAATTCCATTTTTGGTATTGAACTCCATTTGTTTCTGCCTTCTGCGTTCCGTTTCATCAATGGTTTGGGCCATGCTACCCGTAATTTTATCTGCGTAAAAAATCACCTTTCCATGCACATTACGCGCCGCTCTTCCTGCAGTTTGCGTTAGCGACCTTCTATTCCTTAAAAACCCTTCTTTATCAGCATCTAGGATTGCAACCAAACTTACTTCCGGAAGATCTAAACCTTCTCTTAAGAGGTTTACCCCGATGAGCACATCAATCTCTCCTTCGCGCAATTGCCCAAGAATATTTATGCGTTCAAGTGTATCAACTTCACTGTGTATGTATCTACACTTTACATTCATGCGGTCGAGATATTTATGAAGTTCTTCCGCCATGCGCTTGGTTAATGTTGTAACCAATACACGTTCTCCAGCTTCTATCGTCTTCTGAATTTCATTCATCAAATCATCGACTTGATTCAACGAAGGACGGACTTCAATGGGTGGATCGAGTAACCCTGTAGGACGCACGACTTGTTCAATAACAACTCCTTCTGTTTTGCGCAATTCGAAATCGGCAGGAGTTGCCGAAACGAAGATGACTTGGTTCTGAATAGACTCAAATTCATCGAAAGTCAAGGGGCGGTTATCCATTGCCGAAATTAGACGGAAACCGTGTTCGATTAGGTTTACCTTCCTTGAGCGATCTCCTCCAAACATCGCCCCCACTTGAGGAACCGAGACGTGACTCTCATCTATGACCATTAAAAAGTCATCTGGGAAATAATCGAGCAAACAGAAGGGGCGCTCACCTGGCTGACGTCTATCGAAATACCTACTATAATTCTCAATACCTGAACAATAACCTAACTCCTTCATCATTTCGATGTCATAGTTCACGCGCTCTTCCAGGCGTTTCGCCTCGAGCGTTTTCCCTTCTTTATTGAAGTTTGCGGTTTGAACTACCATGTCTTGCTGAATCTGCCAGATGGCATCGTGAAGCGTTTCCTTCGACGTTACAAATAAGTTTGCGGGAAAGATTGTTGTCTGATCGAATGACGTAGATGTTTTTCCCAAAACTGGGTCCAACATTTTTATGCTTTCAATTTCATTCCCGAAAAACACTACTCGTAAAGCATAATCGGCATATGCCAAGAAAATATCTACTGTATCACCTTTCACTCGGAACATTCCGCGTTCTAATTCCGCGTTGGTTCTGCTGTATAAAGACTCTACCAACTTGTACAAAAAGGATTGTCTCCCCAACTTCATTCCCACGTGAATGGGAATAACGCTTTTATGAAATTCCTGCGGGTTACCAATTCCGTAAATGCATGAAATACTTGCAACGACAATTACATCGCGTCTTCCACTCAACAATGCACTTGTCGCAGCAAGACGAAGCTTTTCAATTTCTTTGTTTATACTTAAATCTTTTTCGATGTAAGTATTCGTAACTGGCAGATAGGCTTCTGGCTGATAGTAGTCGTAATAACTCACAAAGTACTCGACCAAATTCTCTGGAAAGAACTGCTTGAACTCTGAGTACAATTGCGCTGCTAATGTTTTATTGTGGCTCAATATCAGCGTTGGTCGTTGTGTCTGCTGAATTACGTTTGCTATCGTAAATGTCTTACCACTTCCGGTAACTCCAAGCAATGTTTGATATTTTTCATTATCATTCACACCCTTTACCAAATCATGAATAGCCGTTGGCTGATCACCCCCAGGTGTGAAATCTGTTATCAATTTGAATTGCATACGAGCGAATTTAGATTAGAAAAACTGAGGTACAAAAAAAGGTCCGAAATCGGACCTTTTCAAGAATAACTTATATGCTATTTATTCGCCTACAACTTCGAAGTTGAAAGTAGCGCTAACCTCTTTGTGTAATTTAACACGAGCCTCATAAGTACCTAAGTTCTTGATGTGCTCTTCAGAGATGCTGATGCTCTTTCTGTCGATTGCATAACCTTCTTTTGCTAAAGCTTCAGAAAGTTGAATAGTGTTGATGCTACCGAAAATCTTTCCAGTATCAGAAGCTTTTGTAGTCAACTTGATGCTTACAGAAGCAATTTTCTCAGCAGTTGCTTGCGCTTCAGCTAGAATCTTTGTTTCCTTGTGAGCACGTTGCTTCAAGTTCTCTGCGTGCATTTTCAATGCTGAATCTGTTGCAGGAACTGCGTATCCTCTTGGGATTAGGTAGTTACGAGCGTATCCAGCCTTAACTGAAACGATCTCGTCTTTAGCACCTAATTTCTCAATGTTTTCTTTTAATATAATTTGCATGACCTAGTCCTCCTTAATTTATTTCAACATATCAGCTACGTAAGGCATTAAAGCCAAGTGACGCGCCTTTTTAATAGCCTGAGAAACTTTACGTTGGTATTTCAACGAAGTTCCAGTAAGACGACGAGGAAGAATTTTTCCTTGCTCGTTGCATAACTTCAATAAGAAGTCTGCGTCTTTGTAGTCAATATATTTGATACCTGATTTCTTGAAACGGCAATACTTTGCTTGCTTAGTTTCAATATCAATTGGATTGAGGTAGCGGATTTCTGAATTATCGCTCATTTGTTCAATGTTTTAAGGTTATGCCTCTTTAGAAGCGGCTTTCTTTTCTTTTAATTTGTTTCTGCGGCTTTCTGAATATTCCAAGTGGAACTTATCCATTACCGTAGTTAAGAAACGGATAACGCGCTCATCGCGACGGAATTCAGTTTCTAAAACACCAATAACATCTCCAGCAGCCTCAAACTCCATTAGATAGTAGAAACCAGTTGATTTTTTCTGAATTGGATAAGCCAACTTACGTAAGCCCCAGTTCTCTTCGTGTTTAATCGAAGCACCTTTTGCCTTCAGAAATTTTTTGAACTTGTCTACTGTTTCCGCCGCCTGATCATCAGACAGCACGGGAGTCAAAATGAAAACAGTTTCGTAACGATTCATGATATATAATTTTAAAATGGACGGCAAAAGTACGAAAAACTTTCAAACTTCCAAGCATTCAATGGAATAGCCTTGAAAAAAGTTAGTCTAACTCCCAAATTCTGTTCTTTTTACGCAAACGAAATCCAGCGAGCGAATGCTTTTGCCAAAAGTGAAGAACCAAATAAATGACTATGGGAGAACCAAACGTAAGGAAAGACAGGTAAACGAATGAAAGACGAATTCGATTCGAATTCATATCGAGTTTCTTACCCAATGCTTCGCAAACTCCGAAGAATCGCAGTTCGCAAAAATCAAATAAGGACTTCATAAAATTCATTTCGTTTCAGTTTTTCGGCTCCTAGAGCGCAATTTAAGCATTTTCTCGGCTCGCAATACATTCCGTACAAATGAATGAGCCCTTGAGATTCTAAAGCATTCTTTCCAACTACATCATGAATTTTCCATAAGCGCGTCACGCGATTGTCTTCCAGTGGAATTAATTCAAGAAGTTCTAAGGCTCTTTCTGCATAGGATTCGTCCATTTTCCTCTCATGAAGAAAAAATAACAAGGGGGCAAAAACATTCACAGCCAAATGAGCGAATAACGGATTGACCCTTCCCTTTCTATAAAACTCTGATTTCCATTCTCCTATTTCTGCTTTGTTGAAAATCATGTTCCACCAACGTGATATATGCGGAAGTTCATCTGCGAGTTGCTCCACGCGTACTTTGTTACTTCGGCGCGGACGGATTTTCCCCGTGTTCAGTGCTTGGGGAGTGAGTATTGACCATTGATTGGCTTCAATAAGTGCCGAGGCTTGTTTCCAAACCACAACCTTCATCCGTGGCCTTTCAAACCCAAACATTTGAAGAAGGACAGACTTCAGAAGTTCAGGCTCATCCATTAAGCGCAATGCACTTCGAAAAGAAAATCGAGCGGCTACTTGCTCAAACAATTCACCATTCAAGCCAAAACCAAAGGCTCTAAAAAACTTTTCGTAGAAGAGTTGCAAGAGATCACCATTCAGCTCCGTTGATCGACTTCTCCATTCAGAAACTCGTCTTTCAAGGCGTTCAACAGCCATTCGATTGATCCAATTGGTGCGCACCACACTTCGAACATCTCCGAAATTTCCTCCGCATGGAATATGGTCTCGCATACTTTTCCATTGCTGAACTGTTTCCCATTGCCCAGGAATAATATGATTCTTCAACTCGAGTACTGGAATGTTCGCGGGAACGTGATGATCCATTTCGTAAACCACGTGCAGAATGACATTGTCGTAACGCGGATCTCCGGTGTGCCCATGAAGCAGCCAATCGGAAGACTTCAAATGAAGTTCTACCGGTCCGCACCAAAGTACTTCTCCGATTTGAACCCGTGCATCCATGAAATCCGGACCCGCATGACGGTTTAAAAAACCTGGATATTCGACATGTACAACATTGCCATCTGTTGTTGTTAAAGGCAGTTGGCTGAACGATTGTGTTCGCCAAACAAAGTGTAAGTAATCTTCTTTCATGAACCGAAATTCATGAGACTATTAGAAAAAGTCAAGAAATGCTTATGCCATAAAAACGCTGTTTGTCGCGATTTTACTTATCTTTATGACGCATAAACTTTTCAAATGAGACACCTTTACCTAGTTATTTTTCTTGGAATTTCTATTCACACGCTTGCACAACCGGGTGACACAACAATTGTTCAAACCTATACGTTCGAAGCGCAAAACAACCCTGCGACCGCATACGATTCTCCCGGAAGAAGATGGTTTCAATTTCCGGCTTCCAACAACGGTGTGAATTATCAGAAGGTATTGATGTATCATACGCTCAAATGTTTTAGCGACGGGACTGCAGGTGGATTAGGTTTTCCATGCGGAGAGTGGGACTACTTATCATACAACTACCTTTTCGAGCATACGGGAGTGCTTGACTCTACCCTACAACAGCATCCGCATTATCTCATCAACAATCAGAATTTCACGACTGCTTCAATCAGAGCAACAGCTCCATTCGATATTTTTCAAACGGAGCAAATTACTTCAACCATAAACAATCCGAACGAAGCGGTTTCTTATGGAATTGGGAATAACGATCAGACTTCGAATTCTCCTTTCGGAAGTGACGCTAGTTCAAGGATTCAATGGCTCTATTCTGCCACAGAACTTGCTGCTTCTGGCGTTCAAGCGGGAAACATTTGGCAAATCGGATTCGATCTAACAGGAAATGCTGGGAACTACCAAAACTTGCGAATTAGAATTAAGCCAACGACTTCAGCATCGCTTACCGCTCTTGACAATGGTTCTATGAGCACATATTATTTAAGCAACACAACTGTAAATCAGAATGGCACTTTCTATTTAACGTTCAACTCTCCTTTCTCATGGGACGGTGCAAGTAATATTCTTGTTGAAGTTTCGTTCGACGGAAGTCCCGCGGCATTGGGTGTTGCTGCCTTAGGTGAAGCCTCTAACTTGAACGCAATTGCTTCAATTGGAAACAACAAATTCGTTCGCTTCGATGGTAACGATGAGATTCGTATTCCAGGAACAGCTTTTGCCTCTGTTTCAAGTGAAGTAACCGTTGCCTTTTGGTTAAGAGGCAATGCAAATGCTCAACCGGAAAACGGAACTTGCTTCGAGGCTAGAAACAGCAATAACAACCGAGTATTGAACACACACATCCCTTGGAGTAACAGCCGCGTGTATTGGGACGCTGGAAATTCCGGAGGAAGTTACGACCGTATCGATAAGGCTGCGAATCCTGCAGATTTCGAAGGTGTGTGGAACCACTGGGCCTTTACAAAAAACAGCGTTACTGGCGAAATGAAGGCCTACCTCAACGGTGTCCTTTGGCACAGTGGAACGGGGAAAGTTTTCCCAATGAGTAACATTACGCAATTCAGTATTGGTGCGGCGGCCACGTGGAGTAATTTCTACCGTGGAGATATGGATGACTTCTGCATTTTCTCAACCGCACTCAGCGATATTGAAATTCAAAATTTATTTACAAGTGGTACAGGAACATCTTCCCTGCTAGCAAAATACAATTTCAATAACGACAGTAATGGGAGTGTGAATGATGTGTCTGGAAACAATTTCAACGGATACACATTAGGCAATCCTAATTTCATTTCATACAGTGGTTTCGAATTAACGCAATCGGCTCAGGCGTTAGACTTCAGGCCAAAAACTTATTTCACTCAAGGAATCAACTTAACGGCTTTGCAAACAATTGAAACTATTAGCACTGAAGTATACGACGCGCCAATTTCCAAAATTGAATATGAGATTTTCAATCACGCTCCGCAAATTCTAAACATTGGTTCGACGTACTTCGCGCGTTGGCAGTTCACTTACAACTCTGCAGGCGAGAAAATTGACAGCACATTCGCCGCTCCGGATGAAGAATTAATCAACGACACGCTCTTCTACTTTAGCCAACCATTCGAGGTTATTAATCGCTATGAATTAGGCCGATTCATTACTCCTTACGGAATTCAATTGGATTTGGGCGATGGCTGGACGTGGATTTACGATGTGACAGATTTTGCGAACTTGCTTCGCGACAGTGTTGAATTGGAAGCCGGAAATTGGCAGGAACTTTTAGATCTGAAGTTTGTATTCATTGAAGGAACACCTGCTCGCGACGTAAAGCGAATGGCAAACGTTTGGCAAGGCAACTGGGGTCTTGGCGGATTCAACAATGTTGTGAATGAAAAGACCTTTACCCTTCAGCCCAACGAAAGTGAATTGAAGCTTCGCACTACCTTAACCGGACATGGTTTTGGAAATGATGCGAACAACTGCGGTGAATTCTGTTACAACACACATTCGATTGATGTGAATGGAAACCCAACTTTCAGTTGGGAAATCATGCAGGACTGCGACAAGAACCCACTCTTTCCGCAAGGTGGAACTTGGATTTATGCACGTGCAGGATGGTGTCCGGGAATGGAAGGGCGAACTGAAGAATTTGAACTCACTCCTTTCCTTCAAAACAACCAAGTAAGTGCTGAATATAACATTACTACTGATCCATACGGCAACTACGTTACAGAGAGTCAGATTGTTTATTATGGCCCAAAGAATCACGCCCACGACCCCGAAATCGAACAAGTATTAGCGCCGAGTAATTGGGAAAATCACTCTCGCTGGAATCCAATTTGCGACAATCCAAAATTTGTTCTT
The DNA here is from genome assembly GCA_039805165.1 of Bacteroidota bacterium. Classification (GTDB taxonomy): domain Bacteria; phylum Bacteroidota; class Bacteroidia; order Flavobacteriales_D; family Sanyastnellaceae; genus CAIZGX01. The sequence continues at coordinate 8,155 of JBDLUS010000211.1, read as the reverse complement.
CGCAACAAAGGATCTCAACCCTTAACTGAGGTGAAAATTTCTTATGGCGTTGTTGGTGGTGCTACGGAAATCTACACGTGGACAGGAAACCTCGGCTTCATGGAAAGTGAAGTTGTTGAACTTACATACTCTGACCCGATACTTTGGAATTCCACTTCTACAGCAGGCAGATTCGTAATTGATTTAGGTGAAAGCGCTAACGGAGTAGATGAAAACCCATCTAACAATCATGCAGAGTCCGCGTTTACGCGCCCTCCGGTTTATTCTTATCTTCCGAATACAGACAATAATAAACTCATTATCATCTTCAGAACAAACGCGTCATATTGGGAAAGCGCTTATTCCCTTTTCGACATAAACGACAATCCCGTTTTCACTAGAACATTCACTCAAGCAAACACCACACACCGCGACACGCTTGAATTGAATGCGGGTTGCTACCGTTTTAAAATCACCGATACTGGAGGAGACGGACTTTCGTTCTTCGCGAATAACGATGGAAATGGTTATTGCAATCTAGATCGTGTTGCAGGAGCTTACTTCAAACAATTTGAAAACGACTTTGGCGCAGAAATAGAACAATACTTTTATTGGAATACCAACCTTGTCGGTGTTGAAGAAGAAGTTGCAAGCAACACGCAATTGATTCTAATGCCAAACCCCGCGAAACAACAAGTGAAATTAATTGCGAATGGGTTCGATGAGCGCTTGACATACACTTTACACAACGCACAAGGGCAGGTTTGCAAACAAGAACGCATTAGCAGAACAGATAAAACAGGATCTGTCGATATTGATTTGAATGGAATTGCACCTGGAATTTATTTCGTACAAGTTCAAGACAAAAACAACAGCTCTACGGTGAAGTTGATTGTTGAATAAACTAAACTTTATTGTTTCTCGAAAGCAATGCCGCGTCTAAAAGAGTGATTGCGGCCATTGCTTCAACAACAGCAACGGCGCGAGGAAGAACGCATGGATCGTGACGACCAGCTGCTTCAAGTTCCACTTCTTCGTTGCTCGTATTTAAAGCAATTTGCTTTTTGCCAATGGTGCTCGTTGGCTTGAACGCTACTTTACAAACGATGTCTTTTCCGTTTGAAATTCCACCTTGTATGCCTCCATCGTGATTGGTCTGAACAGAATCGTTGTTCTCACTTCCTTTTCTTAATGTGGAAGAAAATCCGTCACCTATTTCAAACGCTTTAACAGCATTTATTGAAAGCATGGCGTGTCCCAATTGTGCATGCAGCTTGTCGAATACTGGCTCTCCCCATCCGGCAGGAACACCCGTAGTGACACAAGTTATTATTCCACCTAAACTATCCTTCGCTTCCTTCGCTTGACGAATTGCGGCTTCCATTCTGGCCGCGGTTTCCTCATGCGGACAGCGAATTGCTGAGTTGTAGGTACCTTCCAAATTCAATTTATCATAGGTAACGGGCACCATAATTTTATGCACACTACTCACATAAGCACTCACCCGAATGTTCATTCGGTTTAACACCGACTTTGCTATTGCACCAGCAACCACGCGGCAAGCCGTTTCTCTTGCAGAACTTCTTCCACCACCTCGATGGTCTCTAATTCCAAATTTCGATTGCCAAGTAAAGTCGGCATGTCCAGGTCGAAAGACTTCCTTCAAACTATCGTAATCAGAAGAATTCTGATCTTCATTTTGAATAATAAAACCAATGGGGGCACCTGTCGAAACTCCATTCAACACTCCAGATAACAATTGAACGCGATCTGACTCTTTTCGCGAAGTGGTCAAATCGCTTTGTCCTGGCTTACGTCGATCTAATTCCATTTGAATAAATACATCATCGATGATTACCCCAGCTGGACAACCGTCAATAACACCGCCGATAGCGGGACCATGCGATTCTCCAAAAGTGGTAAGTCGAAATAATGTTCCAAATGTGTTTCCTGCCATGATGCAAATTTAGTTCGGATTTGAGTCTACAAGTTTTCCATTTACAATTACTTGATCAATGTTATTGTCTCCGAAATAATAGAATAATTCAGTAAGCGAATTAAGAGGCTTGGTAATAATTAATGAAGCTTTCTTTCCAACTGCGACACTGCCTAAGACATCTTGAACATCCATAGCATAAGCACCGTTCAATGTAGATGCATTTACTATTTCGCTCGGAAGCATCCGCTGTTGAATACAGGCAAGACTATTTACAAAATTCATGTTTCCTGAAGGAGAAGAACCTGGGTTGAAGTCGGTTGCTAAAGCGATTGGCAAACCTGCATCAATTATTTTTCGCGCTGGAGTGTATGGAATTCTTAAGAAAAAAGAACATGCCGGAAGAGCCACGGGCATAGTGCTTCCATGACTAAGCGCTTCTAAATCTTCATTCGAAAGTTCTTCCAAGTGATCGACACTTCGGGCGTTTCTCTTCACCGCAGCTTCTACTCCACCAATTACATTAAACTGATTCACGTGAACTTTTGCAGGAATACCCAAAGCTTGGGCAGATTCAATCAATTGATTCATTTGATTAACCGTAAAATATCCTTCCTCACAAAATGCATCCACAAAATCGGCTAAGCCTTCAGCCGCTACTTTCGGAAGAACTTGATTTATCATCATGTGAACAAACGCATCTTCTCGACCTTTATAATCGGCCGGAATTGCATGCAAAGCAAGAAAGGTAGCCTTAATATACATCGGATGTTCGGCTTTCAATCGTTTAATAACACGAAGCATTTTAAGTTCGTTTGCTTCGTCTAAACCGTACCCGCTTTTAATTTCAACTGCAACTGTACCATGTTGCATCATTCCATTCAATCGTTCAACAGCAGCGCTATAAAGTTCATCTTCACTCATAGTCGAAAGTTTCTTCGCGCTATTCAAAATACCACCACCTCGCTTTGCTATTTCTTCATAAGTTAAGCCTTTAAGACGATCTTCGAATTCGTCTGCACGCGAAGCCGCAAACACCGTGTGTGTATGACTGTCGCACCAACCGGGAAGAACAAACTTTCCCGCAGCATCAATAATTGTCAAATCTCGCCAATCTTCTATCCCGTCAAACTCATCCATTGAACCGAAGGCCACAATAGTATCGTCTTCAATTGCCAGCCAAGCGTTTTCAATGCTTGGAAGTACATTCATATGGGAGCCTTTAACCAAAGCGACATCCTGAGAATGAGTCCCGTAGAGCGATTTTATATTTTTTATGAATATTTTCATGTTGTACAAAGATGCATTATTCCTAAATTTGCCGTCCCGCGCCTATAGCTCAGTCGGTTAGAGCAACAGACTCATAATCTGTGGGTCCCTGGTTCGAGCCCAGGTGGGCGCACAAAGATAACCCCGCAATTGCGGGGTTTTTCGTTTCATTATTCAACAACTATTTTCTTTGTTGAAATTGACTTTTCACTGGAAAGTTTTACCCAATAAACACCTGGTTTCAACTTTTCAGCTTCATTGAAAAAGCCTTGTTGAATAATCACTTGTTTCAACACACGCTTACCCGCCGCATCAAAGATCTCAATTGTATTGAACATTTCATTCTTCCATTGAATTGAAAATGTACCTTGATTAGGATTCGGAAATACATTTACAGCATTGCCTTCAACGTCGTTAACATTTCCGCATAACATGCATGCTGCCAGAGGGTCAGCAGAGACAAACGAATGATTGGTTACATAATCCGTGTAAAGCGCTTCAACACATTCAGCATTCAAAAAGTATCGAAGCCAAGCAGTCATCATCGTTAAATAAGCTTCTTGTTGGTCTGCTCGAGCCAGGCTTCCACCCAAAGGTTCTCCAAAATCGCACAATGTTCCCGAATCGATGAATCCGCAATGCGAACCTCCGGTTAGTGAAACAAAAGTTTTGCAACCATTGGTACCATCGAAAATTGGCTGATGATTATCTGCAGGTGGTGTGACAGCGTCTTCGCTCCCTGAAAAAACTAGTGAATTGCAATTTACTGAGGACGCTGCGGCAATGGCACTCGGATTTGTCTCAGCTGGAGCCAAGCCCACAACTGCATCAACCAATGGGTCTGAAGCCGCAGCTAACCAAGCGGCACCTCCCCCCATGCTATGTCCTATTATTGCTTCCTTCTCTTGATTCACAATATTGTACAATATGGAGGTTGAATTTTGCGACTCTTGTTGAAGGGCGTGCGTTACAAACGCTAAGTCCAAACCAAAATTCTCATGACTCGGGGCAAAGCCTGTTTCCGTATTTACCAAAGCAACTATAAATCCAAAAGGAATTAACTGTTCGGCAATCAACGAATAATTCGCAGCACCAATTACAAAACCGTGTCCTACCGCAATCGCTGGGTATCCAGATAACGCTAAAAAAGCAGGGTCTAATGCAGCAATGTTATCTCCAGCAGAAAGCGCTGGATAATAGACTTCGCATGGAATTGAACGATTGTTTCTGGTTGCGTCAACGAAGGTTAACGTCGTGTGACCAAGACCTTGTGCGAAAGAAAATGCAACAACGAAGAAAGTAAAAACAAAAAGTAACGTTTTTCTCATTTTATTTTTTTTGAAGAGGAACCACTTGAATACCAGAGGAAGATTCGATTACAAAGTAATATTGTCCAACTGATTGTGAACTTAAATCCAAATGGTAGATTGCCCAGGGCTCACTGTAGTTGTAATCCCATTTATAATATTTCACAGATCTGCCGCTGCTGTCGTACAAGTAATGGTAATTGTTAGTATCCGGAAAATTCCCTTGCACACGAACTTCGAATTGACCGTCTGAGGGTTGAGGAAAAACAACAACCGAATATTCGTTCGGTTGGCTGTAAATGTCATTCGACAAACGAACAAACGCTTTCCAAAAATCAGGAATTCCATGTCCCATGGAATCGTTTGGAGTTGAATAAAGATTTGCGCTCTCTTCTATCGCATTGAATATTTCCATATTCGTTGCTGTAGGAAACGCTTGCCACAAGGTTGCAGCCATTCCCGCAATGATAGGAGAACTGAAAGAAGTTCCATTTCCTCTTGCAATGGTGCTATCTGATGCCGCAAAAACCGTTTGTCTTCCCATAGCCACGATGTTCGGCTTGATGTCGTTTAATCCAGGTGGGTGATATCCAGAAAAAGAAGCGTGATTTCCGTTTAAATCTACCGCCCCTATGCACAATACGTGTTCTGCATCTGATGGAGCCGTAATAACGTGCCACTGATCATCGCCACTATTTCCTGCGCTGTTTACTACAAGTGTTCCTTTAAGTGCACAAATTTCTGCTGCTTGCGAAATTCTCGTTGTAGAACCATTCATATCCGAAGTTGAATAGTTCATATAATCTTCATCAAATAATGAATAGCCTAAACTGGAATTGATCACATCTATCCCAATGCTGTCGGCCCATTCAGCAGCTTGTACCCATGTATCTTCTTCCAATCGCACTTCACGGTAAACATCTTCCGTTTGAAACAAATAATAGTTGGCTTCCAATGCAGTGCCGTATAATGAATCTTGCATGATTCCTGCCATATGACTCAAAACCATTGTCCCGTGAGTAGAAGCATCAAACACATTCGGCGATGTGAAATTCAGAAAATCATGTGTCTCAATAATTCGCCCATCTTCGAAAAGGTGAGCCATAGCCGGCAAGACATCAGCAAACCTGAAACCACCATCAAAGACCGCGATATCCATTCCCTTGCCATTTAATCCTAATTGGTGTAAAAGGTGTCCGTTTAACATTTCAGTCTGACGGAAACTAGGACCGTAGAAATCGTCTGAAACCATTCCCTCTTCAGACTGCGTTCCTTTATGAATCGATATTTTTTCAAGCGGGACACTCGGCAATGACTTCACTTGAAAAACACACGGAAGTGCTTCTACTTGTAACTTCCAAGCAGCCGCAATGGCGGTGTCTAACAGCTCTACTGTGATTGAATTGAACCATTTACTCTTCAACAATAAATTTGAATTTCCCTGTTGAAGTACTTGTTGAATGTAGATTGCATTCACAGGAATATCAAGCGAGTCAAAACCCACTCCTGTTCTAATTCTGCGCTCGACAGCCTTTGCTGAGAGGAATGCACTCGGATTCGAAAGCGAAAAAGCTGTGTTCGCTTTATCTCGAAACTGAACGAAGTATGTGTTGTAAGAAGATTGCGCAGATAGATTTAAAACTCCGCAAAACGAAAAAAGAATCAAATAAACCGTATAAAATTTTCTCATCGTACTATTTCGTTTCTTTCAATTTTCCGTTTTCATAAACCTCTGTCTTCTCCAACTCTCCAGAAATTTTGTAGTACAAGACTTCGCCGTTCAATTGACCATTCAGGTATTTACCTTTTTGCTTCACTTGTGTTCCTTTCAATTGCTCGCGATAAGCAATTCCTTGCGCGACATCTTCCGGAGAGGCCAGAATTTGCTCGTATGAACCTTTGTCGTAGTATTCAGCGAAGGCGCCTTCTTTGTTGTAGTTTTTATAGGTGTATTCAGACTGCGGAATTCCAGAATCGTAGTACGTCTGAAATGTTCCATTGGCATAATGTTTCTTTTCAATTTTATCTGCCTTAAACCATATGGTAAGTTCAGGCAAACCTGTTTCAAGATAAAAATTCCAAGACCCTTCGCGCATTCCATTCACAAACTTCCCCTCCTCCTTTTTCTTTCCACTGTCATAATTCACGACAATGTTTCCGTCGTAAACCCCATTTTTGTAGGCACCCTTTTTACTTATCTTCCCTTCTACCGTATACTCGGTGAATGGGCCATTCATCTTATCGTTCAGGAATATCATTTCATGGGAGACTTGTCCATTCGCAAAGTATACCTTGGACTCCCCGTTCAACAAGTTGTCCTTGTAATTTTCAAATCGAATCAATCTTCCCTCCGCGTCAAAGAATTCCCATAACCCTTGCTTTTGTCGCTCCCAAATCTTCCCAACTTTCTTACCAACATATCTCCCTTTACTGTTGACTGTTTTCCCGTCTGCGTAAAAGTTCACCACATCATTTATCGTCGTGTCTTGAATGTGATTCACGGTGGACTTCAGGTAACCCTTTTCGTTATAAAATTCGAATACCCCTATTGGCACTCCATTTAGAAACGCCCCTCTGTAATACATTACTTTGGGGTTCGACTTATAAACACGGATCCATTCGCCTTCTCTTTTATTCTTGCTATTGAAAGCGTTGTAGTCGACGCCAAATGTTCCAATTGGAAAAACTGTACCCGGCGCTTGGGCTAAAACCAAGACTACATTCAAAGCAAAAAAACACATTAATCCTACCCGCTTCAGCATAAGCATCATATTGAAAAAATTAGATTCCATTCACAACGGAAAATTAGGCCAAAAGATTATATCTCCGTTTTAAATCAAAAATCATTTTCAACAGGAAATTAGATTCACTAATTTCGCAGTCTAAAATTTGAACCCATGAAAGTAACCGTAGTTGGAGCTGGTAATGTTGGCGCTACATGTGCCGATGTATTAGCACACCGTGAAATTGCCAACGAAATTGTTTTGTTGGACATTAAACCAGGCTTTGCAGAAGGCAAGGCGCTTGACATTTGGCAAACTGCCCCTATTAACCTTTACGACAGCAGAACTGTTGGTAGCACCAATGATTATGCGGCTACTGCTAATTCAGATGTAGTTGTAATTACGAGTGGTCTTCCAAGAAAACCAGGGATGAGCCGCGACGACTTGATCGCTACAAACGCTGGAATCGTAAAGAGCGTTACTGAAAATATTATTAAATATTCTCCAGATGCGATAATCGTTATTGTATCGAATCCACTTGATGTTATGACTTACTGCGCTTTCCTAGCTGCGAAAGTTGACAGCAAGAAAGTATTTGGAATGGCTGGTATTCTTGACACTGCGCGCTACCGCGCGTTCATTGCATCTGAATTGAACTGTTCTCCAAAAGACATTCAAGCGGTGTTAATGGGTGGACATGGCGACACGATGGTTCCACTTCCACGTTACACCACTGTTGGAGGAATTCCAGTTACTGAATTAATTTCCGAAGAAAAATTAAACGCAATCGTTGAGCGCACAAAAACGGGAGGTGGAGAAATCGTTAACCTTCTTGGAACCTCTGCTTGGTATGCTCCAGGAGCAGCGGCAGCTCAAATGGTTGAAGCCATTGTGCGTGACCAAAAAAGAATCTTCCCTGTTTGCGCATTATTGAACGGCGA
>JBDLUS010000210.1:0-4709 GCA_039805165.1 Bacteroidota bacterium | reverse complement strand
AGAGCAATTGTCTTGCGGAATTATTTGTGGAGCTGCAAACAACCAACTCGCTGTAGAAACGGAAGACGGTCAACGCGTATTGGACAAAGGAATTCTATATGCTCCCGATTATTTAGTGAATGCTGGTGGAATCATCAACTGCTATTGGGAAATTGTAGGATACAATCGTCAAGCCTCTCTTGCGCAAGCAGAGCTTATCTACGACACAACACTTAAAATTTATTCAGCTTCTAAAGAAAAGGGAATTCCTTCTTACTTGGCGGCAAATCAAATGGCAGAGCAACGCATTCAATCGATTGCGAATATTAAAACTAGATATTGATTAGAGGAGAGAGAATTATGCTAAACAGAAGACACATACGAATTAAAGTTTTACAGGTATTATTTGCCTATTACAATGACGAAGAGCCGAACGCGGCTTCTTACGAGAAAATGCTTTTTGAAAGTGTGAATCGTTTCAGAGATTTGTATGTAGCCTTCATTCAGTTAATGGTGGAAATGCATTCGCTTTCAATTGAGAAAATTGAGGCTGGAATGAATAAAAAACTGCCTAGTCACGAAGATCTTCATCCGAACACAAAGTTCGCGGCGAATGCGGTATTGCGCATTTTGTCTCACAGCAAATCGTTGGAAAAAGCCATGAAGGATAACCACCTGAAGTGGACTGAAAATCGTGATTTGTTAAAGCAGATGTTCAAGGACATTCAGGATTGCGAAGAATACCAAGCCTACTTGGCGAGCGAAGAGCGCGGTTTTGAACACGATAAAGAAATTGTGGTGAAGTTGTTCAAACGTCACTTGGTGAACTTCGAGTTAATGCATGATTATCTTGAAGATCAAGGTATTTTCTGGAACGATGATTTAGACCTTACGGCAAGTATGGTGTTGCGTTCATTGAAGTCAATTAAGGAATCTGATACTGACATTGAATTTCTTCCTTTGTGGAAGGAAGGAGACGAAGAGGAAGAGTTTTGCAGACAGTTGTTCCGCAAAACACTTGCAACAGGTGCAGATACAAAAGAACGTGTGTCTCTCGTTACTCCTAACTGGGAAACCGATCGTATTGCAATCATGGATTTAGTGCTATTGAAAATGGCTATTGCAGAAGCAATCTATTTTGAAAGCATTCCAACGAAAGTGACCATGAACGAATATATTGAATTGGCGAAGTTCTATAGCACGCCAAAGTCTGCAACATTCATTAACGGTGTACTGGATACCATTATGCCGAAAATGGTAGAAGAAGGGAAAATCAAAAAGGTTGGAAGAGGCTTGGTATAATCATCAATGAAAACGGTCATCGCTATTTCAGGACCTACGGGTGTAGGCAAAACTGCTTTAGCCATTTCATTAGCCAATTATTTTCAAACGGAAATTATTTCCTGTGACTCACGTCAATTTTATAAGGAAATGTCCATCGGCGTTGCTCGTCCTTCAGTGGAAGAATTAAACGCTGCGCGACATCATTTCATTTCTTTTTTATCGGTTGAAGAAGAATACACAGCGGGTATGTTTTCACGCGACGCTAGGGCTAAAATTCAAGAGTTGTTTCAAGCGAATGAAGTTGTGGTCGTTGTTGGTGGAAGTATGCTTTATATGGACGCTTTGCTATATGGTCTCGATGAATTACCGGGTGATAAAGAAATTAGAAACGCGTTAAATAAAAGGTGTGAAGAAGAGGGGCTTTTAGTTTTGGTTGAAGAACTCAAAGTGAAAGATCTCGAATTCGCGGCTAGGGTTGATTTAGAAAACGCACATCGCGTTATTCGTGCGTTGGAGGTTATTCAAATCACAGGTAAACCCTTCTCTGAATTACGCACGAAATCGAGCGATGCTATTGACGCGGAGATAATTCATGTGTTTCTTTCCGGCGAACGTGAATGGGTCTATGATCGAATCAACAAGCGAGTAGATAAGATGGTTGAAGAGGGATTGTTTGAAGAGGTTCAAGGGCTTCAATCCATGCAGCATCTTCAAGCTTTAAATACTGTTGGTTATAGAGAGATTTTTAAATATATCGAAGGGTCTTTTTCAAAAGAGGAGGCTATTGTTGAGATAAAGAAGAACACAAGGAATTACGCAAAGCGACAAATGACTTGGTACCGCAACAAGCCGCAAGTGCGTCAATTCGATGTTCAGAAGGGAGATGTTTCCGCAGAGATTATTTCTTTGATTTCAAACTAAAGGCTTTCGACTTTTTAATCTCTAGATTAAGAATTAATTTGGAGCTGTATCGCTTCCAGGCAGGGGTTCCAATGTCTTTCACTTGTTCAATTCCAGCAATAATTTCATCATACAATTCGGGGTAGGATTTCGCTGCACGCAAAACCCATTGCAACGCATGGTGCCTCTCTGCTGTTTCAACATCGAAAGAACTCAGCGTGCAGAAAGCTCTTTCGAGCATTCTTCCGTCTTGCTCTTCCGTAAGTTCAAGGTTATATAAAATGCCAAAAGACTCTCTGCGAACAGAAGAGTCTTTTGAGTGTGTAACCAAGTCATACAAATGATCTCGATAAGCCTGAACGACCGCAGCATTCTTCTGCGAAAGATGATCGAGAATCCAAACGCCTTTGCGCTGCTGCGTTTGCGTTAATTCGTTGAATGAAGAAATAAATCGATTTATTTCATCGGGCTTCGAATTCCACATTTCCACATAAACATCTACTTCATTGCGAAGCATGCCCGTGCGCAAATAGTCGAAGTAACTCACTATTTATTTGTGAGGAGTATTAGCGTCTTCGTATTCGGTTTCTTTAAACTTATTGGTTTCAACTTTTTCACCTTTGTACAAATTCTCGAGCAGCTGATCTAGTTGCTCTGCACCAAGTGACTTCGCAATAATCTTCATGTCTTTATCCATAAGGAACACCTTCGGTGTGCTAGTCACGTCCCAAGTTGTGCGGTAATTTAAACTCTTCAATGTTGTAACGCCACTGTAGATAAGCTCTGTTGCTTTTTCCTGCTTCATGATTTCAGGTGTGTCGCTTACGTTGATCCAATCAAGTTTATGTTCGTTAATGAAATCAACCCATTTGTTGTTCTCATAATCGTTCCCTATTGCATAAACAACGAATCCTCTGTCTTTGTATTTGTGGTACAAGTCGAGTAGAAGAGGAACCTCTTTTTTGCAATGTCCGCATGAGCTTTCCCAAACAACCATTAGCGTATACTCGCCACGAGCTTTGTACATAGAAACCCAATTCTTTTCAGAAGTGTCAGGTAGAATAATGTCAGGAGCTTTTTCACCGCAACGGCAGTCACGCTTCTTATCAGCTGCTTCCTTCATCTCTTTCAACTTATCTTCCTTCACCCAATTACATAATCCTTTAGCGTAATAATTGTCAATCATGAACACAAACAACTCGTCCATACACATGATCTTAGAAGTCTCTCCGGTGTAGGTTGCAAAGTGAGTGATGTATTTGAAAGACTCCTCATTGCCAGCTGTTGCTTTGATAATTTTTTGAACTTCGGCACAAACGGTATCCGGAATTTGAGGAAGCGTTTTAGTAATGTAGTCTTCAACAAGTTTGTGAAATGCTCCATCGCGAACCATGCGCGGATCTTTCAAGTCGCATCTATCCCAATAGTGATGACGGTACCAATAGTACTGCCACTCTTGTTTTTTATCTTCAGCAATATTTGAAGGTGCATTAGGAATATCTTCTTCCATTCCCATGCGCAAATATTTAGCGAATAGGGAAGAGCTATTGTTTTTAATTGTTTCCTTCTGGTAATTGATTACCTCGTTGTTCAACTTTGTAAGTTCTTCAATACATGGTTTCTTGTCATCTTCCGATTTTAATGAGTCGTTTATACAATTGTCGATTGGAATACGAACGTTACGTTTACCATTTATGTATCTGATATAATCAAAGAATAACTTGTTTTCTTTTGATTGAACAACCTCAATCTTACTTAAATCGGCGTCTGCAGAACAGTTGATGATAATTTGCTCGTCAGCAGCTATAAAGTCGAAATAGCGCGGCCCTGGCATAACCAGTGCATACTTTCCGCATTCGTTGAAAGGCTTGCCCGCGAATTCGTAGTTTCCCTTGGCGTCTACATGACAAGTGTCATTGTAGTATAACTTGTTTCCGTAATAATTGGCTAGATAAATATCTACATTTTGAAGTCCCTCAATTTTCCCTTTGATGGAATAAGGGAGTTTTGCTTTTTTGGTTTGAGCAGATGCAAAGAAGCTTATAGAAATAAGCAGGAAGAATAAGGTTTTCGCTTTCATAAATTTCATAACTCTCTAATAGACGTTCAAAGTTAGGTATACGTTGCTTTTCACAATTGAAAACTTTCGAATGATTCAAATTGTGAAGTGGGCTTTTCAACTATTGGTCCAAAAATAAAAAGGAGCCAATAAATTGGCTCCTTTCATTTCAGAAAAATGTTCTCTTATTTCTTAACGAGTCTGTCAGTGAATTGAACAGTACCGTTATTCATACGAATCAAATAAATGCCATCGTTCAAAGTTGAAACATCGATACGCTTAATTGCGCTTTGTGTAACGCGGTCTTTCAATACAACTTTACCCGTTAGATCAATGATGCTGATTTCACCACCAACAAAGCTCTCGGGAATTTCAATGCTGAAATTAGAATTCGTTGGGTTTGGATAAACAGACACCTTAGAGATTTTTTCAGAAGATATTGGCTTAACAGAAACGCCAGTAGATTCAATAACTTGAACATCATCGA
>JBDLUS010000209.1:0-3734 GCA_039805165.1 Bacteroidota bacterium | reverse complement strand
GAAATTGTTCCCACGCCAAGATTGGCCAATACATATTCTACGACCGATTGCGGAAGGACTTCGAAATTTCCATTACCAATGTTTATGAGTAAAGAACCTGTTCCTCCTGAGAAAACGAGATTGGCATTTCCGTCTGTATACTCGTAACACGTAGGAACATTTATCACACTCTGAATTTGCAGCGAATCGGGATAATTCAATTCGAAAGGAAGTTGAAACGCGCAACCGTTTCCATCTGAAACTAAAAGCGTGTCAGCTCCTCCGCATAAATTCGTCAAGGCTCCAGAAGCTATACCTGATAAGCCGTTCGAAAGAAGTTCGAAAGAATAATTTCCAACTCCTCCATTTACAGAATAGACAATTTCTCCACTGCATTGGTTCGCACAGACAAGATCTGTTTGCTGGGTAAGTGATGCTTGCAATGCAGTCGGTTCTTCCAATAAAACGCTGTTCGATGCTAGGCATCCGTTTTCATCAATCACCTGCACATTCACTATTCCAGCATTTAAATTCGAGATTGAAAAAGGAAGTTGTGAAAGTGAAACCAATTCAGTTAATACTCCCGTGCCCCCACCTCCACTCACATCAACACTTCCGCTAGCATCACCGAAGCACTGCAAGTTATTCCCCACTAATTGAATGCTTGGCGGAATAAATTCCAAAACTGAAATTGCATTGGTAGTATCTCTGCAGCCGAAATTATCGGTTGAGTGTATGACAAATGAACCTGCGCTTGGCGCATTGAAAGAACAAGTTCCGTCCAACGATATTACAGAGGCAGCCGACGCATTTACCGAAGTGTCCCACAATTCATAAGTCACAGGAAAATTTCCACCTGAACTTAAATTTATCAGTTGAGTTTCTGTTGAGCATCCGGTTTGTGTAACAGTAACCATCTGTGCTATCGGATTCGAAACACACGGATTATTAAAACAACCTTCCAAGACTTCGGTTTGAAATGGAGAGCCTGGACCCGTGTAATTTTCAAAATACTGAACACCCAGCTTCACGCATAAATTTCCACACGTGGTAAATCTTCCAACTAAAATTTTATTCTCTGAATTCAACAGAACCGAACCATCGTTCGGCATGCGGAAAAATAACGTGTTCGACAAAGACAATGCTGAACTCCCCGCTTCCCAAGCATTCATTGCATTGCTCTCGGAAGTTACTTGGTACAAATGCGAGCTGGCACTGTTGCAACTGCTGCCAATAGCAAAGCGACTGTCCCATTCCAACGCTGGGTTTGTAGAATAATCTGAACAGTTTATTCCTTCAGAAAAATAACTTCCATTGACATGTTGAAAGAAATTACAATCGGAAGAAAGTTGAACGGTGAAATTCGGATTGTTTTGCAGGCCACCCCCTAAAGCAGTTAATCTGTAGTTCGAATTCGGAAAAGAAACATAAACGTCGTAAGTGACATACCCCGTAAGGTCTGTGCCATCAACAATTCCATAATGTGCGGTGTAATCGGAAACAAGCGAGACTTGCGCAGTTGAAGCGCATGTCAACAAGGCAAGCACAAACACTTGCATAACTTGAAACAAATTCCACCGCTTATTCATTAGCGATAAAATTAGAGCAGGAAAACTTAATACGAAAGGACTTTGTCCAATGTTGTTCTCAATCGATTGTTAGCCATGAAATTGATTTCAAGACCTGCATTGAAAGGAATAGGAGTATCTAAACTAGCACAACGGGTCGCAGGGGCGTCGAGATATTCGAAGCATTCTTCTGTAATACGAGCTGCCAATTCACCTCCGATACCGCCAGTTAGCGAATCTTCATGAAGAATTACTACTTTTCCCGTTTTCTTTACCGAAGTCATTACAGTTTCGTAATCCAAGGGAGCCAATGTTCGTAAGTCAATCAACTCAATACCCGCATACTTTTCTTCCTTCAACACCTCTAGCCCCCAATGAACACCTAATCCGTAGGTTACTAAAGTAAGTCTATCGCCTGAAGATACGATGCGCGCTTTTCCAAATGGAAGTGCAAAGTATCCTTCAGAAACCTCTTCTTCAATGCTTCGATAAAGCATTTTATGCTCGAAAAACAAAATCGGATTTGGGTCTTCAAAAGACTGACATAAAAGTCCTTTTGCGTCGGAAGGAAAGGCTGGATAAGCGATTTTCAATCCAGGTGTATGGAAGAACCAAGCCTCATTGCTTTGACTGTGGAACGGGCCTGCTGCAGCGCCGCCGCCTGTTGGCATGCGCACCACAACGTCTGCATTCTCAGCCCATCGGTAATGAAGCTTTGCTAGGTTATTTACAATTTGATTGAAACCACAAGTCACAAAATCTGCGAATTGCATTTCAACCATAGCCTTATGACCTTTCATGCTTAATCCCAAACCGGCACCAACAATAGCTGATTCACACAACGGTGTATTTCTTACACGCCCTTTTCCAAATTCTTCAACAAATCCTTCGGTAACTTTAAACACGCCACCATATTCAGCAATGTCCTGTCCCATTAGGACTAGACGGTCATGCTTCCGCATACTTTCGCGTAAACCATCTTGAATTGCGTCTATAAAGCGCATTTTCTTTTTGGTGGAAGAAGGAACTATTTCCTCATTTGAAAATGGGGCAAACAAATCTTCGAACTCTTCTTCCGTGTTAACTTCAATATCTGGCTCCGCATAAGCCGCTTTTAAATTTGTATTGATTTTATCTTTCAATTTCAAATTCATCACCTCTATATCACCTGAAGTAATTATTTTTTCAGACAATAAAAACTCTTCGTACAACGCAACGGGATCTTTCTTCGACCATTCATCAATAATTCCCTCTGGATAGTATTTAGTCCCGCTAGCCTCTTCGTGTCCACGAACGCGGAAAGTCATGCATTCCAGAATAATAGGACGCGGATTTTTACGAATACTCTCTGAAATTTCTTTTACGGTTGAATAAACTTCAAGAATATTATTTCCATCTATTTGGATAGCATCTTCAGGGGGCATACCATATCCGATAGCCTTGTCTATGAATTGTTTGCAACGGAATTGCTCTCGGCTTGGAGTAGACAATCCCCAGGCATTATTCTCAATACAGAAAATAACAGGAAGGTCCCATACCGTTGCAACATTTAACGCCTCGTGAAAATCGCCTTCGCTCGCTCCACCATCTCCACTGAAAACGATTGTTGCCTTTTTAGACCCTTCTAATTTATTCGCGAGTGCTATTCCATCAGCTATACCCAATTGAGGACCTAAGTGGGAAATCATTCCTACAACATGATGCTTCTTTGTCCCGAAATGAAATGAACGATCGCGCCCTTTGGTAAAACCGTCTTTTTTACCTTGAAACTGAAGAAACAATTGTTTTAAATCAAGATTCCGCGAAGTGAATACGCCAAGGTTTCTGTGCATTGGCAATATGAATTCGTCGTCATCCATAGCCATCGTCACCCCAACTGAAATTGCCTCCTGACCATAAGAAGAAAACCATTTCGATATCTTTCCCAACCTTAATTGACTCAACATCTTGTCCTCAATCATACGTGGCAATTTGATTCCCTCATACAACGCCAATAATTCTTCAGTAGAAATGTTCCTTTTGTTAAACTTCATATTACTCAAAATAGTGTCGCTAAAATAAGCCGAATGCGGTGTCCATAAACTTTTTCTTGAGACTTTTTAACATTCTGTTAGGATTTGAATTTAAATTCGCGCGATATTTTAGCAGTCATTAATAAATAAAAGATTATTATTATGAAACTATTAA
>JBDLUS010000208.1:0-13430 GCA_039805165.1 Bacteroidota bacterium | reverse complement strand
GATCAGTTTAAATCGGAATATCAGTGCCTGGTGCAATTGTCATTTGTTGCTAACCATCAAGACAATTACGTTAGACAAGAAGAAATGCTGAAGCTCGCTCTTGATTTGTACAAAAGCGATTTATTGGTTTGGCAATTTTTGTTGGAAAATCAAAAGCAACAACGGAAGTGGAATGATTTAGTGAAGTATGCGAACGAAGCCTTGGAACTATACCCTACAGATGCTGAAGTGTATTACTACGCCGGCTTGGGTTATCTTAAATTACAAGACTACACGAAGTCTTTGGAGTTGCTCTCAACAGGAAGAGATTTGGTCATTGAAGATCCAGAACTTCTTTCTCAATTCTATTCTTCGTTAGGAAGCGTTTACTTTAAGACAGACAATTGGACTGAATGCCAGAATTCGTTTGAGCAAGCATTGATTCAAAATCCAGAAAATGCAACTGGGCTTAACAATTACGCTTATTATCTCGCTCTGAAAAAAGTGCAGTTAGATAAGGCCTTAGGTATTATTCAATATGCGGTTTCTATGCAACCCAATAACGCTATTTATTTGGATACATTTGGATTTGTTTTATTTCAGAAGAAACAATATCAAAATGCTTTGGTGCAACTTGAAATTGCAGCAGGAATAATGCAAACAGATCAAGAGATTTGGGAGCATTTGGGCGACACCTATTTCATGTTAGGCAACGAAGCGAAAGCACTTGAGTGCTGGAACAAAGCGCTGACTTTGAATCCAAGTCATTCGAAATTGAAAGAAAAAGTTAATCAAAAGAAATTCATTGAATAAATATTTCATCATACTCTTTATCCCATTTCTCTTCGCTTGCAAAAGCAAAGAGGTTGTTGTTACGCAAGAACCGTTGAAGGAGAGAACCCAAGCTTTTCTAACCAGAAATATCGAGAAGAATAGATTCGAATTTGATTGGTTAGGGATGAAACTTGACGCTGAATTTACAAGCGGAGAGGAGCAGCAAGGATTCAAGGCTACTGTTCGCATGCGGAAAGACAGCGCTGTATCTGTAAGCGTGAGTCCGGCTTTGGGTATTGAAGTTTTGCGGCTATTGGTTGACAAGGATAGTTTGAAAATGGTTTCTGAAATTCCGGGAGATAAGTATGTTTTCTTGGGCTCTGTGAATCAATTAACAGATCTTGCAAAAATTGACTTAGATCTATCTACGCTTCAAGATTTATTAATCGGAAATCCAATCGGTTTAAGCCGCGAGGAAGGGCGCATGAAAAGTGGAATCGAGAAACTTGATGTTGAATATTACACGCTTGTATCTCGCATGTCCCGTCGTGTCAGGAGAGCGACGGAGGATCAAGATTCTTTGACAATTCGCGATGGAAGAAGAGTTCCGAAGAGGTTGGAAGATAACGATTGGATTTCTTCCAAGTTCTGGATTGAATCTGATTTGTACAAAGTGGTGAAGTGTGAGTTAACCGATATACGCACGAAAAGAATGGTGCAGATTAACTATTCTGAATTCGATGAAGAAGCCCCATCGCATTATCCACATAAATGCAACATTCAAATCGATGATGTAAAAGGAAAAACAGCACTCGATTTTAAAATAGTTCGATTGAACACACAGAATCATTACGATTTTTCGTTCGACTACGATAAGGACTATCCAATCAAAAGGAAATAGGAATGAAAGGGCTGAATAAATCACATGTTTCTTACGCGCTTCTTGTGCTTATTCTTGTTTGTTCGGGAATGACTTTTCAATGGGTATTTGCTCAAACCAAGAAAGCAGAACTTACTTCTCGCAGAAGCGAATTGAACAATGAAATAGCGAGAACCAAACAGCTCATTAAAGAATATCAAGCAGATCAACGCAACGCTTCAGCGGAGCTTTCGTTGTTGAATGAACAAATTCGTTTGCGTGAAGAGTTGATTCAATCGATAAATTCAGAAGTAGGAACCATTGATGGAGAAATTAAGAATGGTGAAGGTCGCGTGGTTGAACTGGAAGCGAGCATTCAAGATTTAAAAGCGGAATACGCGAAGATGATTTACAACAGCTATAAGCAACGCTCATCGTATTCTAAAATAGCATTTATTCTTTCTTCATCAGATTTCTTCCAGGCAGTGAAGCGTGTTCAGCTTTTGAAGCAATACGCTGAGAACAGGAAATTCCATGCTCAACAGATGAAAGATGCTCAGTTAGAAATAGCCGAGAATATTTCCATGTTGGAAGGTAACAAGCAAACCAAGTTGGCCTTGTCTAGCGACGAACAGAGTGAGCGAAATGAAATTGCTTTGAACAAGTCGGAACAACAAAAGAAGTTGGAATTCCTTAAATCTGAAGAAGGAAAATTGCGAGAAGAGCAACGTCAAAAGGAAATTGAAAGAAGGCAGTTAACTACAAAAATTGAAGAAATTGTTCGTCAGGAAATTGCAGCAGAGAACGAGCGTATTCGCAAGCAAGAAGCAGAGAAAGCGAGGCTAGCTGAAGAGAAAAGAAAGGAAGAGCAGCGAAGAGCTGCAGCAAACGCAACGGCTTCGAACAACGCTTCTGCCAACGCTGCGGGAACAACAGCACCTGTGAAGACCAATATGCCTGTTGCTGTGGTTACACCACCGAAACCAGTGGTAAATGCAACTCCGAAAATGGAAAGTGCACCGGAAGTTGTTTTGGCGAATACCGTATTCGAACAGAACAAAGGAAGTTTGCCTTGGCCGGTTGCATCAGGAGCTGTCGGATCTAAGTTCGGAAGGCATGCGCATGAAAGCATTGCCGGTATTGAGGTGAACAACAAGGGAGTTGATTTCATTACTTCAGCAAATGCAGAAATATTCACGGTGTTCAGCGGAACAGTAACGAGTGTCTTCAATATTCAAGGCGCAGGAATGAACGTGATTGTTACGCATGGCGCATACAAGACGGTATACAGTGGATTACAAAACGTATATGTCTCGGTTGGGACGAAGTTGAATACAAAAGACAAAATAGGAACCGTAGCAGACAACGGTGAAGGCTATGTCTTACACTTCGAATTGGGAAAAGTTTCTGAAGCCGGATGGGTTCCGCAGAATCCAGAGCTTTGGTTGAAGCGTCGTTAAACGAACTTCGGATCGGTCTCCATTACATGTCCGCAAGACTTACAAGTTCTCATTTCTTCACTTCCGTAAAATTCTCGGAAGCGAGGTAAGAAATCTTTTTCAATGTTTTCCAAAACGAAATACGTTTCATGAAGTGGGTGATTGCATTTTTCGCAGAACCACAACAGACCGTCTTTTAACTCGCGCTCTGCACGCTTCACTTCAATAACAATTCCAACTGTTCCTGCGCCTCTGCGCGGCTGGTGCGGTGTTCTTGGAGGAAGCAAAAACATTTCTCCTTCTTTCACTTCAATATCAACGGCTTTTCCATCTTCTTGAACACCAATTACAACGCTACCTTCAACTTGGAAGAACCATTCTTCAGTCTCGTTGTAGTGATAATCTTTACGAGCGTTTGGTCCGCCTACAATCATGATAACGTAGTCTTCCGATTCAACATAAAGATTTTTATTTCCTACTGGGGGCTGAAGTAAACTTCTGTTTTCTTCGATCCATTTTT
This sequence comes from Bacteroidota bacterium, assembly GCA_039805165.1. Lineage (GTDB taxonomy): Bacteria > Bacteroidota > Bacteroidia > Flavobacteriales_D > Sanyastnellaceae > CAIZGX01. Next base: position 9,859 of record JBDLUS010000208.1, on the reverse strand, counting down.
TTAGGTTGAAAGGTCTACGAATCATAAGGCATTCAATTTTTGTATTTCGAAAAGTATTTCAGGATTCTGTTCTACTGCGGTTCCCATAACCACAACGTCGGCTCCTGCTTGCCAAGCCGCATGGGCTTGTTGTTCATTCACAATTCCACCCCCAACAATTACAGGAAGTTGAGTGGTCTTCTTTACGGCGTAAATCAGTTCTTGCGAAACAGGAAAATCTGCACCACTTCCAGTGTCTAAATAGAAACAACGAAGTCCCAAGTATTTTCCAGCAAGCGCTGTCGCAGCTGCTACTTCAGGTTTGTCGTTTGGAAGAGGAACAGTCTGACTAATGTATATCGCTGTTGTTGTGTTTCCGCCATTAACCAACATATATCCAGTTGGAATAACTTCCTGTTTCCATTCATGTAAATAAGGTGCGGAAACAACTTGATGTCCAATAAGGAATTCAGCATTCCTTCCAGATATCAAAGAAAGAAAAAGGGTTGCGTCTACATGTTTTGTAAGCTGCAACGGGTGACCCGGAAAGAGTACCAATGGCAAAGGGCAAGTCGCTCGCAAGCGCTCCACTCGTTCATTGAAATCTGAAGCTGCATTTAAACTTCCACCTACCAAAAGAAAATCTACACCAGCAGCCTTGTATAGAGCTCCTTGCTGTTGTGCGTTTTCACTGTTCCATTTATCTGGATCAATAAGAACGGCCAATTGTTTCTTCTTCGAATGAAGCAGCAATTCTATTTTTCCGGCAGAGGTCATGTTTCAAAAATACGAAAGATGAAGATGCTTTAAGCAAATTCACTTTCAATGCGGTCTACCGTTAGAACGCCATCTACATCTTGAAGGTTTTTAATCAGATGATTCAAATGTTCTGTATCATGCACCAACACTACCATTTTCCCTTCGAATATACCATCTCTTGCTTCGAAAGAAATGGCCCGCATATTCACGTTCATATCGGTAGAAATAATATTTGTTATTTTCTGAACCAATCCCACATCATCGGTTCCTGAGAACTTCAATCCTACTTCGAATTGCACCAAATCGTTGCTGCTCCATTTCGCTTTAATGACGCGGTAAGCGTATTTGCTCATGAGTTCTTGCGCATTCGGACAGTTCGTTCGGTGAATTTTTATTCCTTCCGAAACGGTTATAAAACCGAATACTTCATCGCCTGGAATCGGGCTGCAACATACAGATAAACTGAAGTCAACTTTTTGCTTATCGTCTCCAATAAGCACAGTGTCTCCAGTCGATGGCGCTGTCGTAACAATGCGCGTAATTTCTTCGTGCTTTTCCTGCGTGTTCTTATCGAATCGAATACGGTCGGCTTCAACCGTATGTGGTTTGAGCTTCTTTAATTCAATGCGGCCCTTTGCAACTTTGTAATAGAAGTCAACTGCAGTAATGCATCCATAGGCACGCACGAACTCGTCTATGTTCTTACTTCCCCACGTAATTTTAAGTGAGTTGAAACGGCGCTTCAACATTTCTTTTCCTTCTTCAGAGATTTGCTTCTTCTCTTCTTTTAATGCCGTTTTTATTTTCTGACGGGCAGAAGCAGTGATGACAATATTTAACCAATCTTCTTTTGGACGCTGCTTTTTTGAAGTTAAAATTTCAACCTGATCACCGCTGCTTAGCTTGTGGCTCAGTGGTTCTAGTTTGTGGTTAACCTTCGCTCCAATGCATTGGTAGCCTATTTGCGAGTGAATGAGAAATGCGAAATCCAAGGTGGTCGATCCAACAGGAAGTGTTTTCAAATCACCACTCGGTGTGAAGACATATATCTCCTCACTGAAAAGTGACAGTTTGAAATTGTCAATGAATTCAATGGCGTTGTCACTCGGGGCTTCCAACACTTCACGAATTTGTCCGAGCCATTTATCGAGTTTGCTTTCCGGACTTTCAACAGCGTCTTTGTATTTCCAATGCGCTGCATATCCCTTCTCGGCAAGGTCATCCATACGCTCGCTTCGAATTTGAACTTCTACCCATTTACCCGTTGGCGACATGACTGTGGTGTGAAGCGATTCGTAACCGCTGCTTTTCGGTGTGCTTATCCAGTCGCGCAGGCGCTCTGTGCTAGGTACATAGAAATCCGTCACAACGGAATACACTCTCCAACAATCAGTTTTTTCAAGTTCTTGTGGAGTCTTAAGAATGATTCGAATGGCGAAGAGGTCGTAGATTTCTTCGAACGGAACCCCTTTCGTATGAATCTTATTGTAGATGCTGAAGATGCTTTTTGTTCGGCTTTTGATTTCATAAATCAACCCTTGTTCATCGAGTGCTCTGCGAATAGGCAGTGTGAACTGATTGATGAAACGTGTACGAACCGCTTGGGTCTTTTGAAGTTTGGTTACGATCTCCTCGTATGCGATAGGGTCTGTAAACTTCAGGCTTAAGTCTTCGAGTTCTGTTTTGATGTTGTACAGTCCAAGACGATGGGCGAGGGGTGCGTACATGAAAAGTGTTTCGCTAGCAATTTTCAATTGCTTGTCTCTTCGCATGTGATCGAGGGTGCGCATGTTGTGCAGACGATCGGCAAGTTTGATCAGAATCACGCGCACGTCGTCTGACAGCGTCAGAAGCATCTTGCGAAAGTTCTCGGCCTGATCGCTTGAACTCAGATCGGCCACTCCGGAAATCTTTGTCAGGCCGTCGATAATAACGCGTTCTTTTTTTCCGAACTGGCGTTGGATATCGTCGAGCGTTATTTCAGTGTCTTCGACAGTATCGTGTAGCAGCGCACAAACGATGCTCATGGTGTCTAGACCCAATTCTTCCGCTGCTATTTTTGCGACGGCAATGGGGTGGTAGATGTAGGGCTCGCCGCTCTTGCGTCGCATGTCTTTGTGGGCATCTACGGAAAGCTCGAAGGCTTTCCTTATCCGCGCACGATCGGCACGGGTTTTCGAGCGATAACAAACGCGCAAGAGTGCGCGGTATCTGCGAAGTATCTCGCGATTTTCTTCTTCTAAATCAATTTCTATTTTCGCCATAACATCACAAATTAAAGGCTATTCTTTCAACATAAAATTGTGAAACTTATTACCTATTAACAATGCATGTTTTGAAAGAGTGTTCTATCTTCCCCTCGTGAAAAAAATCATTGCTATACTCGCGCTTTTTACAGCATGTAACGTTGTGTTTTCGCAGGACACTTTGTTCAATGAGTTGCGTTACGCGACTTTATTAAAAGTGGAAAAGGACACCGTTATTTCAAAATTCAATTTTGAAGTAGCCGCAGGTTTAGATCGTTCCCGAGAAATTTCCAATCTCGGTTATTCAGCAGTTCTGAACTACAGCAACGTCTTTAAAAATGAAAAGAACAAGTTGTCCCTTTCGCTAACCGGCGCCGTTTTTCATCTCCCTGAATTCAACAAACGTTTTTTAGATTCCTTAGGAGTTCTTCCAAACTTTGGAAGAGTGCTAACGCCCGACTCTGGGGCCACAGCTTTCGCGGCACTTCCGGAAATAGTTTATTCAAGAAAATTGGGTAGTCACTTTACCTGGTCTGCGGGTAATTCAAGACAGAATTTAGGATACGGTTATCGCTCGCTCATTCTTTCGAGCAACGCAAGTGCTCTTCCATTTATGAAATTGGAAACGAAGATTGGAAAGAAAATTACATTCACGAATCTTTGGTCGCGAACACACAGCCTTCAACGCATGCAAGATCATTTCGATTTAAATCCGAAGTACGTCGCGGTGCACACGTTAGAGTGGAAGATTAACAAGAAGTGGTCTGTTTCCGCACATGAAATGGTGGTCTGGCAAGCAAGAGATTCGGCAAGTCGAAGAGAATTGGATCTTCATTATTTGAACCCGTTTTTGTTTTATCGTCCTGCTGAATTTTCTCAAGGGTCTGCCGATAACGTCCTGTTAGGCGCTTCAGCAATGTACAAGCACAGCAATGATTTAGAGCTATACGGTCAGATGGTATTGGATGAATTTTTAGTGAGTGAGCTACGAAACAGAAACGGTTGGTGGGGAAATAAATTCGGGATGCAATTGGGTATGCGATTAACTCCGAAGAAAGTTGAAGGTTTATCGGTTCTTACGGAATGGTCTTTTGTTAGACCTTTCACCTACACGCACGGAAGCGATGTGCAAGCATGGGAGCACATGGGCCAGCCCTTGGCTCATCCGCTCGGCGCTAATTTTTATGAGTGGTACACTTCTGCAAATTACAGTCGCGATCAGTGGAACTATTCCGCAAGCATTGTTTGGGCGGCCTACGGAAGAGATACCAATCGCAATGTCGGAGGTAATATTTTTCAGTCTTATGTAAACCCCTGGAGCGTCTATGGTAACAACATTCTTCAAGGAAACAGAAGTACTTTGTTCGTTGTGAACGCAGAGGCGGCTTATCAAATGACTCCGGCTCTTCAGGTATTTGGATTTGCTCGCTATCGCTCGGAAGACAGACGCGTAGACCCTTTCAAAGAAGCTTGGCTCATGGTAGGAATACGCAAAGGGCTTCGTCAAGTGCGTCGTTGGGATTATTAATTGTTGAACAGCATTAAGCAGTACTTTTGCAAAAAATTGAGATAAGCAGAAATGGAAGTTTCGGTTGAAGAGAAATCAGGTGTAATGGGGAAGATCAAAGCTGCGTTGGATTTATTCAAGTTGCGCCTTTCATTTTTGGTCGTAGTTTCTTGCGTTCTATCCTATGAAATGGGAGCAGAGACCTGGGAGTATGATAAAATGGGGTGGTTAATTCTCGCTGGATTTTTATTGGCGGGTGGAAGTAACGGTGCCAATCAAGTACTCGAACAGCAATGGGATTCGCTAATGCACCGCACAAAAACCCGTCCGCTTCCAACCAAAAGAATCTCTACCCTCGAAGCTTGGTTCGTATCAATAGCAACAGCAGGTCTCGGAATTTTCATCTTGTTCTACTACTTGAACACTGCTTCAGGGATCCTCGGGTTTTCAGCCTTCTTATCTTACGCATTCATCTACACACCACTCAAACGAGTTTCACCTTGGGCGGTTTTTATTGGAGCTTTCCCAGGAGCCATTGCTCCAATGATTGGATATGTTGCTGCTACCAACCATTTCGGTTTGGAAGCAGGAATCTTATTTGCCGTTCAGTTCATGTGGCAATTTCCGCACTTCTGGGCTATCGCTTGGGTGTCCCACGAGGACTACAACAGAGGCGGATATAAGCTACTTCCATTCAGCGGAATGCCCGATAAAAAGACGGCTTTCCAAATTATGGTTTACAGCTTTTTCCTTATTCCAGTAAGTCTTCTGCCTTGGACACTCCCTCTTGAAACGCCCATGGTTGGGAACATTGCCGCTATCATTGTTGTGTTAGCAGGTATCTGGATTTCATCGCTCGCTTACAAACTTTTTAAAGAACCATCTTTGTTGAATGCGCGTAGGGTTATGTTTGCTTCATTCTTTTATTTACCCATTGTTCAAATTGCTTACGTAATAGATAAAATCTAATGGAAAACACAGACTTTAAACAAATTGATCCTTTTGAAGGACACAACCCAGATGTGAAACTTCGCTCAAAGAAGATGATCGTATGGTTTTTAATTTTCGCCGTTGTGATGTTGTTTGGTGGAATCACCAGTGCCATCATGGTCCTTTATGGAAAACTTTTGTGGGTGCATATTCAGCCGCCAGCTATTTTTTGGGTGGGTAACGCATTCATCGTCTTAAGCAGTATCACACTTATTGTTGCGCTTCGTGCTTTGAAAGCAGGAAAGCAATCAACGGCTTTGTATGGCACTTTGGCCACCTTCATTCTAGGGCTTGGATTCGTTTTCGCTCAGAACAAAGGTTGGGATGAAATGGCAGCAATGGGAATGGGGAACACCATAACCCAAACCGAACAAGGATTGAAGCAATCGCGTTGGAACACCCTCGGAAAATTGAACGGTGAATATGGAACGAATTATTATTTCGAGTTGAATGGACAAGTTCTCGTGAAAGAAGGAGACAATTATTATTTCGTTCGCCCCGATCAGTCGAGAGAAGACAAGACATTGGAAGTTCAAACAACCTTCAATGCATCGGGTGCCATGCTAAGCGTTTTGATTTATTTGCACATTGCTCACTTGCTTTTCGGACTTATCTACTTAGTGGTTAACCTTTTCAGATTGAAGAGCGGAAAGCTAAACAAAGACAATTGGATCAGCCTTCATTCCAACGGAATGTATTGGCATTTTATGGGAATCTTGTGGATTTATCTATTCTTCTTCATTTTTTATATCTACTAAAACAGAAGCTTCGGCTTATTCAGAATTATTCAAAATAGTGAAAAATGCCGATTCTCTTTTCTAAATTGAAGCTTTTGAAGTAAAATTGCACCCAAATTTCATTCACTATTATGGCAGGTCAATCAGAACATGTAACTACGGACGAATTATGGGGCGGTAATCGCTCTCCGTTCAGCGTTTCTTACGGTAAAATGATGATGTGGTTTTTCCTTGTATCGGATGCCCTCACATTTGGCGGACTTCTTACAGCATACGGAGTTATTCGTCACGGAAGTTCAGACTTGTGGCCTGTAGGTGAACAAGTATTCGAAGCCCTGCCCGGTCTTCACGGTTCTTATCCTTTGATGTACGTTGCGTTAATGACGTTCATCCTTATTATCTCTTCTGTAACCATGGTATTGGCTGTAGAAGCTGGTCACCGCATGGACAAAAAGGGTGTTGTGAAATGGTTAGGACTTACAATTATTGGTGGATTCATCTTCTTGGGTTCTCAAGCTTGGGAATGGTCTCACTTTATCCACGGTTCTGGTGGTGGTTTCCAAATTAATCAACCAATGACCGTTACAGCAGCTGACGATGCCGGAAACACATACCAAATTACGCTAGACAACGGTTCTTGGGTTCACATGTCAAGCGACTTCGGTCATAAGTATGAGCACGCAATGGAAGCTGCTGAAGAGCCAGTTTCTCATGACGCTCACGGTGGACATGGCGAGCACGCTGCTGCTGAAACACACGAAGACATTTCGACAATGGTTCCAGAGGAAATCATTTTGAACAAATACACACTTGAGCACAAAGACGGAAAAGACCTTCGTAAGTTGGTTGTAAAAGGAGATGATGCCAAAAAGATTTGGGCTGCTAAAGAAGAGGGGTCAATGGCCTTCGGAGCAAACATGCACAAGAACGAATACGCTATTCAACAACAATACGCGAACTTCTTCTTCTTCGTAACTGGGTTCCATGGTTTCCACGTTTTTTCGGGCGTGTTAATCAATATCATCATTTGGATCATGGCCATCAAAGGAGTTTTCGAAAAACGCGGTCACTATGAAATGATTGAAAAAATCGGATTGTACTGGCACTTCGTTGACCTTGTTTGGGTATTCGTATTCACATTCTTCTACCTTATCTAATATCGCTGATTATCATGGAAAGAGACGACCTTATTGTAAACGAGAGCTACGCTCTTAATGCAAAACACAGCGAAGAAGCTGGAAAGCAAATTCGTAAGAAATTATATGCCGTAACCTTACTTTTAACGGTTATTACACTTGTTGAAGTATTCATGGGTGTTGCTTTCAAAAGAAACGGAACATTCACTTGGGAAGCAATCAAATTAACGTTTTTAATACTAACGTTAGTGAAGGCTGCATATATCGTTCTAATCTTCATGCACCTTGGCGATGAGAGAAAGAACTTGAAGTATGTTGTACTTCTTCCTTACGCATTGTTCATTATGTATCTAATTTTTATTGGTTTGTATGAAGGTGTGAGTGTGCAAACAGGACACAACATCTTCGGCTAAGCTGAAGATCAATGAAAAACAAAAAATTAAAAAAGTATATCCTTTTGGTGGGTATGCTTTTTTTTATTCCCCTAACCTTACTCATTGTCCTAGGGCCAATGGGAAAGCACAACTTTAGCGAACCCCTTTATTTCGGGCCAGCGTGCGATACCGGTTGTGTGTCTTCAGATTACCAAATTCCCGATTTCGCGTTTGTCAATCAGAACAACGAACTCATCAATCGCGACTCCCTTATGGGAAAGATTTGGGTTGCTGCGTTTGTAGACTTCGAAGATCCAAATCTGCCAAAGATTACTGAACGCCTGCTTATCCCGAATTTTAAATTCCGAATGGAGCCCGATATTTATATTCTTTGTTTCGATCCAAACGGATATTCAGACACGGCTGCTGTACAGGCTTATGTGACACAGAACCTAAGGTATTCGAACAACAAGAGTAAATGGCAATTCCTTCAAGGCGATTCGGCTTCTATGGATTCGTTTGTTAGAAACGGATTCCTTATTCAAGATTTGAAAAATGAAGCCGTATTTCGTTTGTTAGACGAGTCTGGACACATTCGCGGATTATATGGTAACACGGAATATCACTTTGAAAACCTCATGGAGGATATCGCAATCTTAAATAAAAAGAGAAAGATAAAACGTGGGTACTAAACGTCTTTTCCTTTTAGCGTTCATTGCTCTTGCGGCGTGCACAGATTCTGTGAAAACACCAGAGCAAAAGCAAAAAACATTGCCTTATTTCGGTGATTTCGGAATTGAAATCAAATACAACGAGAAGGGAGAAGGAATCTCAGATACCGTCTACGATCCAATACCATTGTTTGCGTTTACCAATCAAGATGGCAAAATCATCGCCAATGATTTCATGGCCGGAAAGATTGCGATTGTCGATTTTTTCTTCACGAACTGCACGAGCATCTGTCCCATGCTTTCGTCTCAAATGGCGCGATTGCAACATTTGGTTAAATCAGAGAACATCAACGATCAAGTCGTTTTTCTTTCACACACCGTAGACCCCAAGAACGATACACCAGAAGCCCTGAAGGCATATGCCGACCGCATGGGTGCAGATTTTTCCAATTGGAATTTCGTAACCGGAAATGAAGAAGATATTTATTGGCAAGCCAAGGAAGGATACAAACTCACGGCTTTCCCATCAGATACCGCTCAAGGAGGTTTCTTTCATACCGATCAAATTGCATTAATAGATCAAGAAGGGAAAATTCGAGGATATTACGACGGAACTTCAACAAAAGCGGTGGATCAGTTGTTTACAGATTTACATTTGTTACTAAAGAAATAATTCAATGAAAGCAGAAATGAAAAAGAACGATAAGCTAGCGAAGACGCTTATCTATCTCGTATCAGCGGTAGTATTCTTAGTAGTCCTTTCATTGCACTACTTGAAGTTCACCGATGTAAATCTAGGATTCGATGTGCATCTATTGGCGAAAGCCAACGCGCTTATCAATGGAACAGTGTCGGTCCTGTTGGTAGCAGCTCTTGTTGCGGTAAAAAAGAAGAACTTCGAGTTGCATAAGAAATTAATGAAAGGTGCTATTTACTTGAGCGTACTTTTCTTAGTTACATACATCGGGCACCACATGTTTGCCGGAGAAACTGAGTTTCCGAAGGGGAACGCAATGAGAGGATTGTATTTGGTAATTCTTTCAACACACATTGTATTGGCTGCAGTTATTCTTCCTTTCATTTTATTTACCGCTTACCGCGCATTAATCGCGGAGTTTCCTGCACACAAGAAATTGGCGAAATACACTTGGCCAATTTGGTTCTATGTTGCAGTAACGGGAGTTGTTGTATACTTCATGATTTCACCTTATTACCATTGAACATGAAAAAGCTATTTATTGTATTGTTTTTCCTCGCGCTGAATCTCGTAACCTATGCGCAATGCGCCATGTGTAAAGCAACTGCCGAGACAGCAAACCAGAATACTTCAGGAAGTTTGGCTGAAGGTTTGAATACAGGAATCCTTTACCTAATGCTCATTCCATATACACTTTTGCTTGTTCTTGCCATTGTGTTTTTCAGAAAGCGTATTGCGAATTTCTTCAAAGCGAATTAAAAGA
>JBDLUS010000207.1:0-2564 GCA_039805165.1 Bacteroidota bacterium | reverse complement strand
ATCTCGTTTTCTCAGGAGGAACAGGTTCTTTACTCATAAACATTGGTAATGGAAATTTCGAAGTCCTTCCGCAATCGGTCGTAGAATATGTATTGGCCAATCTTGGCGTGGGAACAATTTCCATTCAAGTGGAAGACGATGCCGGCTGTTCCGTGAATGAGGTCATTACCGTTGAAGCTGTTTTTCCTTCCAACTTGAATTTGAGTACCACCGCAACGGAAGAATCGTGCTTCAATAATTTAGACGGTACCGCAGAGGTGATACTTGAGAGTGGATTTGGACCGTTTAGTTTTTTATGGAATGACGCGCAAGCGCAGCAGACGCCTCTCGCAACTGGACTTGTTGGGAACAGAAATTACCGTGTCGAAGTAACCGATGTGAACAATTGTATATACAGGCGAAGTGTATTTGTTCCTTTGAAGGACGGATGTATTTTCATAGCGAATGCGATTACACCCAATGGAGATGGCTCTAATGATACTTGGGTCATTGGTGGACTCGATGGTTTTGCAGATGCACATGTGCAAGTGGTGAACAGATACGGACAAATTGTATTTGAATCGAACGGTTATACCAATCCGTGGAGAGGTACATTGAACAACGAGCCCCTTCCTCCAGCAGATTATTATTTTGTAGTGAGTTACGACAAGAGCAAAGAACCTTTAACCGGAGTTGTATCCATCAAGTATGAATAACCTCAAGCTAAATATTCTTGCGCAGCATCTTTCGAAGAATCTTGCCTTTGGCATCTTGCTATTCGCTGTGACATCCCAGGCACAACAGTATCCGCGTCGCACTTTATTTATGGTTAATCCATATGCCGCGAATCCCGCAGCTGCCGGCGTAAATAGAGATATTCCACTTTATACGACTTACCGTTCGCAATGGAATGGAATGAATAATCATCCGAAGACATTTTATTTGACAGCGAACAAACAACTGCCGAACGGATTCGGAATTGGAGGTGTGTTGTTTCAAGATAAGACGGGAGCTTATTCAACAACATCATTTGAGTTTTCGGGCGCATCGCACATTGCAATCAATCGCAAGCAGTCTATTGCTTTTGGATTGAGTGGCATTGGAACGCAGTATGTTTTTGATTTGAGTAATGCTGTTGTTCAAGATCCAAATGATGTGGCTCTGGGCGGAGGAGTGAGGCAATCGTCTTTGACCTTCAATGCAAATGCAGGAATGATGCTTTATGGACAAAATTATTTCTTCGGAGTAAGCGTGCCATATGTGTTTCAACCCAAATTGAATTTTGGCAATGGAAATATCAATGAACGCGTTGTTCGACATTACCAACTTATGGGTTCCTACGAATTCAGATTGACCAAAGATTTGGGGCTTTCAACAAGCGTATTCTCTAGGTTTACTGCGGTAACGCCAATGCAAGTTGATTTGAATGCTATGTTGAACTACCAGCGCGATTTGTGTTTCGGACTTACTTATCGTCCGAAAGCCGCTTGGGCCGCCATGTTAGGATGGAAGTTTGAAGGCTATTCGATTTGGTATTCGTACGAAATGAACACAGGAATAGCACAGGCTTTAGGATTCAGTTCGCATGAATTTACATTGGGCTATACCATTAAGGCGCCTCGTGGATTTCGTCAGAAAACATTGACTCAGAAAAGAGGACTCCTCACGCTTTAATCATTTCAATTTACTGTGTTATTTTTTTGCGAATCGGCTTTTTGTTAGGCCCTCTAGAATTATATTCGTGGCTATGAAAAAAATAGCATTGTTCTTCTCTCTTATTTGTGCTCTTCAATTGAATGCGCAAACCTGGCAAGTTGGAAATACAACACTTACTGAAAGTGATTTGGTTACAGGATTGAGCTTGCCATGGGAAATGGTATGGGGTCCAGACGATTTCATTTGGTGCACCACTCGTGTTGGTAAGGTTTTACGCATAGATCCTTCAACGGGAACGTATACATCTGTTTTAGACAAAACATCTGTTATTCCATACAGTGGAAGCAGTGAGCCTGGAATGTTAGGAATGGCTTTGCATCCCGACTTTTTAAATACGCCAAAGGTGTACGTGGTATACAACTACACACAAGGGAACAATGTGAAAGAGCGTTTGTCTATGTTCGATTGGGACGGAACAGCTTTGGTGAACGAAGTTCAATTGATTAATGCGATTGGCGGAAATTCAATTCACAACGGTTCACGTTTGGTGATTAGCCAAGATCAAAAAATTATCATGTCAACTGGAGATACGGGCGATGGTGGAGTGAGTTCACAGAACTTAAATTCATTGAACGGTAAAATCCTTCGAATCAACTTAGACGGTTCTATTCCATCAGATAATCCAGATCCAGCATCATACGTTTATTCTTTCGGACACCGCAACTGTCAAGGTTTGGCTGTTGGTCCAACAGGAATTATATATGCATCTGAGCACGGTCAAAACAATAGCGATGAATTCAATATTATTGAAGCTGGAAGAAACTACGGTTGGCCAACTGTTCAGGGTGCATGTAACACCACTGCTGAAATTAACTACTGCACTGCGAACAACGTAAAAGAACCTTTGATTGAATGGTCTCCTTGTCGCG
>JBDLUS010000206.1:0-18510 GCA_039805165.1 Bacteroidota bacterium | reverse complement strand
CCTGCTGAAGGAACTGTTTATCGCTTTGCACCAACGTTTGTGAATGTTGAAGAAAATCGTCTTGCTACTTTCGATGTGTTTCCGAACCCGACAAGTGGATTGCTGAATGTTTTCAATCCGACTCAAGAATCTGTTGCTGCTCAAATCCTTTCTGCAGAGGGAAAAGTGATTCAAGTTGAAACCTTAACTTCAGGAAGAAATGCCATTCAAACAGACAAACTTTCTTCCGGATTTTACTTACTTCGTATCAACGGCACTTGCTCTTCATTCATTAAGAACTAATTGATGAAAGGCAATTGGCGAAGCCTTCCAGTTATTGTCATTTTAGCAATAATCTGGGGCAGCTCCTTCATTCTTATGAAGAGAGGGATGTTCGCCATAGACGCCAACGGTATTCAGGTTCCTGTTTTTTCTCCGAATCAAGTTGCTGCCTTAAGATTAGGCATTGCTTCATTGGTGATGCTTCCCTTCGCCTTCATTTTCAAAAGTTGGCTGAAGCGTGAACTCATCTGGTGGTATGTGGTGGTTGGAATGTTGGGAAGCGGCATTCCTGCCTTCCTTTTCACGAATTCGCAAATGTTCTTACACTCGAGCATGTCGGGCATCTTGAACGCACTAACCCCGCTCTTCACCCTAATTGTGGGATACCTTGTTTTCAAGAAGTCGGTTCGAAAAATGCAAATCGTCGGCGTTACCCTTGGACTCATTGGTGCCGTTTGCCTCATTAGTTTGCGCGGATTGGGTGACTCGAAGAACATGGCGTACAGCATGCTTATTGTTCTTGCTACCATAAGTTACGGTTTCAGTGTGAACACGATTCACAGCAAATTGCACGGCGTTCCATCGTTTGCCATATCGGCCTTTTCGTTATTGGTCATTGGCATTCCCTGTTGGATCCTCATTGCAACAGACGGCACATTGGAAATTCTACAAACCAACACGCACGGATGGCGTAGCTTCGGTTTCATAGCCACCTTGGCGATTTTAGGAACGGCGCTCGGAAATATTTTGTTCTTTCGATTTACCCAAAAGGTCGGCGCCCTTGCCGCATCATCCATTACTTACCTAATTCCTATTGTTGCCATTCTATGGGGTGTATACGACGGCGAGCCGTTCACTTGGCTTCATGGCGCATTCGCCGGGATCATTCTAACGGGAATTTATTTGGTGAATAAACAGCCGGCTGCGAGATTCACGAAGTGAAAGATTCTTCGAAAGATGTTTCACAAGATTCACGGAGTGAAAGATGTTTTACAAGATTCTTCGAAAGATCGCTACGCGAAGCGTCCTTGTGCAACATCTTGCAAAGCATCTTGTAAGACATCTTGCGAAGCATCTTTCGAAGAATCTTGCATCGCATCTTAAAAAAGATATTGTTTTCAAACAAAGAATGTGTATATTTGCACCCCTTAATCGGGAAAAACTAATTAAAAATTAACGTTATGTACGCAATTGTTGAAATAGCAGGGCATCAGTACAAAGTACAAAAAGATCAGCAGATCTTCGTTAATCGTCTTCAAAACGAAGAAGGAACACAGGTTGAATTCGACCGCGTTCTTTTGACTGATGATAACGGTTCGATCACTGTTGGCGCCCCAGCTGTAGAAGGTGTTAAGGTCACCGCACGCGTAGTGAATCACCTTAAAGGAGATAAAGTAATTATCTTCAAAAAGAAACGCCGTAAAGGCTATCAAAAGAAGAACGGTTTCCGTGCTTATTTGACAGAAATTGTAATTGAAAAAATTGGTTAATCCCTAATCCTAAAAGACAATGGCTCACAAGAAAGGTGTCGGTTCGTCGAAAAACGGCCGTGAATCAGAAAGCAAACGCTTAGGTGTAAAACTATTTGGCGGACAAACATGTATTGCTGGTAACATTATCATTCGTCAGCGTGGTACTCGTCACAACGCGGGTTTAAACGTTGGGGTTGGTAAAGACCACACACTATATGCTTTGACAGACGGAGTTGTAGAATTCCGCAAGAAAAAAGACAATAAGTCGTTCGTATCGGTTGTTCCTGCACAGGCGTAATCGAGAGTTCGTCTCAACAATTTTCAAAAACTCTCGATCTTTTGGTCGGGAGTTTTTTATTTTATCTAACATCAAGTAACTTCGTCGCATGCTTCAAGTACCCTATTTAAGAGAGAACACAGAGAAAGCGCTAACCGGATTGGCTAAGCGTAACAAAGATTTTTCAGCAACCGTGCAGTCTATTATTTCGGTAGATGAATCGAGAAGAAAATTGCAGAACGAACTCGACAATCTTTTAGCCGAGTCGAATAAGATTTCGAAAACCATTGGCGATCTTTTTAAAGAAGGAAAAAGAGAAGAAGCAGATGGAATGAAAGTGCGCACCACCGAAATTAAGGAAGAGTGCAAAGGCATTGAAACCAACCTCTCTCAATTGGAAGAAGAGTTGAAGCAATTGCTTTATCAAGTGCCTAACGTGCCACACGAAAGTGTTGTATTCGGAAAGGGCGCTGAAGAAAACGAAGTAGTCTACTCTTCTGGAGAAGTAACCTCTCTTGGAGAAAGTAAACTTCCTCACTGGGAACTTTGTGAAAAGCACAAGCTCATCGACTTTGAATTGGGTGTTAAAATCACCGGAGCAGGCTTCCCTGTATACATTGGAAAAGGTGCTCGTCTTCAAAGAGCCTTGATTAATTTCTTTTTGGAAGAAGCGCAAAAGGCGGGATACACCGAGCATCAAGTTCCTCACATGGTGAATGAGGCAAGTGGGTATGGAACAGGACAGCTTCCTGATAAAGAAGGGCAGATGTATCACGTGGGAGTAGATGATTTGTATTTGATTCCAACGGCTGAAGTTCCACTTACGAATTTGTACAGAGATGTAATGTTGAAGGAAGAACAACTTACGATTAAGCTTACAGGCTACACTCCTTGCTTCCGTAGAGAAGCAGGAAGCTATGGGAAAGACGTTCGCGGATTGAACCGCTTACATCAATTCGACAAAGTAGAGATTGTTCAATTGTCAAAACAAGAAGACAGTTACGCTTTGTTGGAAGATATGGTGAACCACGTAAAAGGATTATTGAACAAATTAGAATTGCCTTTCCGCATTCTTCGTCTGTGTGGCGGAGACATGGGGTTCACGTCTTCTTTGACTTACGATTTCGAAGTGTACTCAGCAGCACAAGAGCGTTGGTTGGAAGTAAGCTCTACTTCGAACTTCGAGACCTTCCAAGCCAATCGCTTGAAGTGTCGCTACAAAGGCGCTGACGGTAAAACGCAATTGGTGCATACACTAAATGGAAGCGCACTTGCGTTACCACGAATAGTGGCAGCCCTTTTGGAAAACCATCAGGATGAGAACGGAGTAAGAATTCCACACGCGTTGGTGCCTTACTGCGGATTTGAACGAATTTAAAACATGACTATGCGCATACTTTATTTCTTACTGGCTTCTGCACTTGTGCTTTCTATGCATTCGTGCACACCACCCGATAGAACAGAATATGTGAAGCAGATCGATTCTATTTCGAATGCATTGGAAAGCGCTGCGATATCTTACGAAAAGTTAAATCTCGATGAGCTTCAAGCGAAGGTAGATACGGTGAACAAACACCTCGACTTTATTCAAGCTAACTACAAAGGCGATATGAAGAAAAGCATCGCTTTTGAATTAACAGATTACCGAAGTATTCGCAAAATAATTCCTGAATTTGGGAAACGTCGAGAAAACATTGCCAACGGAATAACCGTTTCAAGAGAACAACTCTCATCGTTGAAAAAGGCATTGAATGAGAACGCTACGCATGATGCTGTTGGAAATGAAATCAACGATGAGTACTTGATGAAACAAATTCAACAAGAGAAAACAATCAATTCCACCCTTGTCAAAGAAATAGAATTTGTAGTTCAAAAGTCAGACTCTATCTACAATCGTTTCGCACGTCATTATAACCAAGTGAAATTCTGGTGCGACAGCATTGCCGCTTCTTCAAAATAAACTATGAAAAAGCTTTGGCTCATAGCACTTTTGATTCTGGCTACCGAATGTTCATTCGGTCAGCGCGATTTTGAAATTGCCGAGCAGTACTTCTTCGACGGGAAGTATACCGAAGCAAAGATGTATTACGAGAAACTTTCGAAAGAAGGTTTTGAGAATGAAATCTATGAGAATTACAAAACAACGCTCATTCAATTAAATCTTGAGAAAGACGCTGAAACCCTTATCAAACGAAGACTTAAGCAAACCAAAGACGCTACGCTTCACGTAGATTTAGGCAATCTTTACTCTCATTTCAAACACGATAAAAACGCCGCTGATGCCTATCAAACAGCCTTGGACAAAACGGCTGCTTTCAGAATGCCCATTCTTGAATTGGGACAAAAATTCTTAGAAGTCAACCTCTATGCATGGGCATTAAAGACCTACGAAAAAGGGAAAACGCAAGGAAAAGACGGATATACTTATTCGTTTGAAATTGCGGGAGTACAAGGATCACTTGGAAACTTCCTAGGTATGAGCGAAGCATATATGGACATTCTTAAAGAAGACCCATCGTATCTCGCGCAAGTAGAAACTTCACTTATGCAACTCGTCGATTTTCAAGACGACGACGTTCGTTGCAATGAACTAAAAACGCTTGTATTGAAGCGTATTCAACTTGAACCGAACATTTCAATTTATTCGGAATTTTTAGCATGGTTCCTCATGCAACGTCGCGATTTTAATGGCGCGTTCATTCAACTGAATGCATTAGACAAGCGAAACAATGAAAACGGAAACCGCCTAATGAATTTGGCCATCCAGGCTACAAATAACGAAGAATATAGCGTTGCCAAGAAATGCTATGACGCTGTTATAGCGAAAGGAAAAACCTCGGTTTTCTTCCAACAAGCTAGCGTAAAAAAACTTCAAACGATAAGTATTCTTTTGAAGAAAAATGAATTCACCTCTGCCGACGAATTCAATGCATTAGATATTGAATATGCTGCTATTCAAAAAGACATTGTTCAGGCGAATGAATTGGCCATCTTGAAAAAAGACTGGGCGCATCTGAAGACCTTCTATTTGAATAATTCAAAAGATGCAGAGGTACTCCTGAAAAAAGCGCTCGCGCTCGGCGGAGTAAACGCCAAGACTCTTGCAGAGATTAAACTTGAGTTGGGAGATGTGCTTCTTTTTCAAAATAAAATCTGGGAAGCTTCCCTCCTATTTTCACAGATTGAATTGGACTTTAAAGACGATGTGCTTGGGCACGAAGCGAAATTTCGCAACGCGAAAATTTCCTTCTACACCGGAGACTTTGAATGGGCGCAAGGACAACTCGACGTCCTGAAAGCATCTACTTCAAAGCTCATTTCAAACAATGCCTTGCAACTCTCTTTGTTGATTACAGATAACTTCAACATGGACACTATTCCGTTGCCTATGATGCAGTATGCACGTGCAGAATTACTGGCTTATCAAAATCAATTTGTATTGGCTTTCCAAACATTAGACAGCATCACAACTGCCTTTCCTGGCCATTCGCTAACAGATGAAATTCTTTTCACCAAAGCGAATATTTACAGAAAGCAGGGAGACTTCGAAAAGGCGGTTTTGTTGTATACCGAACTCGTGAACATTCACTTCGAAGGTATTTACGCCGACGATGCGCTTTTCGCTTTAGCCGAAATTGAAGAGAAACACTTCAAAGATTTAGCAAAGGCTCAAACGCAATACGAGCGCCTACTGAACGACTTCCCAGGAAGCTTGTTCGTCATAGACGCTCGTAAACGTTATCGCGCTTTGAAAGGCGAAGTTCAATAATTAGTGCTGAACCATTACGGCTTGCACATTCGAAACTCCAGCTGTTGTCATTACTCGAACGTAATACATTCCACTATTCAAGTTCGAAACATCTACTGAAGAATATCCTTCTTTCAAGTTCTTACTCTCAATCATTTTTCCAGCTAAATCGAACACACTCACCACTGCTTGTGTAGAGCATTTTACGTTTAAGATTGTATTCGCTGGATTCGGATAAACAGCGAACAAGACATTTCCTTCTTCTTCAACGCCGACACCACATGTTGGATCATAAGCCGTGCTCGGCGAACCGTTCGGACAACCTGCGAACCAATTGTAAGCCTCATTCATCAAGTCTGTAGTGCTCAACAATTCCAAGGTCTTACCGAAACCATTCGGTTCAGCAGTCCATGGTGCTGAATTGCGGTAACTAACAGAAAACGTTAACATTTGATTTTCATCGTAAACTAAAATGTCGTCCGTTCCACCCAACACAAATCCCATTGGCGCTTGAACAGCTGTTACTGTCGGATGAATAGCATTAAACAAATTCGCGTCTTCCGCCACAACAATGTATCCATGTGCAGGAAGCGTTGTTCCTTGCGGGAATGTATATCCGCCAGTAATACCTCCGTCTGAAACCTTCCAGTTACTAATATTCAAATCGGTATCGAGCGTTGAATGCACTTCAAACCAATCTCCGGCATCTGCACCAGCAAATGATTTGTAATTGATTTCAGAAATCACCACCGACGAATCGCAAGGGAAATAGGCTTCTCCTGGAGAACCTGCCACGCAACCCGCAAACCATGAAGTCGGATCACTTGGATTCAATCCATTGCCTTCGAACTCAAGTGATCTTCCATTACCATTTGCACCAAGCGGCCAAGGATAATTGGTAGAATAAACGATTTCATCTACAACGTTGCCATTGTGATTTACAATTTGAATTAATTCTCCATTGTTATTCAAAGAGAACCCAAGATTGCCTATCACGTTAGTAACTGAAGGATATTGGGCATGAAATACTGCGGTGTCTTGTGCAATAACCAAATAACCATTTGCAGGAATAACTGTCGAAAGTGGAATGTTAAATACATTCAAGAAGTTACTGTCGCGCACTGCGTACGAACTTAAATCAAGTGGAGTATTCAACAAGTTATGAATCTCTAACCAATCGCCACCGTTGATTGAATTCTCTGAATCAACCATAAGTTCTGTCACTTCCAAAGCATTTACAACTGGAACTCCTTCGAACCATGCGGTGAATGCTGCGTTACCAACAGGCGTAATATCCAAAACTTGATTAAGATTATTGGTGTTGAAAATTGAATTTGGAGACCAATGGTCGAACGAGTATCCTGGATTAGGAACAGCAGTGATGCGCACAGGCACTCCCTTGAAATACACACCAGACCAAGGGTAATCCAATTCACTTGGTTCAATGGTAGAGATGTGAATTCTTCCCGCTCCTGCTGGTTGAACATCTAAGGTGTATGTCACTTGACCCGTTAATCCGAATTGAGTCTGAATAACACTTCGAGCTCCTCCAATTCGATTACTGTTCCATCCAAGCATATTCGCCATGGTGTTCGTGAAGTTGCCCATATTGCCGCTCCAACGTGTGTGATGGCGGGGTATCCAAGGGCCAACCTCGTTAATCATGGAATTACCTATTGCGTTTACTTTATTTTGTTGCCAAATCGTATTAATCAGATCCGCGTATCTATCTATAAAGTAATTTCTAAATTGAGTATTCTGAAGCAATTTACTGCAAATAGCATCTAAATGAATGGAAGGGTCATTGATGGCTTGGTTAATAAAATTGTCGTAAGGGGAAGGTCCGTAAAGCCCATATCCAAAATCCAAATCCATTAACATCATTCTCCATTTCTCACCGGGAAAATTCCAGAACTTAATGTTGTTCGGATAACCGTTACTCCAGTCGCCATTTCCATAATAAGTCTCTGCAACAATATAATCTGTGAAATTCTCCAAGTCCAAGTAACTACCTGCTGTTTCCAAAAAGGTTGGACTTGCGGGATCGCCATTTGCAATAGCATTATACATCGGCCAAAAATTATCCAAGGTTCCGTCATTTGGATCCAAACCATCGAGATAGTTTTCCGTAATTACAGTTACGCTATCTGAATTGAACCCGTAATTGCTTTCAACGTAATGCTTATTCAAAACCTCGCGTAATTCGTACTCACCGAAATACTCTCCGTTCAAGAATACGATAACCGGTGTGTAACCCATATAATCATTGTGCGTTCCTTTTGTCAAACGTTGCATAAAGGCATCGCGCATGCGAGATCCGTCATAGTCGTTTCCACCGTTTCGCAAGTTGAAGTTTTTATACTCTGTAACATGCGGCTTGTCTGGAATAAGCGGATAGTGAATCTTGTTAAAACCATATTCATCGCGACACTTCACACGGAAACTTTTTTGTGGTTGAGCACGAGACCATCCACCGTGAATCTTCAATCCAATGCAGCCTTCAAACTTTTGTATGCTGTCTGTTGCAATGTATTCCATGTATGAAAAACGCTCCCAATCTTCCCAAATGTTCGAACCGAAATAAGGATAATTCGTGTTGTAATCGGGAGGACCTAAAACATAAATTCCGGTGTTATAATCATACAAATTTGCATTGTCTGTAGAAAGTGAAATTACCGGCAAGCCCACGTAAGCTTCGTTAATGACATATGTATTCTTTTCTGTTGGACTTGGCAAAACTGAATTATCAATTGAAAATGAACGCGCCGAAACAACAGTGGTTACTGGAACATTAAAAGGTGCTGTATAAATCATTGAAGTGTCAACAGGAATGCTACCGTCTAACGTATAACGAATGACAGCATTCAAACTTGTTGTTGAAAGGGTAACTGTTTGTCCTGTCCCATAAATTCCCGCAGGTACATCAATAACGGGCTTAGTTAAGAAAGATGAATAACATACTGCCGAATTCACAGCTGCTGGTGTTGGCTCGGTGCTGAAGCACCAAGACAAACCACTGTGATTATAACTATAATCTACATTCATCTGAGGAACTGTCACTAAATCGGCTGGAGCTCCTGAAGGCAATGACAACATTATCTGATCTCCCGTTGACATCTCAAAATTTGTATGCCATGCTGCAGGTGCCATTAAATTCATCCATGCCAATGCAGGCGAAAACTGCAAGTTTGCAGTTGTTACCCCAGCAGCCAAGAAAGCGTTGCTTGTTAAATCGGAAGAGTTAGTAGCAACATTGTGCACTTGAATGGCCAATACATTTTCGCCATTCACCAACAAGTTTGGATAAGCCAACAGATTAACTTCAAACATATCTAAGGCCAGACCTTGATAACCATTTGCTTCGTGGTTTCCAGAAGCAAGGGTGTTGTAGGAAGTTAATACTCCAGCTGTTCCTAATGTCGCCCGTGCAATTTCAACACCATTGATATAGGCCACGAATCCATCATCATAATCCATATACAACATCAATTCATGAATGGTTGAAACATCATTTATATTGAAGGTTTTACGCAAGAAAATACTTGTTGGCGAAGGAATGGAGGTTCCGTCGTCATTGTCACCTGCCCCTATTCCACCGATTGCAGTAGTCCATCCAACCAATCCAGTTGCTCCCGGACTTCTCCATGAGGCATTTGGCTCTGAAGTTGGCACGATATAACTCCAAACATCATTGGCTGCAATAACCGTCTCGTAGTGATCAACCGCTGGGATTCTGTTTTTCCCACTTGACCAAATTAACTTGTGCTCGCCTGGGGCTAAATCGTAAGAGGGAATAACCCATTTGAAAGGTTCTAAAGGATTATTAGTTAATCCATATCCGCCAATGTTTACAGCAGCAGCACTGGTATTGCGAATTTCCAACCAATCGCTGTAATCTCCATCTTCATCGGAAAGCATTGTCATGTTTGTCTGAGACAACTCACTCAATTCTACTTGAGCGAATGCATGACTTGACAGAATAGCTAAAGAAAATAGAAAAACTATTTTCTTCATGTTGTTCTTTTTGTTCATAGAACGCGAATTTACCCCAACGGAAAACAACATTCTGTTAACATTCGTCAAAACAGGACTAATTTCTTCTCAGGCAAAAGCCAGATTATTCTGTTCTACTACTCCATTCGGAGTATATCTGTATAATATTAAAATCACGCGTGCATATGGCTTTTGAGAATCCTTATCTTCGAAGAAGCCGATAAGCCTATGAAATTCACAGTAGTAATCACCCTTTTATTACTCGCTCTAACAGTGAACTCACAGAGTGAGTTGAATTTCTATATCAACGATCAGCATACTTCATTTCCAAAGAACAGCCTTGCTTGGATAGACTCCACTGAAGATAAATCAATAGCAAATTTTTACAAGAACAAAAATCAATTTACCTCTTCTATTCCTATTACCCTAAGCAACTTAAATGGCCAGATTTGGATTTTACTGCCTTTAGATAACGATGTTAGTCAAAATATCAACTACCTGGTAATTACTAATCCGCATATCAATCACATTCGATCATGGTGGCTCGATCAAAATTACTCCGTTGTTAAAGAACAACAAACAACAGGTGACCACCATGCCTTTCAAACACGAGAAGTCATTGGTTTAAATTACGTTTTCGCAAGACCTACTGAGACCTGCAACTACGTCCTAATTCTTATAGATAAACGAAAAGAAATCCTTACTGCCAATATCCATCTAGCAAACATGACCTTCTTGGAAAAACGTCTCACACAAGAGACGATTCTATTTGGGTGGCTCATTGGCATTGTAGCTGTAATCTGCATTGTTTCAATCGTACTTTTCATTTATATCAAAGAAAAGGTATACTTAACCTATTTCTTATTTCTGATTTTCATGCTCATCTATTCAGTGAGCGACTTCGGATTTGCTAATTGGCTCCTCGCGTATTCAACTGGCAAGAACATTGACTTCATAAGACCAATCTCCTTGATTCTAGGTATGGTATTCTACATTTCCTTCATCGAGCAAATCTTAGAAACAAAAAATCACTTCAAGATTTTAAGAAAAGCCCTACGAATAATTCTATTCATTTTCATAGGTATGTTTCTTGTTTTCTCTAGCCTGTACTTTCTCACTACCAACAAGGAAATACATGTCTACATTGCCTACTACGGAGTTATAATTTCGCACAATTTTCAACGTTTACTGATAGCCATTCTTGTACTTATCGTTATTCAATCCATACGTAAGAATTTAAAATATTCAATTCTCATTGCCTTTTCAGTTTTTCTATTTTTGGGCGTTCATTTCGTAAATCATTTCTACGAAGTTGGAGTTCTTCCAGACAAACTTATTTTTCAACACTTCCTACCTCTTATTTATACCGTTGATTGCTTAATTATGAGCATCATTATAGCTAGGAAATTCCTCAACTACCATAAACAATCTCTGCAGCTCACTCAAGAACTTCTCGTTCAAAAAATTGAATACAATTCCAAACTGAATGAGGTAAAAGAAAAAGATTTAACACGAATAAGTCAATACCTACACGACAATATTGGCGCTGAAATTTCATCCATGCGATACGATTTAGAAGCACTGAAAAGCAATCCAAATCCCGCCCTAGAATTAGAACGAATCATTGCCAAATCATCACATATTGCGAACGAAGTGCGGAACGCTTCACACAACCTTTCACCTCTTATGCTTGAGCGATTTGGATTGGAAGAAAGTATCGGTCAATTCCTTACACAAATCAATAAAAGTTCATCCTGCAATTTTCAATTGGATGTCATTGGCGATGTTGAAACTATTGATAAAAATTTGAAAATAATTTTGTTTCAAATCATTCAAGAAGGCATTCAAAATATTCTAAAACACGCTCAGGCCAAAAACGCTATTTTACAAATCATGTGCGAACCAGCGAATATTCAACTTTTCATAGAAGACGACGGTGTGGGCTGTAATCCTCAAACCATCAGACATGGACTAGGATTAGACAGTATTAAGCAATTACTCGAATATAAAAAAGGTGTGTTTCAATTTAAAAGTGAACCGAACAAAGGAGCGAAGATTTATGTCGAACTACCCCTCTAACGAAATTAAAATTGGTCTTGTAGAAGATCATCCATTGTTTATCGAAGGCTTGAAAAACATATTAATTCTTAACCGTCCGGTTAAAATTATGTTTGTGGCTCATTCGAAACAAGAACTCATCGAATTAAAAAATGAATGCAGGGAATTAGACTTCCTCATTTCAGACATTAACCTCAACGGCGAACTGTGTATCGACGAGCTCACACAAATAAAATCCATTGTCCCTTCTTTAAAGATTATTGCACTCAGCATGTATCAACCCTGGGAAATAAAACTCGATGTTGAGCATTCTGTATTCAAGGCCTATGTGTTAAAGAACAGTGGGACAAAAGTTCTGCTCGATGCTTGCAAAGCTGTTCTAAAAGGACAAGACTACTTCGATCTGAACATTGAAAACAACGGGAATCACATCAATCCAAACAACGTTCTTCTCACCTCGCGCGAAAAAGAAATTGTAACCTTCTTAAAGAGCGGAAAGCAAAACAAAGAAATTGCTGAACTGCTTTTCTTAAGTGAGTTTACTGTAAAAACACATCGCCAAAACATTATGCGCAAATTAGAGGTCCGAAACGTGGCAGAACTCATTAAAAAGTTCAGTTAGCTTCGTGCTATATTTGCAAAAATTTGTTTCAATGAAAAACATTGCAGTTATTGGTGCTGGCACCATGGGAAATGGAATCGCGCACGTGTTCGCGCAAAACGGATTCAACGTTCAATTAATTGACTTGAATGAAGCGCAATTGCAAAAGGCTTTAGCAACCATTGCGAAAAACCTAGACCGTCAAGTTGCAAAAGGTTCTTTAACCGAAGAGCAAAAGGCGCAGACCCTTGCCAACCTTTCCACTTCAAGCTCTATTGAAACAGGAGTAGCAAACGCAGAACTTGTCGTTGAAGCCGCAACTGAAAACGTTGATTTAAAACTTAAGATATTTCAAACCCTCGATGCGAACGCTCCTGCTAATTGCATCTTGGCTTCCAATACTTCTTCCATAAGCATTACCAAAATTGCTTCAGTAACCAACAGACCTTCACAGGTTATTGGTATGCACTTCATGAATCCAGTTCCTGTAATGAAATTGGTTGAAGTGATTCGCGGATACAGCACTTCAAACGAAGTAAACGAAAAGGTATTTGAGATTTCGAAACAACTTGGAAAAGTTCCGGTTGAAGTAAACGACTACCCTGGATTCGTTGCAAACCGCATTCTTATGCCTATGATCAACGAAGCCATCTATACTTTGTATGAAGGTGTTGCAGGTGTTGAAGAAATAGACACAGTTATGAAACTTGGAATGGGACATCCAATGGGCCCACTTCGTTTGGCCGATTTCATTGGTCTTGATGTTTGCTTAGCAATTCTTCGTGTGATGCACGAGGGATTCGGAAATCCGAAATACGCACCATGTCCTTTGTTGGTGAACATGGTGACAGCGAAAAAACTAGGCGATAAATCCGGAGAAGGATTTTACATTTTGAACAGAGAAACGAAAGAAACAACCGTTTCTCCTTCCTTTTCAAAATAATTCAAGGTGAAGATTCATCACGACTTTTCTTCGTTTAAGGAAGTTAAAAATCCTGTGCTCACTATTGGCACCTTCGACGGTGTTCACTTGGGGCATCAGGCACTTTTAAACCGCATGAAAACGCTTGCGCAAGAGGTAAGCGGAGAAACAGTTGTTCTTACTTTCACACCGCACCCTCGCACTGTTCTCTTCCCTGAAGATCATGGCATTCAATTACTATCAGACACCCAAGAGAAAAGAAAATTCTTAGCCGATTGCGGTATTGATCATCTCGTTGAATTTCCATTCACCATGGAATTCGCTAAGAAATCTGCTTTCGAATATGTTCGCGATCTATTAGTTGTGGGTATGAACGTGCACACGGTAATTGTCGGATACGACCACCGCTTCGGAAGAAACCGTGAAGGAAACTTTCAAAAGTTGCTGGAATACGCCGACATGTTTCAATTTCATGTTGAAGAAATTCCAGCACAACTCATCAACGAAAGTGAAGTGAGTTCAACAAAAATTCGAAATGCTATTTCCGTTGGAAATGTAGAATTCGCGAAGCAGGCAACCGGACGCAACTACGTGCTTTCAGGCACGGTGGTGCACGGAAAAGGAAACGGTCAAAAGATTGGATTTCCGACAGCCAATATAAAAATTTCAGATCCGCTGAAACTTATTCCAGCAAATGGAGTCTATGTAGTAGAAACGAATATTAACGGAAAAATCTACCGCGGAGCCATGAACATTGGAACTCGTCCTACATTCGAATTAAACGGCAGCCGCTCGTTGGAAGTGCATGTCATTGGGTTTCACAACAACCTCTATGAGCAACCTTTGCAAGTGGAATTTATTCGAAAGCTTCGCGACGAACAAAATTTTGGTTCAATTGATGCGTTGAAAGAACAACTTGCAAAAGACATTGCCAATGCGATTCGCTAAAACAACGCTTTTCATTCTTCTTTTTTCATTCAACTTCATTGTTGCTTCTCAAGCACAATTAGTGTCGTGGGACAAAATAGACACGTGTAAAATTTACACAGATCTAAACCTCGCAATGAAAGAGCCTAGCAAGGTTTATCGCCTGCACCTCAACAGAAAAAAGTACACCGAGATTCCTCAAGAAATATTTCTTCTCTCAAACTTAAACGACTTGCAGCTCGATCGAAACAAGATCAAAACCCTTCCAACAAAAATTAACGAACTCCCATTTTTACAGCGTTTGAGCGTGAATGAAAACGTAGTCGATTCCATTCCGCCAGCTATTTTCACCTTGAAAAATTTACGCGTCCTCGAATTAGGCGACAACTACATTAGCACCCTTCCAGACGAAATAGAAAAACTGCAAGAGTTGCGCATTTTGGCACTTTGGGACAATCCAATCGACTACTACCCTAACGCTTTGGGATCATTGAAGAACCTCACGCATCTCGATTTTCTGCATAACCAAATGAGTTACGGCACGCAAGATCGCATTCTTCAAATGATAGACACGAAGAAAACCAAGGTGTATTTCTCAACGCCTTGCGCCTGCGAAGACGGACATTAATAATTATACTTTATCGAAGTCGATAACGACTGTGTCTGAAACAGGTTCACATTGACAAGTCAAGACGAATCCAGCATTCACCTCACCGGGTTCCAATGCGTAGTTCAATTTCATATCTACTTCACCTTCCTTCACGTGGGCACGACAGGTGCAGCACATACCGCCTTTGCATGAGAAAGGAATGTCTAAACCGGCACGCTGCGCCGCATCGAGAATCATTTCTCCTGTTTTCGGCATTTTGAATTGCGTGTAATTTCCGTCGAAAATAACGGTTACATCGGCCTGACCTTCCAACACCACTTCTTTCTTCACAACAGGAGGCGCTTGCTTGGCTTGTCCCGGAGAAGCGAATAATTCGTAGTGAACATTTCCTTCCGCCATTCCCTTCGACAAATAAAAATCTTTCACCGCGCGAATCATCGGTTCTGGTCCGCAAACAAAAACTTCCGAAACGGTATCTATTGGAATAAAACGTTGGGTATACCCTTCAATCTTCTCGGCATCTATTCTTCCGTGGAAAAGCGCAATGTCATTCGGCTCGCCGCTTAACACATGGAACACTCGGAAACGTCCGAGGAAGATATCTTTCATGTCCTCGATTAAATCACGGAAGATAATCCCACTGAAGTGTCTATTTCCATAAATCAAACTCACTTCTGCCTCTTCATTGTTTTGAAGCAACGTGCGCGCAATAGAGAGCATTGGCGTAATTCCGCTTCCAGCAGCGTAAAGCACCACGTGCGTCTTTCCATCTAAATTATTCGGAGTGAAGTGCCCCAAAGGGTTCATCACTTGCATTTCCATACCCACCTTAATCTCTGAAGTAGCCCAAGTTGAAAACACGCCACCGTCTACACGCTTGATAGCCACGCGCAATTCACCGTCGTTGGTTCCGCTGCAGATCGAATACGATCTGCGAATGTCTTCTCCGTTTACACTTGCACGAAGCGTAAGGTATTGCCCTGGTTTGAAGGCATAGCGCTCCATTAATTCCGCAGGAACTTGAAAGGCAACAGAAACACTATCTGCGGTTTCCTGTCGAACATCGGAAACGGTTAAGGCTGAAAAGGTTGGTCTCATAGTATTGAAAAGGCAAAAATAGGTGAATGGGCTTCTTAACAAGAATTTTTCACCGCTGATATTTGTAATGATTTTGTTTAGGCTGAATGAACTAAATTTGTGTTTATGGAAATGGAAATCGCACTTCAAAAATTTCAGCAATACGTAGACGCTGAAAATAAAATCGAAGCTAAAGATTGGATGCCGGAAGGCTATCGCAAAACGCTTATCCGTCAGATTGGACAGCACGCGCACAGCGAAATCATAGGTATGCTTCCTGAAGGAAATTGGATAACGCGCGCTCCATCGCTACGTCGTAAAGCCATTTTGTTAGCGAAGGTTCAAGATGAAGCCGGACATGGTTTGTATTTGTACTGCGCTGCCGAAACCTTGGGTGTCGACAGAGATACCATGACCGAAGAAATGCTTTCTGGAAAAGCGAAGTATTCTTCCATTTTCAATTACCCAACTATTTCTTGGGCCGACATTGGAACCATTGGTTGGTTGGTAGACGGCGCTGCTATTGTGAATCAGGTATCTCTTCAGCGCACGAGTTACGGTCCATACAGCAGAGCGCTTATTCGCATTTGTAAGGAAGAGAGTTTTCACCAAAGACAAGGATATGAAATTTGCATTGCTCTTTCGAAAGGAACAGCAGAGCAAAAGAAAATGTTACAAGATGCCTTCAATCGTTTTTGGTGGCCGTCGTTAATGATGTTTGGTCCATCTGACAAAGACTCTGCGCACAGCAGTCAGAATATGGTATGGAAAATCAAGCGTCACTCGAACGACGATCTGCGTCAGAAATTTGTAGACATGACTGTTGCTCAAGCCGAATACTTAGGACTAACTATTCCCGATCCAGATTTAAAGTGGAATGAAGAAACGGGGCATTACGATTTCGGTGAAATCGACTGGACTGAATTCAATGAAGTTGTGAAAGGAAACGGCCCTTGCAACAAAGAGCGTGTTGCTGCGAAGCAAAAGGCTTGGAGTGAAGGTGAATGGGTTCGTGAAGCAGCGGTTGCTTATGCTGAAAAGCAAAAAGAAAAAGCCGCACAAAGTGCAGCTTAATTCTTAAACAAAAAACTAAAATTTAGATGGAACGGAGCAGTTGAATCAACTGCTCTTTTTCTTTTACACCAGCTTCCTTCCACTTCATTTCTCCGTTCTTGAAGATCATGAGTGTTGGAACAGAGCGCACGTTGTATTGAGCGGCAATGGCCTGATTGCGATCGATGTCAATTTTTATAATACGCGCTTCGTCGCCAATGGCAGTTGCTAATTCTTCTAAGATGGGACCTTGATATTGGCAAGGGCCACACCATGTTGCGAAGAAGTCTACTAGCACGGGCTTATCGCCTTGAATGATATCGTTGAAGCTTCCTTTCATTTTTGTTGAATTAGCGATTGCATTTTATTCCAGCTACCCGCGTTGTGAACGTTGGTGAATCCCATTTGCTTCAATTGTGAAACAGCTGCGCCGCTTCTCATGCCGCTTCTGCAGCAGAGAATAATTACTTCGTCTTTTTTCCAAGCTTTCGCCTTGGTTGGAATTTCAGGCAGTGGAACATTGCTTGTTCCCTTTGCGTGTCCTTCAGAATATTCGCCTTTTGTACGAACATCTACCAGCTTCGCACCCTCGCGCATCAGCTGCACCAAATCTGCCTTTGGCTTTCCTTTTAAGAATGAAAATAGTCCCATTATACCAAAGAATTTACTTCCATCCAACCACCGCCGTTATAAACGTCTTGAACGCCTTGTTGTTGTAGATATCCGGTTGCCTGTCCGCTTCTACCACCTGATAGGCAACACATAACCAAAGGCTTCGGCATGTTTTTAAGTTCTTCTACTTTCGATGGCACTTCTTGTAACGGAATATTTATTGAACCCGCCACGTGTCCACTTTGAAATTCTTCTCTTGAACGCACATCAACAATTGTTGCCGTTCCATTTTTTAAAGCTGCTAATACATCCATGTTGTTTGAATTTTTAGCGAAGGTAGAATAGGAATTAGAATGGTGTTGTGAGGAGAGTCACATAATGTGCAAGCACGAATGTCTGCGACGAATGTTTTCAACGAATGCCCTTCGGGCGTATGTCTTCGACTGGTATTTAGCAACGTAGTTCTAACAACGTAGTTCCAATTACAAAGTTCCCGAGCCCCTAAGGGCGACATCCGAAATGCCTCCAGCAGAGCTGGGGGATAGCGCCTGAAAACTAACAATTACTTAAGCAATTGTAACTCTTTGATATTCTCTCCCCCAGCTTCACTGGGGGCATCACCCATGCCGCTCGCAGAGCGAACTCATTAGAATAATGGAACAACGAAGTTCTAAAACTCTATTTATTAAAACACATCCCATTCTCATCGAACAGAAACAAATCATTAAATCCAAAAAACAACATCGTCGTTGCAATGAAGGAAATACCCCCAGCAGTTTCTTTGGTATATAGCCAGAAGACCGTGTTAGAACCTCCTTGGTTAGCGTGGGTGAAAAAGTTTAGGTTGAAACCTTGAGCTAAAATATTTGTATTTGCTTCATTCACTCCGTCTCTGAGCA
>JBDLUS010000205.1:0-5134 GCA_039805165.1 Bacteroidota bacterium | reverse complement strand
GCCCTGGTGGTGAAATTGGTAGACACGCCATCTTGAGGGGGTGGTTCCGTAAGGTGTGCTGGTTCGAGTCCAGTCCAGGGCACAAAGGGGAGTTTTCCCCTTTTTTTATGTCTTAAAAATTCTTGTGCCTCATGGAATCAAGTACTTTCGCAATGAAATGGAAGGAAGATATGGATACGATAAAGGATAATTTCACATGGATATCTGGACCCTGCAGTGCAGAGTCTGAGGCTCAGGTTGTCAATACCGCTCGCGAATTAAACGAGCGCATTCCTCTATCGTACTACCGCGCTGGCCTCTGGAAACCGCGCACAAGTCCGAATTCATTTGAAGGAATGGGAGCCGTAGCGCTTCCCTGGATGAAAAAAGCCAAGGAAGAAACAGGAGTAAAAATCATTACGGAAGTAGCAACAGCGCAGCACGTAGAATTGTGTCTTGAATACAATTTCGATGCACTTTGGATTGGTGCGCGCACAACCACGAATCCGTTCTCAGTTCAAGAAATTGCTGAAGCCCTTCGCGGAGTGAATATTCCAATATTCATTAAAAACCCTATCAATCCTGACCTTTCCTTGTGGATTGGCGCTTTCGAGCGCTTTCAAAAAGTTGGACTTTCAGACTTGAGTGCGATACATCGTGGATTCTCAGTGGCGAATAAACTCCCTTACCGAAACAAACCGCTTTGGGAGATTCCAATTGAATTCAAAACACAGTTCCCTCACATTCCTCTTATCTGCGATCCGAGCCACATCTGCGGCAACAGAACTTTGCTTCGCGATGTTAGCCAACGCGCCATTGACCTTGGCATGAACGGCATCATGATCGAAAGTCACCCAGACCCTGATAACGCTTTAAGTGATGCTCAGCAACAAATCACACCCGTTCAGGTTGCGGAAATGGCTGAGTTGCTACATTATCGCTCCACTTTCCTGACATCCAATTCTGCTCAAAAACTTCAAACCCTTCGCGACCGTGTTGATGCGTTAGACGCCGACATCATTGATTTATTGGGAAAGCGAATGAACATTTCAAGAGAAATGGGCGCTTTAAAAAAGGAGGAAGGCATTACCATTTTCCAATTGGAACGTTGGAAGGAAATTCTTGAAAGCCGCGAGGCATGGGGTAAATCAGCAAATCTAACCGAAACTTTTCTTTCCGCTTATCTTGAAGCCATTCACAAAGAAAGCATTCGCGCGCAAAATGGCGTAATGAACAAAGATTAAAGTCTGCATTGTGAATGAATGGTGAATAAAATCAATCGGTTTGGTTCATCGAGGTGCGCTAATTTTACGTGTTATGCGCGGACTCATGTTTTTCATCTTTTTTGTTTCAAGCATTTCTATGTTTGGACAAGAGCCCGCGTCGCAAGATTCACTTTTACCCATTGTCCCTTATTCCTCTGACGGTGCCGCAAGACAATGGTTAAACGGAAGTGACAAATCAAGTTTACCGAAATTCACTGCAGCACCGGTACCCATTCAACCCATTGTTATTTACTTCGAAAAATCGGGTGTTGACTTGAGCACAACAGCACAACAGCAGCTGAATGAAGTTGTTGAAAAACTTGCACGAAATGGCAAGACAGGAGTTCTGATCACGGGGTATTCCGATAGAAATGGAAGCAGCGAAAAGAATTGGAAAGAGTCAGAAAAACGCGCGAAAGCAGCTCGGAATTTTATTGTGAATTCGGGTATAGACGCTAACCGCTGTGTGGCGAAGTTTGTGGGTGATGTTGGGTCCATTGGCAAGAACCCCGGAGATAGAAAAGTGATCATTGAATTTATAGCTCGACCGTAATGAAAATTATTTGCATTGGAAGAAACTACGCGGCCCACGCGGCCGAATTAGGAAACGCTGTCCCAGAAAATCCTGTAGTTTTCTGCAAGCCCGACTCTGCTATTATTCAAAGAGGAAATCCGTTTGTTATTCCAGCATTTACAAATGATGTGCACTATGAATTGGAATTGGTTTTCAGAATCAATCGGTTGGGCAAGCACATTCAGCAATCATTCGCTCCGCGTTACTACAATGAAGTTACTTTAGGTATTGACTTCACTGCTCGTGATGTTCAAGATGAATTGAAGAAAAAAGGACTTCCTTGGGAACGCGCCAAATCGTTCGACGGATCTGCTTTTGTAAGTGAAAAATTCTTTGAAACAGACTCCCTTCCTTCCCCCATACTTTTTTCATTAAAGAAAAATGGTGTCACGGTTCAAGAAGGAGACAGCTCTCATATGATTCATTCCATTGACAAACTCATTGAAAATGTATCAGAGGTATTCACCTTGAAGATTGGCGATTTAATTTTTACCGGAACTCCGGCGGGTGTTGGTCCTGTGGCTTCGGGTGATTTATTGGAAGGATTTCTTTTCGATGAAAAAGTCTTTTCCCTTCGAATTAAATAAAATCACGACTTGGTGTTGCTCCTCTTCTCGAGCATGGGCACGAAAGAAAATTCGCCGTAATACGTGTTTTGAAAATTACCTTCTTCGTCTTCCTGAATAAGTGTCATCTCTTGCTTCTCCCCTTCTCCGAAAGGCATAACTAGCCTACCTCCCGGTTTCATTTGCATGAGCAGTTCCTCTGGCACAATGGGTATAGCGC
Organism: Bacteroidota bacterium; assembly: GCA_039805165.1. Classification (GTDB taxonomy): domain Bacteria; phylum Bacteroidota; class Bacteroidia; order Flavobacteriales_D; family Sanyastnellaceae; genus CAIZGX01. The sequence goes on along the minus strand of JBDLUS010000205.1, from coordinate 2,530 downwards.
ATGTGATAATAATTCTATCGTAAGGTGCAAATGCAGGAATGCCTTTGTAGCCATCTCCGTAGGCTAAGTGACACTTGTAACCCATTTCAGCCAACATTTTCTTCGAGGTATCGAAAAGCAATTTCTGTCTTTCAATGGAATACACCTTCGCCCCCATTTCACACAAAACGGAAGTCTGATAACCAGAACCCGTTCCTATTTCTAGGACCTTCATTCCCTTTTCCACATCTAACAATTGGCTTTGAAAGGCCACGGTATATGGCGCTGAAATGGTTTGCTCCGCTCCTATTGGAAGTGCTTTGTTCTCGTACGCCAACTCAACAAAAGCACTCGTCAAAAAAGCGTGTCTGGGAACTTTATTTATAGCGTCAAGCACACGCGCATCGGTAATTCCCTTCTCACGCAATTCATCCACTAACTTTCTTCTCAGCCCCTTATGTCTGTAATTATCCTCAATCATACGGCCAAGGTAAGCGACTATTTCATCCGCTTTTCAGTGTTGAAAAGTAAAAATCAACGAAGTGATGTAGACATCAATTTCAATCACATTTGCATAAGAAGAGAATTATTTATGTTGAAAATAGGAGTATTAGGAACGGGCTACTTGGGTAAGATTCACATGCAAGTGCTTTCGGAGTTACCGGAATTGTTTCAATCTATACATTTTTTCGATCCGGATATTAAAGCCGCGAAAGAAGCTGCAGCTCGGTTCGGAATAGAACCTTGTCACAGTCTCGATGCGCTAATAAACGAAGTAGATGTGGTAGATGTGGTGTCGAGTACTCCTTCACATTTTCAATGCGCCTCGAATGCCATTCGTAATCTTAAACACGTTTTCATTGAAAAGCCTATCACATCTACATTAGAGGAAAGTAATAGACTTATTAAACTCGCAAAGGAGGCGCAAGTGGTTGCGCAAGTGGGACATATTGAACGTTTCAATCCAGCCTATTTGGCTGTTTCTCCATTGTTGGAAAACACCAAATACATTGAAGCTCATCGATTGAGTCAATACAAAGGAAGAAACAACGACGTTTCGGTGATTCTCGATGTTATGATACATGACATTGATTTGATTTTAGCTGTCACTAAAGCTAACGTTCGAAAAGTATCTGCGAACGGCGCATCTGTTCTAACACCGCACATTGACATAGCCAACGCGCGTATTGAATTAGACAACGGTTGTGTTGCGAATCTTACAGCGAGCCGCGTGGCTACAGACGCTATGCGTAAAATGAGATTCTATCAGAAAGATGCTTGTTACGTTTCTGACTTCTTGAATAAAACCGCACACGGTTATGAACTGCTTCGCGAAAACGAAGAGAACGAAATAACAAGAAAGAATCTTTCAGTTCCAGATAACAACGCATTGAAGCAAGAGCTCACCAGCTTCGGAGAAGCCGTACTGCGTCAGACGGAGCCAACTGTTTCATTAGAAGATGGGCACAAGGCCTTAGCTGTGGCTGAAATGATTGCTGAAAAAATTCGATTGAACGTCTTCACTTCTGAAGATTAAAGATTGAATATTTCTCTTTGGCAATAATCTAATATTTCTTTCGTTTCCTTCGGTAACCTTTTGATGCGAATGTATATTCGCAGCCCAAAACACAACGATTGAAACCATTTGTTTTTTTCATAGCATTGTCGATACTTGCACTTCAAGGATGTGACATTATAAATCCGAAGGAGAAGGAACCTGCGTATTTGTATATTCCCTCTTTTTCTTTCCAAGCGAATCTCAATCAAGGAACATCAAGTGAAGCCATAACCGAAGTATGGGTTTATGCGAACGATCAGAGTTTGGGGGTATATGATTTGCCTGCAAAAATTCCAATTTTAGAACTCGGCACCTCGACGATTCGCATATTCGCCGGCATTAAAAGTAACGGCATTTCCAACACCCGCATTCGTTATCCGTTTTTCGCGCCTTTCGACACAACACTTACCATTTCTGCATTTCAAATAGATACTATCGTTCCCGCTTTCACATATTACAACCAAGCTGTCATTTCGGAAAAAGGATTTGAAAGCGGAAATTTCCTTGTTCAAACAGGGACGAACAACGGATCTTTTTCAGTAACCAATCAGTCAGGGCAGGTATTCGAAGGAAACAGAAGTGGTTGGGGTCATCTCGACCCTGGTGAAAGTAAACTTTACTACAAAGACGAAGACAATTTGGGATACACCAGCGGTAACAACGTGTTTCTCGAAATGAATTACAGCAGTAATAATACTTTCTCAGTAGGCTTCATTACTACTACGGGGGGAATTATCGCTAAAAACCCAGCGCTTATTATTAATCCTTCTTCTAGCGGAGATGGGTTGACGCCAGTTTGGAAGAAAATTTACATTGATTTTGGATACATTCTCCAACAAAATCCGACAGCACAATTTCACGAATTTTATATTGAATCCAACGCAACAAATTCAACTACTCCAGTGAACATTTTTCTTGACAATTTGAAGTGGGTGACTTGGTAGAGAACGAATAGTAATTGAAAAATAAAGGAATCATATTTTCATATGTCGC
>JBDLUS010000204.1:0-16183 GCA_039805165.1 Bacteroidota bacterium | reverse complement strand
CTTCGGACCACTTCCTGCATTTTTATATGGATGGTGTTTGCTTACGGTGGTTTCTTCAGGAACCATTGCTGCTCTAATTGTTGTTTTCGCCGATTACTCTCAAAAGATTATCGGATTCTCTGACACCTTGCTGCCGGTTGTTGCCGCTGTATCTATTGTTATTCTTACACTGTTCAACATGTTCAGTTTAGACAGCTCGAAATGGTTCGCAAACGTGTCTACCGTTTTGAAGATTATTGGTATTTATGGATTGCTTATTCTTCTTCTCTTTTTGGGAACGAACAATATCTTCGAGAATAGCATTTCTGTTTCAGAAATTTTCACGAATGAAAAAGCACAAGGTTTTGGTTGGGCCAAAGCATTTGTTGGAGTGCTATGGTCATACACGGGATGGCATTATGCTAGCTTCGTAACGAACGAAGCCGAGAACCCAAAGCGAAACGTTCCTCTAGCACTTATCCTTGGAACATTAGTCGTAACGCTTTCATACGTGCTCGTGAGCATTGGTTACATGAACGTGTTGAGCATTGAAGAAATTCAAAACAGCAAAACGTTAGCCGCAGATGCCATGGAAAAAATTATTCCTGGCGGATCTTTAGCTGTCTCGATATTGATTGCACTGTCCGTATTCGGATGCGCAGGTCTGTACGTTCTTGCAACTCCACGCATTGTGCAACAGATGTCGAATGAAGGATTATTCTTTCAAGCATTTGGAAAATCACATCCGAAATTCGGTGTGCCCGTGAATGCTATTCTCTTGCAGTCTGCATGGGCGATTGTCCTCATCTTCGTTTGGGGAAAATTTGAAGCGCTGTATACTTATGTTACAATTACAGAGTGGTTCTTCCTTGCTATGGCTTGTTCTGGAATATTTATTTTCAGAATGAAAAAAATGGGACAAACAGACGGCATTTTCAAATCGCCGCTCTACCCCGTATTACCTATATTGTTTATTGCTGTAGTTGCTTGGTTCATTGTAAAAAATGCGTTGAGTGATGATCCTGCTGCATACTTCGGATTGATGGTGATTCCTATAGGTGCTGTTGTTTACTTCATCATTGGAAGAAAAAAATCGGAATAATCCTATTCTCACAAAACCAAAAAGCCCGCAATAGCGGGCTTTTTAATGCGCTAAAACCTAGTAAATCAAGGCGTTTCAGAACAAAAACCTCGTGGTTATGAACAACAACGCGCTTTTTTCAACAAAATGATAAAAATTCTCAGTGTTTACTTGCGAATTAGAAAATGCTTCTTTTACATTTGGGATAACAAACAAATGTTTAATTAATAAAAACCAAAACAAAATGAACAAAGCAGAATTGATCGAAGCTATCGCAGCTTCTTCTAAGCTTTCTAAAGCTGATTCGAAGCGTGCATTAGATGCATTCATCGAAGTAACTACTAAAGCGTTGAAAAAAGACGACCGTGTTGCCCTAGTTGGTTTCGGTTCTTTCTCTACTTCAAAGCGTGCGGCTCGTAAAGGACGTAACCCACAAACTGGTAAAGAAATCACTATCAAAGCTAAAAAAGTAGTTAAGTTCAAAGCTGGTGCTGAGTTATCTTCTAAAGTGAAGTAATTTTCAGTTACGAAAAATATGAGGGCTGCTTCGGCAGCCCTTTTTATTTTTGCACACCATGAGTCAAGAACTATACGACCTATTCTGTGAAGCGCTGACGCCCTTCAAACAACAGCGTTTCGACGAGGTCGTTAATTTGCGTACAAGATACTTAACCGTTGTACTCGAAGATCTCTATCAATCGCACAACACCAGTGCTATTCTTCGAAGCATGGAATCGTTTGGAATTCAAGACGGATATTTAATTGAGAATACCAATCCGTTTCAACACCTACAGCGCATCTCGAAAGGCGCAGGAAAATGGCTTACCCTTCACAGATACAATTCAACGCGCAGCAATACTGCCGAATGTGTTCGTGATTTAAAAAACAAAGGTTACCGTTTAGCAGTTACACACCTTCATGGAAACTCCATTCCTCTTTCTGAATTAGACCTTTCACAAAAAACAGCATTGGTCATGGGGACAGAACTTTCAGGTGCGAGTGACTTTATGGTTGAACAAGCCGATGTGCTCGTGCACATTCCCATGCAAGGCTTTACCGAAAGCCTTAACGTCTCTGCCGCTACCAGCATTGCGTTGCAGCATTTAACCACTAACTTGCGCAGCAGTTCTCTTGATTGGCAACTAAGCGACGCAGAAAAATTAGAGCTGAAATTGGATTGGGCGCGTCACAGCATTCATTGGTGGAAGCACATTGAAGCCGAATGGCACAACAAAAAAAATGTCTGAAAAAATTGCACTAAGCACAAACAACAGAGCCCTTTTACAAATGGCTCTCCCCTTGTGTATGGGCGCATTCGTGCAATTTATTGTTGTACTCGTAGACAATTTTTTCGTAGCGCAATTGAATGGAAAAGCCATGAGCGCTGTGAGTTTCGTTGGGCTTATTTACATAGCACTTTCTATGCTCTCTGCAGGATTGGCGAACGCTTCACAAATATTAATTGCACGCAAACGCGGTGAAGGAAGAAGCGAAGAAATTCCAACCGTATTTGCAAATGCACTTTTCATTGGAGCATTCATTGTTTTGATTCAGTTTATCGTTTTAGCTTTTTTCATCCCCACGTTTTTAGACCGAAGTATTGAAGATGTAGAAACGCGCAACTACATGAAAACATTTGCGGAAACGCGCGCTTATGGATTCATTTTCTTCACGTTCATACAAGTGCTTCAATCTTTTTGGTCTGGAATAGCGCTAACGCGAAGCATGATCTACTCTACTGTTACAGTTGCCATTTTCACTATTGTCTTCGATTACCTTTTCATTTTTGGAAATATGAATTTCCCTCGGTTGGAAGTCCGAGGCGCTGCAATTGCAACTAACATGGGTGAAGGCGCTGCAGCACTGGTTCTTTTCGTATACACACTCTTGCATGCGAAGTACAAAGAGGTTCGTTTGTTTCGAAATTTATATCGCATCCCTTTCCGTTACACCAAAGAAATTCTTCGTTTAGGCGTTCCTATTATGCTTCAAATGCTTGTTGCATTGAGCATCTGGATCATCTTCTTCGCCTTCATTGAAAAGAAAGGGGAAGACTCTTTTCAAAGTGCATTTATTGTTCGAAACATGTACATGCTTGCTTGGGTAAGTGTTATGGGTTTTTCGAGCACAACGAAAACGTATGTTTCCGGACTGCTTGCTGAAAAGAGAAGTAGCGAAATTTTCAATGTGCTTAAAAGACTAGCACTGCTGAACTTCAGTTTTATCTTAATTCTCACGCACGGACTTTGGCTCTATCCGGAAAGCATTGCGCATCTTTTCAACGCCAACGACGAAACCGTGCGATTGACGGTGAAGAGCATGTACGTTGTACTTCCTGCAATTTCCATATTTGCAATTACAAGCATTCTTCTTGCAGCTGTTGAAGGCGCTGGAATGACTATTCAAGGATTTTTTATTGAGCTTGCGACGACAGTGCTTTACCTCGCCTACGCCTATTACATCTCGTTTTATACAGATGCAGATGTTGCCATCATTTGGACTTCAGACTATGTTTATTTCCTGGGGCTAGGGCTCTTTTCCATGTTAGTATTTCGAAATTCAAGTTGGTTCAAAAAAAGAGGTCGGAAAGATTTCCACAATGTCTAATTATTCGGAAGGGAGGTAGTAATTTTATGCTCCTATCTGAACAACTTCCATGTATTTAATTTTCGACACCGAAACCACAGGCCTTCCTCAAAACTACAATGCGCCACTGACCGATTTTAACAATTGGCCTAGGCTTGTTCAATTGGCTTGGCAGCTGCACGGTGAGCGCGGAAACCTAATTTCTCAAGGAAGTATTATTGTTCAGCCGAATGGATTTTCAATCCCCTACTCTTCCGAAAAAATTCACGGCATATCTACGGAGCGCGCAACGAAAGAAGGTATTCCGCTGAATGAATGCTTAGACCAATTTGAAGCGGCACTTGCTCAAACGCAATTTGTAGCCGGACATAACATTGAATTCGACATCAACATTGTTGGATGTGAATTTTTAAGAGAAGGAAGAATAAACGTGCTTGAGCAAATCTCGAGCATGGACACCAAAGAGTTTGGAACAGACTTTTGTGCTATTCCTGGCGGACGTGGCGGAAAGTTCAAGTGGCCAACGCTGACCGAACTTCACGAAAAATTATTTCATGTAAAATTCGAAGAGGCGCACGACGCCGCATACGACGTTGCCGCTACCGGGAAATGTTTCTTCGAACTCATTCGTATTGGTGTTATCCCTGCATCTGCCGGAATAGCTAAAGACGAAGTTGTTTATGAAGCGCCTGTTCTTCAAGACAGCAATTTCAAATCGGAAAAATCAAGCGATATTGTTCCTGAACAAACTTCACAAGCCGTTGAGGTTGATGAAAATCAAAAGTTTGTTCACTTGCACGTTCACTCACAATACAGTATTCTTCAAAGTACAACAACCATTGACGCATTGATTAAAAAATCAATCGCAATGGGTTCTCCAGCTGTTGCAGTTACAGACTCTGGAAACATGATGGGCGCGTTCCACTTTGTTAGCGCGGCACACAAAAAGGGAATCAAACCCATTGTTGGTGCTGAGTTGAACATGTGTCGAAATCACACCGATCGCTCTGCGAAAGACGATGGTTATCCGGTTGTCTTACTCGCAAAAAACTTCAAAGGCTATCAAAACCTTGCTAAGCTTTCTTCCATTGCTTACACAGAAGGATTTTACTACGTACCGCGTATTAGCCGCGACCTTTTGCTTGAATACAAGGAAGGACTCATTCTTTGCACCGGTTCACTTTGGGGTGAAATTCCTTCAACCATTTTGAATATTGGCGAAGAAAAAGCAGAAGAACTTTTTGTTTTCTGGAAGGAACAATTCGGAGAAGATTTTTATGCTGAATTGAATAACCATGGCTTGGAAGAAGAGCAGGTGGTGAACCGAACACTTGTTCGGTTTTGTGAAAAACACAACGTAAAATACTTCGCTGCGAACAACACCTTCTACACTGAAAAGAGCGACGCCGAAGCGCAAGATGCTTTGCTTTGCGTGAAGGATGGAGAGAAAGTAAGCACGCCTTCAAAATACATTGGTAAAAAAGGAAGAGAATTCCGCTTCGGTTTTCCGAACAACGAATTCTATTTGAAAGATGTTCAGGAAATGGCTCAAGCTTTCTCGGCATATCCAGGAGCGTTGGAGACAACCTTGGAAATTGCCGACAAATGCGACGGATACAAACTTGATAGAGAAATTCTATTACCAAAGTTTGACATTGCCGAATCTTTCATCACGGATTTTCAAACTGAAATTACTGCTTCACATGACCGCTTGATATCACAGCGTATTGAGAAGTGGAATACCGATGGATACGACGAAGAGCGCATTGCGCAAGAAAAAGAAAAGCTTAAGACCATTGCTGAGCAATCTGCATATTTAGAACACCTAACATTTGAAGGCGCGAAATATCGCTACGGCGATTTCGACGAATCGATTCGCGAGCGACTTCACTTCGAGCTTTCGGTAATTGAAAAAGCGGGGTACCCCGGTTACTTGCTTATTGTTGAAGACTTCTGCAGGGAAGCCCGTAGCATGGATGTGTCCGTGGGGCCTGGTCGTGGTTCTGCCGCAGGATCTGCGGTGGCCTATTGCTTACGGATAACAGATGTCGACCCGATTAAGTACGATCTCCTCTTTGAGCGTTTCTTGAATCCGGATCGTGTATCGATGCCCGATATGGATATCGACTTCGAGGACGAAGGACGAGAAAAAGTTATTGAGTACGTACGAAATAAATATTCGCGCAACGCAGTTGCGCAAATCATTACCTACGGCACGATGGCCGCGAAGTCGGCTGTAAAAGATGCTGCGCGTGTGTTCGACTTGTCTATTGGCGAATCGGAACAACTGACGAAATTAATTCCAGATCGCGCGTCTCTTTCTGACATCTTCAACAAAGAAGAGAAACAGTTGAAAGACGATTTCTCGAGTGAAGAATTCGAGCGCATGCAGCGCATGCGCGCCATTGCTGCAAGCACTACTCCGGAAGGAAAGGTATTGCGAATGGCGAAGATTTTAGAAGGGTCCATTCGCAATACGGGAACTCACGCCTGCGGCGTGATTATTACACCCACCGACATTACGAATTTCGTACCGGTGTCGACAGTGAAAGACAGCGACATGTGGTGTACGCAATTCGACAACTCCGTTGTAGAAAAAGCAGGTCTGTTGAAAATGGACTTCTTGGGATTGAAGACCCTGAGCATTATCAAGAACGCCCTGAAGCTCATTAAACTTTCGCACAACATTGACATTGACATTGACAACATTCCCATCGACGATGAAAAGACCTACGAGCTTTTCCAACGCGGTGAAACAGTTGCCATTTTCCAATATGAAAGTGAAGGTATGCGCAAGCACATGCGCGACCTCAAGCCTACCGTCTTTGCCGATTTAATTGCCATGAACGCCTTGTACCGTCCAGGTCCTATGGAGTACATTCCGCAGTTCATTCGACGTAAACACGGACTCGAAAAAATTGAATACGACCTTCCTGAAATGGAAGACAACTTGAAAGAGACCTACGGTATTACCGTATACCAAGAGCAAGTAATGTTGCTGTCTCAAAGACTTGCCAACTTCACCAAAGGTCAGGCCGACGTCTTGCGTAAAGCAATGGGTAAAAAACTCATTGAAGAACTGAACAAAATGAAAAGCTTGTTCATGGAAGGCGCCATTGCAAATGGGCATCCGGCAGATAAACTTGAAAAGATTTGGGCCGACTGGGAAAAATTTGCGAGTTACGCCTTCAACAAATCGCACTCGACTTGTTATGCTTGGATCGCCTATCAAACGGCCTATTTGAAAGCACACTACCCCGCTGAATTCATGGCTGCTACTTTGAGTAACTCCATGAGCGATATCAAAGGCGTTACCTTCTTCATGGAAGAATGCAAACGCATGCGCATTCCTGTTCTTTCGCCAGATGTGAACGAATCACTTTCGCTTTTCTCTGTGAATAAAGAAGGGGCTATTCGCTTTGGATTGGCTGCTGTAAAAGCGGTTGGAGAAAATGCGGTTGAGAGTATGATTCGTGAACGCGAAACGAAACCGTTCGAAACGGTTTTCGATTTCCTCGAGCGTGTAGACGACAAAGCCACGAACAAGCGCGTGCTTGAAAGCTTAGCCATGTGCGGCGCATTTGACAGATTCGGAATTACACGCTCTGCCTATTTCGGAACAGATAACAAAGGCGAAGGATTCATAGACACGCTTGTGAAATACGCTCGTGCAGCGCGCGATGGTAAGAACTCGTCACAAGCTTCACTTTTCGGTGAAGACTCTGGCGTTGAAATTCAACCGCCCGCCATTCCGAAAGTAGAACCGTGGGATGCGCTAACTGAATTATCGAAGGAAAAAGAACTCGTGGGTATGTTTATTTCTGGACATCCGCTCGACGATTTCGCATTGGAGATTGAAGCGTTCTGTCATTCAAATTCCATGGAAGCCTTAGAAAATCCTGAGCCAAACAATGGACGCGAAATTGCCTTTGCCGGAATTGTTAAAAATGTGCAACACCGCATGTCTCAGCAAGGCAATCCTTACGGAAGTTTCACTCTTGAAAACGGAGAAGGTTCGCACGATTTCCGTTTATTCCGCAAAGACTACATGAACTTCAAAGCCTACATGCAAGACAACTTCTTCTTGTATGTACGCGGACGTTTTCAAAAGCGCAGATATGGACAAAACACCGAAGAAAAAACGGAGTTCCAAATTGTAGAAATCACCCTACTCGCTGAGGTAAAAGAAAAGCTCGGACGCTATTTAACCATTGGTATCGACTCTGAATTTTTAACTGAACAATCTATTCAAAAACTAGACGATCTGCTGGTAAAAAATACCGGTCATGCTCAGCTGCGCATTGAATTAAAAAATGGAGAAGACCGTGTGATACTTCCTTCTTCCGAAAGAAACAAAATTGCAGTGACCAAAGAAATTCAAACCGAAATAGAGGCCATTCCAGGAGTGTACTCCATTGCGCTTTCTTCGCGTTAACGAACACTAATTTTCTGAACGCCCGATTGTTTTTCAGATTGAAAAACGAGAAAATAAATTCCAGGTGATGCATTCACTTGGAATTCATTTGACCCTGAATGACTGAAGGTTAATTTACCGTCGATGCTGTACAACTGTACTTTCAGATTATTCACCTGTGTTGAAGATTGAAAGAAGTTGTTTCCAATTGAAATAAACGAAAGGCTTTCTTCCACTAATAAATCTTCTGTTCCGACATAAAAACAATCGTTGTTTACACTGGTAGGATCCAGTGCCGAAAGAACCACCGATTCATTTCTGTAAACCGTGGCTTGCTGTTGCTTGTTCAACTGGAATCCGTTTGAACTTCCAACCAAATAAACCGTATCGTTAACGACTAGTAAATCTTTGCAAATCTCGAACTTGTTTGTTCCGACAGTTCCGCCGCCTGCATATTGACCCAAAACATTGACTCTATGTAACACCCATTCCTGTTCACCAAATCCAAAGTCTGTTGTCTCGCCTGCTAGCGTATACCCTTCCGAATTTGAGTGCACCGCGTTGTACCACATGTTAAAATTGAAGTTGTTGTAGGTCTCTGTATTGACAGTACCATCGAGATTGAATGCGCAAGTGTATGGATTGCGTAAGGTCCCATTCAAGAATTCTCCAGCAACAAAAACACCGTAACTCCAAACTTGCAAATCGTGTCCTAGAACACCCAATCCGCTTACTTCATAAGTTTGTTGTAATGATCCAGTATTGTCTACCTTCTTCACGCTGTAATGCGGGTAGGTACTCACATCGTGATTGTTCAAGACATAAAGCTCATTGTTATAATATTCTAAGGCTGCATTTTTATTTGAACCTGAAGACTCAATTTCAATAGGCGCTGAAATCCCACCTGTCTCACTCAAAGAATAGAGGACTACTTTTTCTTCTCCAGTTGGAAAATAAGAATTCGTTGCCACCCAAACGGTTCCATTTGCATCTAACAAAACATTGCGCGCTTCGTCCCATACTCCTTCACCGAATTCTTGCGACCATAACAGATTTCCATTCGCATCTAATTTTCCAACTAAATTCTTGTAACCCGTAACCGAATTACTTAAAATCATTCCGCAGAAATAAATACTTCCATCGGAGTATACTGCAACGTCATTTCCACGCTCAATTCCAATTCCTCCTATGTTTAAAGTCCATTCGCAATCGAGCGATGCATTCAACTTCGACAAGTACACATCGGTTTGCGATCCCACTTCACCGCCTGTTGTTCCTACTGCCACGAAACCTCCATTCGGATGAGCAACAATAGATGCATATTCGTCAGAACCCGCACTGCCGTAATTGTGCACAACAGGCTGCGCCATGCACATTTGAGCCAATGCAAACGAAACGAACAAACAGATGAAATCGAATTTCTTCATGAATTATTTTTTTATCACTGCGCGAATTTCCATGACTTGTTCAAGCAGTTCTTCCAATTTATTTAATTGAAGCATGTTTGCTCCGTCGCTTAAAGCTACCGCCGGATTCGGATGTGTTTCAATGAACAATCCGTCTACCCCAACTGCAACAGCAGCCTTCGCAATGGTTCCAATGAGCTCTGGTTTTCCACCCGTAACACCACTGCTTTGATTTGGCTGTTGCAACGAATGCGTGCAGTCCATAATGGCAGGTGCATATTCTTGCATAACGGGAATACCTCGGTAATCGACAACAAGATCTTGGTATCCGAACATGGTGCCGCGTTCAGTTAACCAAACGTTGTTGTTACCCGCTTCCTTTACTTTATTCACAGCGTGTTTCATAGACTCTGCAGAAAGAAATTGTCCTTTTTTAATATTCACCACCTTCCCTGTCGCAGCAGCCGCCTGAAGCAAATCTGTTTGACGACAAAGGAATGCTGGTATCTGTAAAACATCAACATAGGCCGCAGCCATTGCCGCTTCGTCTGCAGCATGAATATCTGTTACAGTTGGAATACCGTAGGTCTTACCCACTTTCTGAATGAGTTCTAAACCGATTTGATCACCTAACCCCGTGAATGAATCGACACGTGAGCGATTCGCTTTTCTATATGAAGCCTTGAACACATATGGCATTCCCAATTTGTCTGTAATTTCTTTTACACGACCGGCAACTTCCATTACCAAATCTTCACCTTCAACCACGCACGGTCCAGCTAACAAAACCAACGATTTGGTTTGAGCCATTTTCATTACATCAGCACTATTCATTGTCTTTCTTTTTTGTTTTAAATAAATAACTTAATTGAATCGAAGCTTGCATCTCGCGGGTGTTCTTGAAAAAGTATCCCGGCAAATTCGAAGTCTGAACACCTAAATGAAACTGATTGGCAATAAGCATTTGCACGCCCATTCCTAATTTCCAATTGCCATATCCGCCATTAGACACATTCATGGAAGCTATGAAATTACTCTTCGGCATATACATGAATCCCACGGTTGCCAATGGCTTTAGAGGTGCTGCATACATTTCCAAACCAGCAGTCAAGCGAAGCTTTTCATTCCAACGATAAACGGAACGCACATAAAATGAACCACGTAATGGTCTCCAAAAAGAGACATTCTGAGAAGTGGTGACTAAGGTATCTGCAAATCCAGATGCGCCATTCAACAATGAATCTTCATTCAAAATAGCATTCAAATCAACACCCGTCCATGTAAGTGTTGAATCAAAATTCACCACTTCACTTTGTCCGTTCCAATTCACCCAACCTAAATTTCGCACCCCAAGAGAATTCCAAACTTCCTTCTTGTCAATGCCTCTGTCGCGAACGAAATTGTACTCGCCATCAATACTGAAACCAATACCGTTTCCATTCGGACGAGGATTAGCCGAATGCACATACTCTCCTGAATAATCGAGTTGCAGTGTGTCTGCATTCGGTGAAGTGTAAAACGATGATGGTGGAAACAAACTGAACTGCTGATAAGTTAATCCGTTCACCATAGAAATTCCAATCGAACTGAATGTTCGCTTGTCGTAAATACCAAATCCTATCGATTGAAATCCTTGTACCTCTCCTTGAATGGAATTCAGAGGAACACGCGCACCTTGGTAGTTCACATTCCCGTTGCTCAATAAATCGAACGCCTCTTTCGAAATTCTTCCACTTCCAAAATATCCTTTTCCAACTTGAATGTACAAGTCTAGCATTTCACTTCCGAACAAACTGTCTCTTCCGCCATAGTAGCGTGCGCGAGCATTTGCATTTCCTCCAAACACGCCAAGATCAGTCATTCCATCTATGGCGGAATTTCTCGCTTCAGCAGTGACTGTTCCCCCAACTACAAATGGCCTCACCAACTCTTTGGTCAAGAATGTACTTCCCGCCGCAGCGTTTCCTTGAATATCTATAATACCTCTGAAGGCCTTTCCTGTAGTGTCTGATCTTGTCAACCAGAGGTATGACGTCTGTGCGGAAGACATTGCACTCGCGAGCGCGAAAACGAAAACAATTAGAATCTTTTTCATTCCACTTCAGCATTAAGTACAACGCCTGCTTTCACATGCACGTCTATGAAATATGAATTGTAAAGATTCACCAACTGAGGAAATGACGGTGTGTTTGAAACGACTTGCAGAATTAATTTTCCTTCCGACTTAATAATGTTCCATTGCGATTCAGAAATAGGAATCACAAGTGTGCTTGAAGTTGAAAGTGCCAATGCATCAATACTGTTTCCACTTGAAACATTTAAATCTTCAGCAACAACTACTCCACCCAACGTTGTCAAATTTAATTTCCATTCCATTGGAAATGCATTCTGAATATCCAGTGTTAAAGAACTCACACGAACCGCGTCTGTGGTTACTTCCACATTCAACGTATCGCGAAGTGTAAGATCGCTGGCAGCCAATCGCAAAGGAACATCTACAACCAATTTCGCTTCGGTTAATTGATCCGCGTAGAAGAAATCGTTTCCATCGCTTACGTTTCCAAACGGATTCAATTGTAAACTACCGGTAAAAAGAACGGAATATGGCAAACTTCCCATAAACGAAGTAATGTTACTGTTCCCTTCATTCAAATCAATATCGTAATTAGAAACAGAAGCGATTCCTCCCTCATCAATGGATCTCGTTATAAAAAATGGATTGTACAAATTCCCTCCTGCCAATTGAACACCGGTATTCATGTACGTATTCAATCCCATAACGTTATCAATCTTCAACTTACCATCAAATCCCATTTTGTGTGTCACATGGAATCCAAACGAAGCCTGATCCAACGCTAGCAATCCCGTTGGCATGTTCGCGCTTTCAGCAAGGTTGAACGTCTCGTTGAAAGAATAGGTATCATTACCGAAATAACCCTTAGCGTAATCAATAACGAGATCAGACATGATCAATTCAAATCGCACTGAATCTTGGCCGTATATCGTATTCTGATCTGCGGTGGTTCCATATTCTGTCTTAATTTCAAGATGCGTTGAAAGCTTGTTGTAATCGAATCCTGAAGCGCCGGAAAGAACGACATATTTGTTCGCCATGTCTACCGTGTAATACCCTTCCGTTGGAGAAGATGCGCTACCGGGGGTCAATGCGAAATCGATATCCGTATTGTTTCCATAAACCTCCGAAACATTGTAAAGCGTGAAGCTCGGATGCAAGTAGGCGTTCACGTAGGACTTCACATGGACAATCATTTGTCCTGACTTCACTTTCACCATGCGCAACCCGGTGCCGTTTGTTTCAACGGAATAGTTCTGATTCTGTGTAATGATTGCGGTGTTTCCCGGAATTTGAAAAGGTCCTCCCGTTAAAGGCACTGAAAATTTTTGTGAAATGTTCGTGTCCGGAATTTGGGTTAAATCGCTTGTCCCAAATCCAGAAATTATTTTTTCGAAATACAAATGATAGATCCCTGCATTGTCTGTGTATCCATTGTCTGCCGTTAAATCCGCCAAGGTTAATCTACCGTGCGCCAAAGGTGCTACCCAATTCGATTCCCACGAAGTCGGTTCATCTTTCTTGCAAGAAAGAAGGGAAATACAAACTATGAAACAAGCGAATATTCTATAGTGCATGGTATCAAATATAATCTATCCTTTAACAGGTTTTGTGATTCGGGTGAATCGATAAATTAAAATCAAT
Organism: Bacteroidota bacterium; assembly: GCA_039805165.1. Taxonomy (GTDB): domain Bacteria; phylum Bacteroidota; class Bacteroidia; order Flavobacteriales_D; family Sanyastnellaceae; genus CAIZGX01. The sequence continues at coordinate 2,999 of JBDLUS010000204.1, read as the reverse complement.
TGTGCAACAAGCCAAGCTCCTATCTCATTCGGAAAAGTTTGAATTCCAATAGCTGGAATAAATACCGCTAAGAGGACGTATGCTGACAAACCCATTTGAACGAACCCGTACTTTCGAACCCAAGCCTTAACTGCGTTCATGCGCGCAAAGGCTAAAGCAAACAGCATTGGGTTTGCCCAAAGTATATTGAAGTTCCATTTGGTTGTGGTGTGATCGGTTAAGAACCACATCACGAACAACACAATTCCAAGTGCTCCGAAAAATCCAAGGAACAAACGTTCAGATAAGTTCCAACCTCTTTTCTTCCACCACAAATAAATACTGAATCCAGCGAACAGCAATGCAGAAAGACTTACATAGAAAATGGGTTTGGCCGATGGCGACTGCTTTTCAAACAACGAATCATCCACTGGAAGAATCTCGCTCGTTCTGCCCAAAACTTTTTGTCCGTTTATGGTCCAAGCCATCATATTCGATTGAAGACTATCGGGTAAAAAAGATGTTTGTCCCGCCTCAGGTGTTTTGTCGCAAGGCATTCCCAAAACCAAATCAATTCCGAAATCGGCCCAATATTGATGAGCGAGATATACGTCTATATCATGTCGAAACTTCGGACGATTCGAAAACGTTTTTTCATTTTGTTGAATTTCCGGAAAGGCTTTCAACACAATATCTCTCACGCGAGTAGCGCAGTTATCGTAAAAGAAATCATACTGAAAATACTTATTCTCCTTTTTTGCATTTTCGATGAGCATAGATCCCAATAATCGAATTTGCTCTGCTGACAATTTAAACTCATTCTCTAAAATTCCTCTTCCACCGTATAAATACTGTTGTTGGAAATCGGCGAAATTTTCAACACTCAACATGTAGTTCAGTTTTCCTCTTGCGAATTTCAAATAGAATCCTTCCGAGAATTCAAAGGTTCCGTAATTGAAAACAAGATCCACCCATTCACCATTCAGCGTGTCGGTGTAGCGAATAGCACTGTGTCCGAAACAGGTGTACAACTCTTCACCCGGAGAACAGGTTAAAAGAGTCATGCTTGGAAGTTTTCCAACATGGTTGTTCCCTGTTGCATTGGCTCTTTGAGCAAACACAATAAAAATTAAGCAGGCTAGAATTCTATTCATGACATCCATTCTCCTTTAAAGACAAGTTCTGCAGGTCCGCACAACCAAATGTTTTCATATCCTTTTTCCGTTTTTTCAAATCGGATTGTTAAATCTCCACCTAACGCGTGAATCTGTTTTTCCTCGGCACTGTTTGATAAATGATGCATCACAATGGCACAAGCGGTCACGCCGGTTCCGCATGAAAGTGTTTCACCCTCTACCCCTCTTTCGTAGGTTCGAACCATTGCTTCGTTTGGATTGAGTAAAGTCAAAAAATTCACGTTCGTTCCTTCTTTCTCGAATTCCTCGCTGTAGCGAATTCCGCTTCCGAGTTCCATGACATCGATATTCAAATCTTCTACCATGGACACCACATGCGGAGATCCGGTGTTCACGAAATATTCATTTTCACTTCGAACTACCACTTCCTTAACATCTGTCATTCGAATGGAAATTTCCTCTCCGTTGATCTTTGCTTCGTGATATCCATCAATTGCTCTAAACGAAGCTTCTTCCTTTTCCAACATACCCAGACTCATCGCGAAGGCAACCGCGCAGCGGCTTCCATTTCCACAAAAAGACTGTGAACCGTCGGAGTTGTAATAATTCATGTAGAACTCGGTCTCTTCATCACCTTCAATCAGAATTAACCCGTCTGCCCCAATGCCGAAATGTCTATCGCACAACCCAGCCACCTCTTCTGAAGTGGGCTGCCAAGAATCTTCACGGTTATCGACCATAATGAAATCGTTGCCCGTGCCGTGGTATTTGAAAAATTGCATTTTCCAAAGGTAAAACGGTTTCCTTCATATACCACGTTGTTGTAACTTGCAGTCCGAAAGAAAATTTCATGGAAAACGAACTCACATTGAATAGCGACACTTTGCTCTTGGCCTATGAAAAAATGGCCACTGCTCGTCAGCTATCAGATTTATACGAAGCCAACGCTAAGGTAACCTCGAAATATGTGCACGCAACATCGCGCGGACATGAGGCTTGCCAGATTGCACTTGGTCTTCAATTGACGAAAGACGACTACTTGTCTGCTTATTACAGAGACGATAGTATTTTGTTAAGCATAGGCATGACTCCGTATGAACTCATGCTTCAATTGTTCGCGAAGAAAGACGATCCGTTTAGTGGTGGAAGAACCTATTACAGCCATCCTTCGCTGAATCGTCCGAACATGCCGAAGATTCCTCATCAATCTTCCGCGACAGGAATGCAAGCCATTCCAACGGTTGGTGTTGCTATGGGTGTTCAATACAAAGAGCTTCAAGGATTGAACGACACCGATATTCCTTCGGTGGTGGTTTGTTCCATTGGTGATGCAGCCATGACCGAAGGTGAAGTGACCGAGGCCATGCATATGGCGAATTTGAAGCAGCTTCCGGTTTTGTTCTTTGTTCAAGACAACGAATGGGACATCAGTGCGCACGCTTCAGAAATTCGTTATGGCGACGCAACAAATTTGGCGAAAGCCTATCCGAATATTCGAGTGAAGAGCATCGACGGAACCGATTTCGTGCAGAGCTTTAACACCATTCAAGAAATTTTGAGTAGCATGCGCAAGTCGCGCAAGCCTTGGTTGTTGCATTGCAAAGTTCCATTGTTGGGACACCACACTTCCGGTGTTCGCAAAGAATGGTACCGTCACGATTTGGAAGAAGCTGAAAAAAGAGATCCTCTTCCAAAATTCAAAAAACAACTAAACAATTTCGGTTTTTCTGACAGCACATTGGATGATGTGTGGAAGAAAGCTGGGGAAAATATCTTGCGCGATTACGATCGCGCTGCGAATGCAGAGGACCCTTCTCCTTCTTCGTTAATGGATCACGCTTATGCGCCAACTCCTGTTACGGAAGAGAAGGGAGAGCGCGCGCC
>JBDLUS010000203.1:0-8933 GCA_039805165.1 Bacteroidota bacterium | reverse complement strand
CTGTATGCCGCAACTCCGTATGCGTAATTCGTTTCGAAATGATCGGCATGTGTTGTTAACGGTTCTTCAATTCCTGCTTTCACCAATTCCAAATAGCCATCAATGGATTCGCGATGAAAAGGATCTGCTTGCGCTGGGAACAACGCATTCATCACCACAGTCGCCGCAAAGCTTGTGAACCCTTCGTCCATCCAATAGTATTTGCTTTCGTCGGTGGCCAACATTCCCTGATACCAAGAATGAGCACCTTCGTGAACGGTTACTCCAACAAGGCTAGGGAGCGAACGCTTTCCTGTGATAAGGGTAGCCATCGGATATTCCATTCCGCCATCTCCGCCTTGAATCACGTTGTAAACCGGGTATGGATATTTTCCGAAATCTTTACTCAACAGCGCAAATGCTTTTGCTGTGAATTCAGGAAGACGATCCCAAGCTTCATTGTATTTCTCTTCAGGTTGGTGATAGAAATAAATTTTTGGACCGTCAACAACTTGTGTTTCTGTTCTAACATAATCTGGATCTGCTGCCCAAACGAAGTCATGAACATTCTTCGCCTCGAATTTCCAAGTCAATAAATTCTTACCTGCTTTTTGAACACGCTTGAAAGACTCTTCTTCATTCAACAACACGCCACCTGCCGCAACCACATAGTTCGCTGGAAGGGTAATGTTTACATTGAAGTCTCCCCAGATGCCGTAGAACTCGCGTCCGATATATGGATTCGGATGCCAGCCGTCTTCGTCGTATTCGCACATCTTTGGATACCATTGACTCATGCTGAATTCAATGCCTTCGGCATTGTCTTTTCCACTTCTGCGAATTTGCAAAGGCACTTGTCCGAAAAATTCGATTTCAACCTTCGCAACCGAATGAGGTGGAATAGGCTTCAGTAAGTTGACTTCTAAAATAGTCTCATTCTCTTCATAAGTTGAAGTGATGTTTTCTCCGTTTATTGAAATGCTTTTGACATGCAAATGTCCTTCTTGTTCTTTCGTTAATTTCGAAATTCGATCGCCAACTCTGCGATCAGGATCCGGCAGACTGCGCGAACGAACATCCATATCGCTTCCGGGCTGAAACGCATTGTTGTACAAATGGAAGAACAACTTGGTAAGTTCGTCGTTGCTGTTGTTCGTGTAAAGAATGGTTTCTTTTCCAACGAATGAATCGTCATTGGTATTCAAAGAAAGGTCAATGGCATAGTTGGCTTGTTGCTGCCAATATTGACCGAATGCATTTCCACCTAAAACTAAAAATGCCAGAAGGAATAAATTTCTTTTTGTCATACTTACCAAATTACAGATTCTTCGTTCATCCAATGCCCGTGAAGCTTCAACGCTTGTTCCATCAAATCGCGAACACAACCATGTCCGCCATTTTTGTTGGAAATGTAGTGCGACACTTCCTTCACTTCAGGCGCTGCATCGGCCGGACAGCAAGCCAATCCAACAATTTTCAAAAGTGGTAAATCTGGAATGTCATCGCCCATGTAGCACACATCATCGTCGTGGAAATGCCACTTCGATTTTAGATCTAAATACACTTGTCGTTTGTTCGAAGAACCCAAATGAACTTCGTGCACACCAAGTTTTTCGAAGCGTGCGCGAACCGCTTCGCTGCGTCCTCCGCTAATTACCGCAATGCGAAATCCGTTTTTCACGGCTAATTGAACAGCATATCCATCGCGAACATTCGCGGTGCGCATTTGCTCTCCGTCTGGGAATAACCAAACAATATTGTCGGTGAAGACTCCGTCTACGTCGAAGATGAAAATCTTCGTTTTCGCTAATTTTTCTTTGTAATTCATTGGTATTTGTCGAGAATGTTTTTGGAGAGAAGGGAATAAATTTCCTTCCATTCAACATGATTATTCAATAATTGTTTTTGCGCTTCAATGGTTTCTACATCGCCTCGCTGCGCTGGTCCGGTCTGAATAGACTCAGGTGCTTTCGTTTCCAATAATTCAACATGTGCTTTCAACATGGTGTAAAATAAATCGGTTGGAAGCTGCGCTTCCTTCAACAACGATTGTGAAATGTGTTGAAGGTGGTTGGTGAAGTTATTCGAGAAAACAGCAGAGATATGCGCGAGTTGTCTTTGTTCGCCGTTGGCGGAAATCCATTTGCCAATAGCAGGTTCAAGAAACGCTTTCACAATGGTCTCGGTATCTGAATTTGAGAATTCATACAACAATGGAATGTTCTTGTACTTCATTGATGTGCCTTTCTTCAAGGTTTGACAAGGCCAACAAACAGCGCGATTTTTCTGAGGTAAATTCAAAATGGAAGTTCCTCCTGAGAAGTGAACCGCAATAATTTTTTCTGGAAGTTGTGCAGCCACTTCAGCTATCTGAGAGTCTGGAACAGCCAGTAAAACCAAGTGATAGCTGTCGTTAATGTCGGAAAGTTGCGTCGTTGTTTTCCAAGGACTAGAGACGGGCATTTCACGAACCACATGAAGATCTATTCGCGAATTAATTTCTCGAAGAGCAGCGTTCAAGTGCCACGCTAAATTTCCATTTCCTACTAGAGCTATGCGCATATCTCTGCGAAGATAAAGCGAAGAAGCGTACCTTTGTTTCATGACATTAACGGTTCAACTCGATACCCCTTCACGTTGGAAGGATTATGCCCTGATAGATTGTGGCGATTTTGAAAAATTAGAACGATTCGGTGAATTCATTACCATACGTCCTGAACCACAGGCGGTATGGCCGAAACGCTTATCTGACGAGGAATGGAAGAAGCGTGCGCACGTTCGTTTCGTTCAGAAGGGGAGCAACATTGGTGAATGGACCAAGATGAAGAAGATGCCCGACCAATGGAAAATTCAATATGAATTAATCAACGGGAAGAATTTAAATATGCGTTTGGGTATGACTTCCTTCAAACACGTGGGTATTTTTCCTGAGCAGGCTGCTAACTGGGATTTCTCAATTACAGCCATGCAAAAGATGCAGATTGAAAAGCCGAAAGTATTGAATTTGTTCGCCTACACAGGCGGTGCCACCGTGGCCTGCGCAACACACGGAGCCGAGGTTACGCACGTAGACAGCATTAAACAAGTGGTGACTTGGGCGAATGAAAACGCTCAATTGACAGGAACAAAAGACATTCGTTGGATGGTGGAAGATGCGTTGAAATTTGTTCAACGCGAAGTCCGCCGAGGAAACAAATACAACGGGATTATTCTTGATCCCCCGGCATTCGGACATGGACCGAAAGGCGAGAAGTGGAAGTTGGAAGAGCAGATTTCTGAATTGCTCGATGGGGTGTTGCAATTGCTCGATCCGAAAGAACATTTCTTGGTGTTGAACGCCTACAGCCTAGGACTTTCTCCATTAATTGTTGAAAATCTATTGCGTCCGTTTGCAGGAAAGAACCTGTCTATCGGAGAGCTTTATTTGAATGCTGAAAGCGGCGTCCTGCTGCCTTTGGGTGTATTCGGAAGAATTCTTAAAGTGTAATCACATGCGGAAAATATTCCTCCTTCTTTCGATTACATTGACTTTGGCTTCATGCAAAGTCAAGGAGAATGTGCCTCAAACGAATCACGCCATTCAACCCATGACAACTTCAAAATTGTTCGACCCGCATTCGGCTGCAACGTCAGACGCGCGCGTTACTCATCTTCATTGGACAGCAAATGTGAATGTGGAAACGCATGTCATTTCAGCCAATGCAACATTCGATTTCAAGGCTGAAAAAGGAGCGAAGCAAATTTCCTTCGATACAAAAGACTTGAATATTTTATGGGTGAAGGTGAATGGAAGGAAGGCTTACTTTTTTTTAGATGAAACGAAGCCCTTCTTGGGTCAAGCGCTTCACGTTGAAATACAAGACACCGACAATCAAGTGAGCATTGAATACACCACTTCGCCGAATGCCGAAGCATTGCTGTGGGTGGAAAAAGAAAACGAATTGCCTTTTTTGTTCTCACAGTCGCAAGCCATTCTTGCTAGAACGTGGATCCCTTGTCAGGACAGTCCTTCCGTACGATTTACGTATTCGGCAGACGTAACTGTTCCAAAAGAATTAATGGCTTTAATGTCTGCGGAAAATCCACAAGTGAAATCTGCCGACGGTAAGTATCACTTCGAAATGAAACAACGCATTCCTTCTTATTTGTTGGCATTAGCTGTTGGAGATGTGGCGTTCAAATCGTTAAGTGAAAACACCGGTGTTTACGCAACTGCCGATATGTTGGAACTGGCCTACAATGAATTCACAGACATGCCGGGCATGGTGAAGGCAGCGGAAGATTTGTATGGTCCTTATGCTTGGGAACGCTACGACGTGTTGGTGCTTCCTGGAGCGTTTCCTTTCGGAGGAATGGAGAATCCTCGATTGACCTTCGCGACGCCAACCATTTTAGCTGGAGACAAATCGTTGGTTTCGCTCATCGCACACGAACTGGCGCACAGCTGGAGCGGAAACTTGGTCACCAACGCTACTTGGAACGACTTCTGGTTGAATGAAGGCTTCACGGTATACTTCGAACAACGAATCATGGAATCGCTTTATGGAAAGGTGAAAGCTGAGATGTTGGCCACTCTTGCGCGTCAAGATTTGAACGCAACGCTAGCCGAACTTCCAGCAGAAGACACACATTTAAAGTTGGCTTTGGAAAATAGAAATCCAGACGATGGCATGAACGACATCGCTTACAACAAAGGCTATTTCTTCCTTCGAACCGTAGAAGAGAAAGTGGGAAGAGAGAAGTTCGACGCGTTCCTGAAGAACTACTTCCAGTCGCATGCATTCGGTGTTATGACTACAGAAGGATTCATAGACATTTTAACAACCGAACTCTTGACCAAAGAGCAAGCAGATGCTATTGGAATTGATCAGTGGATATACTCTGCCGGTTTGCCAGCAAACACCGCTGTGGTTCAATCAGCGGAATTGGAAAAGGTCGATGAACTTCGATTGAAGTGGGAAGGAGATGAGATCACGAACAAAGATCTTCCTTGGAACAACTGGAGTTACCAAGAGCGTTATCGTTTTTTGTCGAATGTGAATTACAATCTTTCACTGAATAAAATTCAATCTTTAGACGAGAGCTTCCACATTTCGAAAATTGGAAATTCAGAAGTCTTATTCGCTTGGTTCATGCTGTCTATTCAAGCAAAGAACGAAGCGGTCTTTGCAGATCTTGCAACATTCTTAGAAAAAGTTGGAAGAAGAAAATTTGTTGCGCCATTGTATGAAGCCATGGAGAACAATGGTTATCATGTTACAGCGTTGAGCATTTATGCGCATTGCAGAGGGAACTATCATGCTGTTACACAGAACACAGTTGACGAAACCTTGCATTATTTCGAGAAGTAGAAACGAAATTTTTAAGTTTAATTGGAAGTGAGCGAAGCGCGTTTCAACTTAAATTACCATTCATGAAGATGCGGATTGCAATAACATGGTTGATGTTCCTTTTTTCGTTAGCGAGCATTGCGCAGCAGCGAGGAAAGGTTGTTTCATTCAACACAAAAAAGCCCATCACCGGTGCTGTAGTGAAATGGACCAACGGAAAGCAATTTGCGGTGACCGATGAAAACGGCGAGTTCGCCATTCCAGTTTCGAACAATGGGTACGTGGTGCAGTCAATCGGCTATTATGATTATAGCACAACGAATTTGACCAAAGTAGTTGAACTACTCGAGCAGATTTATCAATTACCAGTTCTCGGAATTACCGATGCTCCTGACAGTGTTTTTGGAAGTGTGAAGTATTCTGTTGGCGATTTTGTTTGGTGGAATGGTAAATTAACCATGCTTCTCTACGAACACGAGAAACTGATTAAACCCGCACATGAGAAACGCGATTTATGGGAAGACGCTTGGATAGCGCAAATAGATTCTTTTGGGAGGATCTCCACTTCGTTTCATATCAATGAGCCGGCCGAGCGTTTCCATTTGGCGCCAACAGGTGCATGTTTTGTGTTGACAGAGAATTCAGTTTTTCAAATGAAGGCCGAACCTTTTTTACACCTCGATAAATTGAGTTACGAATCGTTTCGACAAGAGTTTGAACCCATTTGCGGATTCCTCAATTCGAATATTGTCTTCCACACATTCACAGAGGAATATCCTGAATTCAGTTATTATTTGTTGAAAAAGAACAGCACGGATCCTATAGAGTTGGCGCATGTTGCAGACTCATTGACCATGGAATTGTTTAAGTCGGAATACAAATACATGGATGGCAGAGCCAAGCGCATTGCCTATCAGTATGAGTTGGACTATGGTGTGCCGAAAGAAATTGTAGCTGGACAGATGACACGGTTTAAGGAGAGTCCGTACTACCGCGATCCGTTGGCTAAAATTGTTCAGCATGAAGATTACTGGTCCATTTTCAATATTTCACAAGGGGAAGTGGTTAGCATTAATGCTGAAGGGGAGCAGCTGAAACGTGTTGCGATGAAAGGAGATCGGAATCTTTCAAATTTATCGGTAAAGGAGAAGGTGTTGAACGTTCAATTCGATCCAGAAAAGAGAGAAGTTGTTTGCTTTACTCAGCTTCGAACGGGAGAGTCTACGTTTAATTTGTTGAAGGATGATGGTAGTCTCGAATTGAAAAAGAATCTTTATTGGCAGCACATTCGCAATCCGCAAATAAAAAACGGCAGAGTGTATTACCTCTACCGTCCTTATGAAAGTCGAAACAATTGGTATCTCTACGCCGAGTAATTAAACGACGTGATTCCAGTTGTGTGTATCTGTTTCTCTTCCGCGCTTTACGCGATCTAAGTAAGAAGAAACTTTAGGAGCGAACTCCCAAGTTGCATATTCATTCAAATTGTAATCAATGCCGTCTAGACTAATGGTACGAATAGGAGCAATGGTAGCCGCGGTGCCAGCACCGAATGCCTCATTGATTTCACCATTTCGAAGTCCTTCAACCAATTCAGCAACAGCAATGCGCTTTTCAATTACTTCATATCCCCAGTCGCGAGCCACTTGCAAAATAGAGTCGCGCGTAATTCCACTTAAAATAGAGTCTGAAAGTTGCGGAGTCATTATGGTGTTTCCCTTGCGGAACATTACGTTCATGGTGCCACTTTCTTCCAAATACTCGTGACTTTCAGCGTCGGTCCATAACAATTGGTTATACCCTTCGTCTTGTGCTTTTTTGGTTGGAAGTAGGGCCGCAGCGTAATTTCCAGCTGCTTTCGCAGAACCCGTTCCGCCGTGAGAAGCGCGAGAATAGTGGTGTTCAATTTTCACCTTCAATTCGGAAGTGTAATAACTTCCAACCGGACTGGTAAAAACCACAAACATATAGCTGTCGCTTGGCTTCACACCAACATACTCGTCTATGGCAAACATGTGCGGACGAATGTATAGCGCCTCACCGTCGAGGGTAGGAACCCAGTTTCGATCGAGTGAAATAAGTTCCTCAACACATTTTACAAATAAGTCTTCAGGCAGTGTAGGCATGCACAGGCGTTCAGCGCTGTGGTTCATGCGCTTGGCATTTTCTTCTGGACGAAAAATAAATACTTCGTTGTCGGTATTTCGGAAGGCTTTCATTCCTTCGAAAATGGCTTGACCGTAGTGTAGTGAACTAATTGCTGGAGAAAAATGCAATGGACCATACGGTTGAATAACGGGAGCTCCCCATTGGCCTTTGTGGTATTCCATTACTAACATGTGATCCGAAAATACTTGTCCGAATCCGAGGTTCTCCCAATCTACTTGGTGAATGCGGCTTTCAGCAACTTTACGAATCTCAATCGGTTTTTGTGTAGCTATCATTGAGCGTGTTGATTGATTTCCTAAAAAAAACAGGAACCCAAAAATAACACAAATATTCAGACTTTAGGCATTCGCAGAGGGCGCGAACAGAAATTTGTTAGGGCTAACCAATTCTTTCTTTACAGCGTACATAACAATAGCCGCGGTGTTGTTCACCCCGAGCTTCTGCATGATGTTCTTTCTGTGTGTGTTAACTGTATGAGTGGAAAGGAAAAGCTTCTCTGCGATCTCTGCATTGGTGTAGCCTTCGGCAATAAGCGTGATTATCTCATTTTCTCTGTTGCTTATGGTTGTGGGCTCGCAGTTGTAAGTTGCAACAGCTAAATCCTCTATGTCTATGGCTTCTTTGCGAATGCGGTCAACGATATTTCCACAAAAGAAAACGCTGCCCGCTGCAGTCTCCCGCACTGAATCTAAAATCTCATTTACATCACAATCCTTACGGATGTAGCTTGTCACTCCAGCGCGCAAGGCATTCACGATGGTCGCTCCGCTTTGGTCGGCTGTAAGTGCAACAATTTTTAGTTTAGGTTGAAGACGCAAGGCTTTCGTAATGGTGTCAACAGAGAATCCTGGCGCAGTAAAATCCATGAGTAAAACGTCTGCCTCGAAGGAAAGGAGTAATTCGTATAAACTCTCAGCATTTCCTGCATCACCAATGATCTCTATGTTTTCGTAGTTCGAAAAGATAGAATGTAGTCCGGTTTGGACAATTTGACTGTTATCGGCAATGATTAATCGAATCATGCCGCGAAGATAAGTTAAGTAAAACGATTCTAAATAAGAAACTGCTTTTATTTCTTTGCTATTAATTGGTAGGTTGCCTGAAGACCAAATCTCACATTGCTTTCAGCCATTCCAGCTGGAAGCGAAGAACTTATTTTACGTTGAAGGTTGATTCCATATGCCCATCTGCCGCGATAAATGTCAATGGCGATGTTGCCCCAGGTTTGAGTTCCACCGGTAGATACTTCGACTATGCCGTATGAAAAATCTTGTGTTTGATGTTCATACGCTACACCGCATTGAGGTAAAAGGGTTATTTCATAATTTTTCACATTCCATCGATAAAAGCCGACGGCGGAAAGGGCGGATGCATTTCCAAATTGATAAAGCAATTCGTTTTCAGAATAGATTCGTTCTTGTGCGTTGAATGCAAGGCCGAGATTTTTTCGTCGCA
>JBDLUS010000202.1:0-6244 GCA_039805165.1 Bacteroidota bacterium | reverse complement strand
GGATTGTTATTCGATGAAGAATTGCAAATAGATTACTCGAAGAAAAGCGAACGTGTTTCTATTGAAACCACAACATCGATTCTCGATGTACCTAAATTGAAAATTGAACCCGCTATAAAATTATAACATGGTATATCCAGCGCACCATAGACAAATTGTTGAAGAACTTATGAGTGGCAAATTCTTGTTGAACAACGAGGAACACTTCAACAGTTTGAAAGAAAACGAATCGTTCTACACGGAATTCTTCAAGATTTCATTCGACTTAGAGTTGATCATGAAACCAGAATTCAGTTACCTTCTAAGCAAAGACACTCAAGAGAATTTCTCGCGCGACGTAAGTATTTTCATTGCTATTCTTAGCTACGAGTTGGATCGCGACGGACGTAACTTTATTGAGTCCTTCGACTTCAACGAGTTTACCTTCGAAGAAATTGACAACTACTTTTTAAATAGTTCATTCATTGACCTTATTGAAAGCAACAAGACCCTGCGTGACAATGAGAGCAGAAGAACTTTGTTGAATGGTATGGCTAGAAGAAATATTATTTTCAAAACGTTCGAAGACCGTTTTACCTTTACACAAGCTTACAAAGTATTTGTAGACTTCGCTAAAGAACTTGCGTTGAAGCGCATCAAAGGCGAACCTGAAACACAAAACGCTGAATCATGAAAAAACTAATCTTCACGCTATCGGTTGCTTTCGCATTTGTTGTGAGCAACAACGCATTCGGACAATCTCTTGAGCGCCAAGCGGCTATTGACATTTGCGAATGCTCTCATATCATTGAAAACAATGTGAGTCCTGAGTTTCGTGAGATCATAAACTTCAAGTTAATTGCAGAAACAGCAGATGAATTCAACACTGCAATGATCACTTTCGTGACGAACAATCCGGATAAAGCGGCAAAGGATCTTGAGTGGATGCAAAGCATGAGCGACGACAACGGACAGTTCTTGCGTTGCATTTCTAAAATGGAAATGAAATATGACAACACTGAATTAGACACGCCTGAAATGTACAATTCCATCATGGTTGAATTGTATGAAATTGAGTGCGACTTCGCTGCTGCATTATTTATGTTCGGAGCTGAAGTTCAAGAAGCAGAAGTTACCGGAGGCGAATAGAAATTAAATTAACCAAAACACAAATAAGATAAAATGAAAATCAAATCTTCAATAGCCATAATTGGAATGGCGGTAGTTCTAGTTGCTTCTGGATGCAGCATGGGCAAAGAAAAAGAAGTCGCAGCAGATCTTTGCGGATGCACAAAGTCTTTGGAAAGCAAATTGACTCCAGAGTTCGTTCAAATCATGATTGAATCTTCAAAATCTGAAAATCCAAATAAAGCAATTGAGGAAAAAATATCTGCGATGGATGCAGATCAAATGATGGTCATAATTCCTAATCTTGAGATAATGCAAGAAATGGAAAACGACAAAGGTGAATTCATAACGTGCCTGAATTCTATTGAGAAGAAATACGAAAACGCCTACACAATTAATGAAGAAAAAAGTATGAAAGAAGTGTTGGTCGAGATGGAGAAAATGGATTGTGCCTTCGGTGTTGCTATTCTCAAATTGGGATTAGATTCAAAATAACCTACACCACCCCTATTTAAGCCCCTGATAATCAGGGGCTTTTTTATTTTATTCACAATTGTTAATAAATGTACTATCTTTGCGCCGCCTTTAAGGGGCGGGTTTAACTATCACATTTCCTTTTTCTGTTGGCGTAAACAGAATTTAGCTCAGGGAATAAGGTCGTCGAATTCAATCCGACATCGGGCGACTAAATAAAATATATGACAACATTTCAAGAACTTGGTCTATCGAAGACCACAGTTTCAGCTATCGCTGAAATGGGTTTTGAGAACCCAACACCAATTCAAGAACAAGCTATTCCGCACATGCTAACAGGCACAACAGACGTTGTTGCATTAGCACAAACGGGAACAGGAAAAACCGCAGCGTTCGGTCTTCCATTGTTAGAGCTTCTTGACTTTCAAAACAAAAAAACGCAAGCTTTCATTCTAGCACCAACGCGTGAGTTGTGTGTACAAATTGCGAAAGATATTCAACGCTTTTCAGCGCACACTACAGGAGCTAACGTAGTTGCTGTGTATGGCGGAGCAAGCATTGAAACTCAAATTCGCGAGATCAAGCGTGGCGCACAAATCTTAGTCGGTACTCCAGGTAGAACCTTAGACTTAATTGAGCGCGGAGTAATTGACCTAAGTGCAGTTGACTTTGTAATTCTTGACGAAGCAGATGAAATGCTTCACATGGGATTCAAAGAAGATTTAGATGCTATCTTATCTGAAACTCCTGACGAAAAACAAACGTGGTTGTTCTCTGCTACTATGCCTGCAGAAGTTTCGCGCATTGCTCGTAACTACATGACTAACCCGGTAGAAATTACGGTTGGAAGTAAGAACTCAGGTAACGAAAACATTGAACACGTTTACTATGTGACTCACCAACGCGATAAGTATTTAGCGTTGAAGCGTCTTGCCGATTTCAATCCTGACATCTTCGCGATTGTATTCTGTAGAACAAAAGCTGAAACACAATCGGTATCTGAAGCATTGATTAAAGATGGTTATAACGCAGATTCTATTCACGGTGACTTGTCCCAAGCACAACGTGACAATGTAATGAAGCGTTACCGTAATCGTACCCTTCAAATGCTTGTAGCAACAGACGTAGCGGCGCGTGGTATTGACGTAAACGACGTTACACACGTTATTCAGTATAACCTTCCTGACGAAATCGAAAACTATACGCACAGAAGTGGACGTACAGCTCGCGCTGGTAAGAAAGGAATCAGTATTGTGTTAATTAACATGAAGGAAACCTTCAGAATTAAACAATTAGAAAAAATCATTCAAACAACATTTACCAAAGGAACTCTTCCTACTCCGGCAGATGTTTGTGAGAAGCAATTGCTTCACTTGGTGAATCGTGTGAAAGAAACTGAAGTGAACCAAGGTAGTATTGGAAAATATTTGCCTGCGGTTTATGAAGAGTTTGCAGACTTCACAAAAGAGCAAGTAATTCAACACTTCGTTTCTACAGAGTTCAACCGTTTCTTAGAGTACTACAAGAATGCACCAGACTTGAATGTCGATGCTTCTCGCGGTGATGCTCGTGGAGCGACTCCTGGAGTTGTGAAGATGTACATTAACGTTGGAAAGAAAGATCAATTTACTTTCAACACACTGAAGACTTATATCGCTGAAGCAACCGGAGTAAGTGAGCAAGAGATTCCATGGTCTGATTTGAAAGACACATTCTCTTTGTTCGAGGTGCGCACTGCATCATACGACAAGGTATTGGAAGTATTCAATGCTGGAGTAAAATACCGTGGACGTTCTATTCGTGTTGAATCACGTGGTAACCAAGAAGCGGGTATCGGACGTGTTCGCATGCGTGGCAACAAGAGCTACAGCGGAGGCTACGAGAATCGTGGCGGTTCCGGTGGAGGCGAAAGAAGTTCTGGTGGTGGCTACAACCGTGACCGTGGACCTCGTACAGGTGGATCGGATAGAAGCGCTTCAGAACGCAGTTCTGGTGGTGGTGAAAGACGCTCTAGCGGAGAAAGAAGTTCAACAGGTGGTTCAGCTGGAAGCTCTAGTGGACGTGCTGGTGGATGGAAATTCAAAGAGGGTGGTGCTAAGAAAAAGAAGTACTAACTTTTAGATAAGACAACAAAAAAGGCCGCGAATGCGGCCTTTTTTAATGAGTTGAATCTTCTTATTTCTGTTGACCTTCGACAACAGTTCTATCTGCGCTCAAAGCCGCTTTCTCAATACGCATGCGTCCTTGATCTATACCAATAACTACTGTAGTCTCGTCTACTTCAACAACTTTACCGTGAATTCCACCTACTGTAACAATCTTGTCGCCAACAGCAATACTGTCTTGAAACTTCTTCGCTTCTTTCGCCTTTTTCATTTGTGGCCGAATCATGAAGAAATACATAATAACAAACATTCCGCCCATCATCATTAACATAGGCATCATGCTCTGCTCTCCTTGTGCTTGTAATAAAATCATTTTGTTTTCTATTTTAGTTTGCAAATGTACTTAATTATAACCGCTGAAATCAATTACTTCACACGATCCATTTTAACTCCCGGCTGAGCCGCGTCTAGCGCCTGTCCTGAAACCTCTCCTTTTAATTTTAGATAGTAGTCGCGAGGTATTCCGTTTGTAGCAACTTGAATGGTCTTCTCTATGATTCCTGAAAAACCAGCGCTGTTAAACTCCACCGTGATAACACCTGATTGTCCTGGCGCTATAGGCTCCTTCGGCCAGTCTTTTAAGGTTGTACAACCGCAACTCGGTGTCACTTGTGCAATTTGAAGATCAGCTTTTCCCTTGTTTACAAATGAATAGGCATGAGTAATTTTCTCTCCAACAGCAACTCTCCCAAAATTAAACTCACCTTCTTCAAAAGAAATCTCAGGTAAGTCACCTTGCACCTGTCCGTTTTCTGCAGAAGGGAAATTCAATAAATCAGAGGTCACTTTACGCTCTTTGTTTTCACAAGAAGCGAAGATGAAAAACAGCGCGAAAGCCAGATATTTATTCATTGTCATAGGTATAAGACCCGTCAAATTCATCTTCATCAAAAATGTTGTCGTCTTCACCAAACTCGTCTTCTTCATCATCAACATCATCTATATCCACAGCGCCTCCTCCTACTACATCTGCTTCAAACATATCTTGAAACTCCTTACTGTCTTGCGACGGAGCATCTCCGAATGCCAATGCAACGCGCGGATAAATTGTACTTGGCTTATCCTTCTTCACTTCAATCAATTCAATATAAAAAATCCACATGCGCATGAAATCATACACATATAAAATTTTATCGCCTGGCTTCATAACCATATCCGAGAGAATAGTCGTCGACATCGAAAGCGAATCTTCGTCTACTCCGCCCATGTCCATTAACGAAATCTCTAACCCTTTGCTCCACTCTTCATCACTCAAATAAAAGCTAGCCATTTCACCTTGCTCGAAATCAAAGGCATCTAAAACGGCCTTGTGTAACGAATCGAAATTCGACTCTGTTTCGATTTCAATGTCGCGAAACACATCTTGTTCTGTATCCATGATTACACGGAACTTGAACAAATTCACTCCACTATTTTTCTTAGCCATTGACAGACGTTTTTAATTCTTGAATAGTTGTTGTTGGATTAGAACTTGAAAATACAAAGTTGCCCGCTACTAATGCTGTCGCGCCTGCCGCCTTTAGTTTCGGCGCATTCGTCGCATTCACACCACCATCGACTTCAACAGCCGGCTTATTTGTGGTATTCGCTAACATCGCCTTCAAACGCTCCAATTTAGAATAGGTATTTTCAATAAACTGTTGTCCGCCGAAACCTGGATTCACAGACATTATTAAGATCAAATCAACGTCTTCTAACACTTCTTCAATCGCACTTAAAGGTGTATGCGGATTTAGTGCCACTCCTGCCTTCATTCCTTCAGCTTTGATTGCTTGAATGGTTCTGTGCAAATGCGTGCACGCTTCAGCGTGAACAGTTAAAATATCTGCACCCACTGCTTTAAAATCAGCAATGTAACGTTCAGGTTGAACGATCATCAAGTGGACGTCCAAAGGCTTTGTAGCATGCTTTTTAAGCGCCTTTATAACCGGCATTCCGAAAGAAATATTCGGAACAAAAACACCATCCATTACATCTACATGAAACCAATCCGCAGCAGATGCATTTATCATTTCGATATCACGCTGCAGATTTGCAAAATCGGCAGATAAAACCGACGGTGCAATAAGAACTTCGTTTACTTTTGACATGCGGCAAAGATACATTTCGTTTTGTTAGCTTGAATTATTTTTTCTATGGAAGTAGTAGGATTAACAGGAAATATCGGGTCGGGAAAATCGACAATTGCAAAGGTCTTCGTTGCACTCGGAATTCCTGTTTTCAATTCCGACGACGAAGCCAAGACAGCATACGCCACTCCTTCTATTCAAAATGAAGTTAAATCGACTCTCGGAATTGAAATTGACTTTTCGAAAGACTCTTGGAAATCTGAAATCGCTTCCATCATTTTTTCGAACGTAGAAAAAAGGCTTCGCCTTGAAAAGCTCATTCACAGCTATGTCCAAGACAAATTCACGCAATGGAAGTCCAATCAAACTTCAAAATACATTATTCGCGAAGCGGCACTAGCCGATTCGTTTCACCCCGAAAACTGCGAT
>JBDLUS010000201.1:0-2895 GCA_039805165.1 Bacteroidota bacterium | reverse complement strand
CAGCAAGCCTTATCGCGGTGGATTCGCTGTGACGCTCTTGCTGGTTTTAGTGCTTTCTGCATTGACAGTGGTTCGTCCAGAACAGATGCGCAACATGTTAGATGTGGCGGTTCCAGGCGGAGATCCAATGCAGATCTTGAATGTAGCCATTTGGTTTTTTGTCGTGTTGGCTGTTGAAATACTTCTTCAATACATACAAACGCTTTCTGCCAATAGCGTTGCGCAAAGCATTACGCTCGATATGCGGGAAAAGGTCTATGCACAAGTGATTCGATATAAGTTGAACTACTTTGATAAGACGCCAGTTGGACAATTGGTAACGCGTCACATTGGGGACATCGATGGTATTGCCGAAGTTTTCAGTGTTGGACTTTTAGATATCATTCGCGATACGCTTAAGCTGTTGGTTATTGTAGGGTTCATGTTTTTTCTCGATTGGAAGTTGACTTTGATTGTGATGCTTCCAATTCCAATTTTGCTTTGGGCCACGCGCTTGTTTCAACAAGCCGTGAAGAAGTCGTTTCAAGACGTTCGAAACGAAGTGGCGCGAATGAATGTGTTCGTGCAAGAACATGTAACAGGAATGAACATTGTTCAATTCTTCAACCGTCAGAAAATAGAAAACGAAAAGTTCGTAGAGATTAATGCGCAGCAGCGCGATGCTCACATTCGCGGTATCTGGGCCTATTCAGTGTTCTTTCCAGTAGTGGAAATACTTTCTGCACTTTCGGTTTCACTGTTGCTTTGGTGGGGTGTGAAGTCGAGTTTGAATTTGGAAATGTCACCCGGATTAATCCTCGAGTTCAGCACATTCATTGCCATGATGTACAGACCCATTCGTCAAATGGCAGACAATTTCAACGTACTTCAAATGGGTGTGGTGAATGCAGAGCGTGTATTCAAATTAATGGACGAAGATCATTCGGAAGAAGATGCACTGCACGAAGAGATGCAGGATGTGAATGGAAGAATTGAATTCCGAAATGTGAGCTTTCAATATGTGGAAAATCAACCTGTGTTAACCAACTTCAATATGATTATTGAAGCAGGGAAGAACGCTGCTATTGTTGGTTCTACGGGGTCTGGAAAGTCAACGTTGATTTCTTTGTTGAATCGTTTCTATGAAATAAATGAAGGCGAGATTTTAATTGATGATGTCGAACTTTCGAGATTGCCACTGATCTCCCTTCGGAAGACAATTGGTGTTGTGCTTCAAGATGTATTTCTTTTCAGTGATTCCATTCGAAACAATTTAACACTCTACAATACTGAAATTTCAGACGAGCGTATGATCGCTGCTGCGAAGATGGTGGGGGCGCATGAATTTATTATGGCTCTTCCAGGTGGATATGATTTCGATGTGAAGGAAAGAGGAACCTTGCTCAGCACGGGTCAAAGACAATTGTTGGCATTTGTTCGCGTGTTTCTTCAAGATCCTAAAATTGTAATTCTCGATGAAGCCACGTCGAGTATTGACACCGAGTCTGAGTTGTTGATTCAGCGTGCAACTGAGTTGTTAACCAAAGACAGAACCTCAATTGTTATTGCTCACAGGCTTTCAACCATTCAGCAAGCCGATGTTATTTTTGTGTTGGAAAAAGGCGAGATCATTGAGCAAGGATGTCACCAAGAACTCATGAATATGAGCGGTCATTATCGTAACTTAGTGGAACTGCAATACAAGAAATAATGACAGACGCCGAAAAGATTGTAGAATCCATGTTTGTGAACGATGCGTTCAGCCAATGGTTGGGCATTGAGCGTTTGCGAATTGCGCCAGGGATTTGTGATCTCCGAATGATCGTTCGTGCTGAAATGCTTAACGGATTTTCTATTGCGCACGGAGGAGTAACTTATTCCCTTGCAGATACAGCTTTAGCCTTTGCCAGCAATGCACACGGACTGAAGTGCTATTCGGTTGAGACGTCTATTTCGCATGTGAAACCGGTCGGGAAAGGAGATGTTCTTTCAACGTTGGTTGAAGAGAAAAGTTTATCGAAGCGCATAGGTGTTTATCACATCACTGTTTTTAATCAGAACAACGAAGCTGTGGCCTTTTTCAAAGGGACCGTTCATCGGTCTGAAAAATCTTGGGAAATCGCATAATTTTCAAGGACTTTCTTTCTTAAATCGTAAATTTGCACCATGCAAGAAAATACTCGTGTGGGCAAGGTTTCCCACTTGTTGGAAAAGTTATCTGAATCTGCAACCTTAGCAATGGCTCGCATGGGTCGTGAATTGGCTGCAGAAGGTAAGCCCGTGGTGAACCTTTCGATTGGTGAACCTGATTTCAACACACCTGATTTCATTAAGGATGCTGCTATTACGGCTATTCATGCAAACGTTACGCATTATCCACCGGTAAACGGATTCCCAGAATTGCGTCAAGCCATTTCAAACAAATTCAAACGCGATAACGGACTTACATATTCACCTGAACAAGTGGTTGTGAGCACAGGAGCGAAGCAAAGTTTAGCGAATGTTATTCTAGCCTTGGTTAACCCGGGCGACGAAGTAATTATGCCAAGTCCTTATTGGGTAAGCTACGCTGAATTGGTGAAAATGGCTGGTGGAACCGTTGTTGAACTGCACGCTGGCATTGAAAGCAATTTCAAGATTACTCCAGAAGGATTAAGCAACGCCATTAACGACAAGACGAAGTTGATTATTTATAGTTCTCCTTGCAATCCCACAGGATCGGTATACAGCAAGGAAGAACTCGAAGCATTAAGCAAAGTTATCCTTCAGCAGGAAGGTGTTTATGTGATTAGCGATGAGATTTATGAGCTCATCAATTTTGTTGGAAAGACCTATTCAATTGGTGCGTGCGAAGGTATGCTGGATCGCACCATTACGGTGAACGGTGTGTCGAAAGCATTCGCCATGACTGGATGG
>JBDLUS010000200.1:0-7110 GCA_039805165.1 Bacteroidota bacterium | reverse complement strand
GAATATTGATGCTTTCACAGGAACAAGAACATATGCTTGTTATGTATCGCCAGATGCAGCATACGGCATTTCAGGAAACTGGATGAGCGGGGCAAAGGTTCTTACCTATAGTTCTTTCGCTGCTCAGACCATCATAGGGAATCCGAACATTACACCGTTCAATGCCTACAACTACATTGTTAATCCAATCCCGGGACATACTTACAATTGGACTGTTACAAACGGGGCCGTTGCATCTGGACAAGGAACAAGTAACGTGTCAATCATGTGGGGACAAAATGGACCGTATCAATTGACACTAACGGAAAGCGATGGGACGTGCACAGGATCTTCTTATCTCTTTGCCGTAAATAACAATTGCTCTATTTCAGTAAGTGCAGCTAGTGCAAGCACAAACACATTCTGTGCTGGAACAACTCTTCAATTGCAAGCTGCAACTTCAGCGACGGGAATTACCTACCAGTGGTATTTGAATGGAACATTAATACCGAATGAAACGAATCAGAATATTTCAGTTTCTTCAGGTGGAAATTATCAAGTGAGCATCAATCAAAATGGATGTACTGCCGTTTCGAATATTGTTTCAATTACAGAATTACCTGGCGCAATTATTCCGAGCATCCTTGTTGAACAAGCAAACGCGGGTTGCGCAGGTGGTGATGCTACGCTTACTGTTTCAGGAGGGAATTACACGAACCTAGTTTGGAACAACGGACTTACAGCCAGTTCTATCATTGTCAACACTTCAGGAGATTATAGCATAACAGCAATTGACGAAAATGGATGTTCCGTTTCAGCGGGCCCTGTTGCTGTGAACTTCTCAATTCTTGACCCAGTGCCTGTTTGCATTGTTACAGTGGATCAAGTAACTGGAAAGAACAACGTTGTTTGGGAACCGATTAGTTCAGACTTGATTAACTCTTATGTCATTTTGAAAGAAACCAATGTAGCAAATGAGTATGCTCAAATCGGTACTGTTGCCTATGGTAGCAATGGTCTCTTTGAAGATGTAAATTCCAATCCGCAAGTGCAGGCCAACAGATATAAACTTGCATTAATTGATACTTGCGGTATTCAATCATCTGCCTCTGGTTTTCACAAAACCATTCATCTCACAACCAACCTTGGGGTTGGAAACAACGTGAATTTGATTTGGAGTAACTACGAAGGTTTCGACTTCGGAAGCTATTCGATTTACAGAGGTACTTCTCCAAATACGCTTAATTTACTGTCAACAATAGCAAGTAACTTAAACTCTTACACCGATGTGAATCCGCCTGCTGGAGAAACATACTACATGATTGAAGTAGTAGGTGTAAGCTGCGACCCTACGAGAACTTTGGTTTACTCTCATTCGAATATTTTAGATACAAGTGTTGGTGTTGAAGATTACGTATCAACTGCTATTTCAATTTACCCGAACCCCGCAAAAACAAGTATAACACTTCTAGTAAACGCCACACTTACCGGACAAGAGTACGTTGTTTTCGATGCTGTAGGAAAAGTCATTTACAAAAATAAAATACAGTCAACCAACGAGATTATTCAACTTGAAAATTTCAACAATGGCAATTACTTCGTTAAAGTAAATGAAGTGGTGAAGCGATTTGTGGTTCAACACTAAACTTCATTCTAGAAAAAAACTAAAATACCCTCACTGAAAAGTGGGGGTTATTTTTTGACGACTCACCCAAACCTCAACCCACTCAACTCCCGACCAATCTGCTGAATTCCCAGGAACTGTGTAATGGGAAAACCTTCGGTTTTATTCCTACTGATAGCTATCGGGATGCATAATTGGAACTACGTTCGTAATCTGTAAGATTGATTCGAAGAATTGATCACATCGCGATTGATTGAGGAGCAATTGTTCACCAGAGGTGATTTAAGGTTTCTTGCCTTTTAAGTTTTTTTTCTCGATTCCCTTTGTTGCTGATTTAACTCTTTGCTCGAGTTTCTTAATGTCTTCTTCCGCAGGCAAATCTTCCGGTTTAATTCCACTTTTTTCTAAAAGTCCTCTAACGTCTTTATTATTTTTTATATGCTCCTCAGAAATCGGAGATTCGCCCCTGATGTCATTTTGCTTTACATTGAAATTAGTAATCTCAGCAGCTAATTGTTTAGCTGTAATGGTAATCGTTGGAAGAAAATCGGCTAAAGGTCTATTCTCCGGAATTTTCAATTTCTTTTTCATGTTGCTCGTTGAGTTCCCTCCAAACAAGGCCCAATCTCCTTTGCTTCGAATATTTGCAAAACCCTTGCTGTCGACACCTCTTTCGTATATGCTTTTTGAAAGTTCGGTCTCAGTTTCAGCTAATTTTTCCCTGGCATGAATCCTTTCATTTAATAAAATTCGTTCTTCAAGAATTTCTTGCTTTCTGGTTTGAATAGCGAAATAACTTTGTGCAAAGGCAATCTGCTCTTTCTTTGGATCTCCATTTTGAGCAATTAGATAGCAGGCATATCGAGTTAACATGATATCACCCTGTTTTCTCTCAGCACCAGATCCGATTTTAACCATTTTGTCGACATCAACAAAATGGTCGAGAATCTCTTCTTTGCTAGTTTTACAGCTTTCTTTTGCCTTTGTTACTGCATTTATAAAATTTCTCCAACTCGTGTAGCCCAGTAAGATCTGAAGTTCACGAGCAAGCCAATATTCTATTCCATCTTGCTCGTATGCCGAATCTTCAAATGATTTATTAAGTCTTGCTATTGTTACCTTTTTCATATTTACCATTTTTCATTTACCCACCGAAAGTATTACTTCGAGTGAAAGAATCCTAAATGATGTTATGCGTGTTTATGCGGGGAACTACGTTATTGGAAAATCGAAGATTTTATTCCTACTACGTAATGGGAAAACCTGCGGCTTTATTCCTACTGCGTAATTCATATTGCATAATTCCTACTTCGTAATTAGAAAATCGAAGATGTTATTTCTCACTGCATTCGTCAAAGACATTGTCTCGAAGGGAGTCCGTCAAAGACTGACGCGAGTACTTCATCACTCTCGGATTCAAAGGTTCGTTGACAGGGCACGGGAAGGATTGCTTAATGAATTCGTATATGCGGTCTTCGTCTTGAAAGGCAATCATAGCGCCACTTTCACTTTCGTTAATGACACGTGCACAGTCACTGGTGACACTGCCTATGCCCAGGACACGATTGCCAGTGGCGACGTATTCAAAGATTTTCCCTGTCACTCGTCCTTCTTCGTTAGCATTCTGATTCAAGATAACCAACAACAACTGTGGAGTGAGCATGAGGTCTAAGACTTCATTGTGCTTCACGTATGCGATGTATTCTAAATAATCGGATAGTCCATTTCGCTTCACATCTTCTAGAACCGATCCATCGGTTGGACCCACCAACCGAATAACCATTCGGTTTTTGAATTCCTCACTTTCATTCACCAAACGCGATAACGCGCGCCACAGGGCAGGTGCATTGCGATCATCGCCAAAGGTTCCGTAATGACCAACAATAAACTTATCGGTAGGAACCACTTCCCTTCCAACAAAATCGACATGATCGAATCCGTTCGTTAAAACATGAACCTTGCTTCCGCGAATCTTCTCATACTCTGCACTCAAATACCAACTCACCGTTTGAACAGCAGTTGCAGAACGCAAAACACTTCGTTCTAAAAACTGATGTTTTAATTTTGCTCGAGCACTCATCTGAAACTTGTCGGCATTGTCCATGTTCACCCACGGATCGCGAAAATCTGCCAACCAAGAAACTCCTGTCTTCTTGTTCACGCGCTTTGCAATCATATGCATACTGTGCGGAGGTCCGGTGCTAACAATTAAGTCAACCGGATTCTCCTTTAAATACTTCAACAAGAAATTAGAGGCAGGACGAATCCAAAACATACGCGCATCTGGAATTAAAATATTCCCACGTACCCACGCCATTAATCTTTCCATGAAAGAAGGCCCCTTCTCACTGCGAATAAATCCTGCACTTATTCCCGCATCACCCTTCCCTGTTGCCTTTCGCAACGCACGATAAGGCTCGAAAATAGGACAGCGAATCACTTCAACTCCTTCTGGAATTTCCGACAATAACGTTTCATCATACACCGGATAATCGGCATTCTCTGGCACAAAAACCACGGGTTGCCAATCGCTGTTGTGCAAATACTTCACAAACTTCAACCAACGTTGAACCCCTCCTCCACCTGCTGGAGGCCAATAATAGGCTATGATTAATACGCGCTGCTTCACTACTTGCAAAATTCGCAATATTCCGATTCCGGATTGTGTCTAAATACTTCTGTTTCTAACAAACTCTTCAACACTCCCAACAACTCCTCTTCAAACTTCTCAATATCTGCTTCACGCAGAACAGCAGGGTCTTGTCCACGCATAAGCGGCACAGGGCCTTGCTTCGCTTGTTTCAATCCGAACAACATTGCCTGCGTGTGCTCGGGCGCATGTCCGTCCTTCACCCACATGTATGAATAGGTCAAAATCTGAAGCAGCTTCGGTTTTGTGTCTTTCAACCAAGGTCCTTCCTTATCACTCAGCTTCAACTCGTCGGACTTCACGCTTCCCGTCTTGTAATCCAACACCATGAAATTTCCATTTTGCTCATCTACACGATCGGCCTTTCCGCGAACACTCGCCGGAAGATTCACACCAATCTTATCCATGGGCAGTTCTGCCATCAACTCTACTTCTACTCCATTCACTATACGTTCTTCACCGTTTGCACGAGCCTCACTAAACTTAAGCTGGTCGTGTTCAAGAACAACCTCAATCATGCGCTGTACAATGCGACGCATGATGATATCAAATCCAGCCAATTCAAAATTCGAGTTGTACAGACGATGAATAGCCCCGTCAATTAAGTTGTCTAACTCTAGTTTAAATCCATTGAAATCCTCATCCTGCATAGTCATTCCAACATATCGCTTATACAAGGTCTCTAACACATCGTGAACAATAGATCCAAACGTGGAGGCTTCCATATTCTCCTCAAGGCTTTCGACCTCACCGAGTCCGATAACGTATCTGTAATAGAAGTCGAGCGGACAGCGCATGAACTTATTAATTGCCGAGGGCGAAATTCCGTATTCCAATAAATCGTGAATACGTTTCGTAGAGAATTCATTCGCCACAATTTCCTCTTCACCCGTCTGCAAAAACTTATTGCTGTGTTCAAAGTCTTCGTACCGAACGAATGTTCGGTTTCCGTATCCTGTTAACTCTTGTTCAATCTGCAAAAGATAACGTGAAGGCTCCGTCATCTTGTAATCTGAACTCAAAGTATGATAGAGCATTCGTACATCTTCAGCGCGCTGCAACAACCGATAGAATGAATACGCTATCGTACCTTCGCGCTCTTCAGGCGATGGCAACTCAAATGCCCTTCGCAAATCGAAAGGAATGAGAGACTGCGCTCTTCCATTTCCAGGAAATTGCTCGTCGTTTGCTCCCACAATAATGACGTGTTTAAAATCAACCGCGCGCGTCTCAACCATACTCAACACCTGCAAGCCTTCCAATGGCTCTCCTTGAAATGCAATAGTCTCCTGTGAAGCGTAATGTTGAAACAACAAATCAAGCAACGGCACATCATTTAAAAACGCATTTGCTTCCATGTGCATTTCAATGCGTCCCAAAATTTGCTGAAGTCGCAAGGCCGTTTCTTTCGTCAGCTCATCGGTGTGATCCGATTCAACATATACCGAAAGAAAATTCTTCAACCGAGAAATACAATTTGGCAAATTGAAATTCTCCGTGGTAAGTAAATCCTGCAAAACTTCCATGGCCGGTAATTCTTGAACCAACTCTTTCAATTCCTTTTCACGGATGTAAATGAACTTTCGGCGCATGACGTACCGCTGAATTTCTCTTCGTTGCGCAGAAGAAAGAAGCACCTCTAAATCGGTTTGAAGAATCCATTGCGAAAAGTCTTTGTAATACATTCCCTTCTTCACTTCCTTCGATAAGCGACTCCACATGCGCAAGATCATGCGAACCACGCGGAACAACGAAACTTGATCAATGGGATATCCCAATGCCACATTCACAGGTGAATCTATGGATAATCCGTTTAAAAACGGACGAAGTAAAAACGGCTGAACCAAGACCACAGCCGTATTCGCGCGATCTTCCTCTTTCATTTCGTTCACCAATTTCGAAGCCGCGAAGGCGGAAGCCAAAGGCGTTACCACTTTCGAGAAAGTTATGGTTCGTGAGCGCGTATTGAAGTCGTCTGACTTCGCAATAGGCATTCTTCTCTCTTCCCATGAACGGAAGAAAATTCCTGCTTCGTGAATGGGGTTGTTTACGTAATAGGCGTCTGCATCGAAATGGAAAAACACTTTTCCCGTTTTATGCAATCGCATAATCCATTTTTCTTCCGCTTTCGAAAAGGCCGTTATACCCACAAAGTAAACGGAATCTGCATTTGGCGGGAAGTTCACTTCCACCTTTTCTTCTGCCATGGCTCTGTTCAAGCGAGCGTAACTGTATGCGTGCTGCTCGTTCTGCAACTCAACAAAGCGATGATAAACTCTTCCGAGGTCGAGCCAAAAGTCGGCGTAGTCTTCTTGCGCATCGGTTAGCGGTTGAATGCCGAAACTCCAATTCTCAATGTCTTTTACATCTTTCAAATTCTTGAACACCTCGCCCGGATTGGCCAGCGCGACATCAATATCATTGAAGTCATCGAGTGCCATACTTCCCCACTTCATGAATACTTCGAATGAATCGGGAGATTCAACGACTTCAGTGTAAGCGCGATAAAGGAGAAGAAGTAAACTCAATTTCTCTTCTGTTCTTTCCTTCACTACCGATTTAACAAATTGCGGAAGTAAGACCAGCTGCGGCGTTAAAAAGGCGGAACCTAAAATTTCGAAAAGAAATTTCTTCAAAAAAACTTTCGAGCGATTACTTGGCAAGACCACCAAAACGCGATGTAAATCTTTCCCGTGTTTGTCAATTAATTCTTGAGCTATTCGCTTTAAAAAAAGTTCTTCTGAATTTGTTTGCATATTCGCAGTATGGATTTCCCAAAGTTTCTAAAATTTCCAGAAGGAAAACGCATTGTTCAAATCTTTTCCTCAACAACTTTTGAAGAAGTGGTGGTTATGGG
>JBDLUS010000199.1:0-6207 GCA_039805165.1 Bacteroidota bacterium | reverse complement strand
TCACCAATTCCAAATACTCTTTCAACATCTTAGAATAAACCTCAGACTGAAGTGTCATGAAGTCGTGTTCAAGATTTCCAATTAAATAATCGGCTACCGACAAATGAATGACTTCACGTTTGCCTTCTTCGTTTACAATTTCAATGGGCATTTCGAATTCGCCGTACATCAATAGAATGCGCATGAAATCGCGCTATTGCGCTTCTGCATTCAGTGTATCGGGAACAGGAACAGTCTCGTCGAAGGGCGTTGGAGCAGGTGCTTCAACAGGTGTGTGCACTCCCGGATCTCCAGCATCAGCCGGCTTTCCTGGGCCTTTCTTTAAATTTTCTTGAAGCGACTTGTTCAGCTCTAAAAGCAAAACAGATTCTCCAATGCCCATGATTTGCGAGCAATCTTGCACAAACACCGAACGCTTAATGGCATCAGGAATAAGCGCAATGCTGTCCACGATTCCGCGAATCAATCCCGCTTTTTTAATGGGGTCGTTGCCCACTTCTTCGAGAAGTAAAGCCGTTTTGTATCGAATAAAATCCTTCGCGTTATCCTTCACGTACAGCTGAATCTCTTCACTGCTGTGCTTTCTAGAATAACTGTCTGGATCATCTCCGTCTGGAAATGTTGCAACGCGAACGTTCAACCCTTCCTTCAATATCATGTCAATACCGCGGAAACTCGCTTTAATTCCAGCTTTGTCTCCGTCGTATAAAATGGTAATGTTCTGCGTGAATCGACGAATCAAACGAATCTGTCCTTCGGTCAAGCTCGTTCCGCTACTCGCAACCACATTCTCAACACCCGCTTGGTGAAGTGCAATCACGTCTGTATATCCTTCGACCAAAAAACAGTTGTCTTCCTTCACCATCGCGTTCTTGGCGAGGTGCAGGCCATACAGGGTGTTCGACTTATGATAGAGGTCGCTTTCCGGACTGTTGAAATACTTCGCAATGTCCTTCTCTGCTTTCAGTGTTCTTCCACCGAATGCAATCACCTTTCCACTCACATTGTGAATAGGGAACATCACCCTTCCGCGGAAGAAATCATACGGAGAACCGTCCTTCTCACGGGTTAATCCCGTCTTCAACAAATACGTCAAAGAATGCCCTGCAGACAGCGCCGCTTGGGACATCTTGTCCCATCCGTCTGGACAATAACCCAACTGAAATTTCTTCAGCGTGTCTTCGCGAAATCCGCGCGATTCGAAATAAGAAAGGCCAATGGCTCTTCCCATTTCCGAATTGTACATCTGATCTTGGAAATACTTATTGGCGAAATCGGTGACAACAGATAGTTGCTCGCGTTCGCTCTTTTCGGCTTTTTGCTCTTCGGTCTGACTCTCTTCCTCAATCTCAATGTTGTATCTGTTCGCCAACCAGCGCAAGGCTTCCGGATAGGAAAGCTTTTCGTGCTGCATGAGAAAGTCAATGGCGTTTCCACCTTTCCCCGAACTGAAATCTTTATAAATGCCTTTCGCTGGAACGACGAAAAAACTCGGAGTTTTTTCATTCACAAACGGAGAAAGACCACGATAAGAAGACCCGCTTTTTTTCAAATGAACGAACTCACCCACCACGTCTTCAATGAGAGTGGCCTGGAAAATTCGATCTATGGTGGAACGGGAAATCATGGGACTACCAAAGGTAGTGCTACATGACTACATTCACAATACGTTTCGGAACAACAATGATTTTTTTCGGGGTTTTCCCTTCCAAATATTTCGCTGTGCTTTCGTGCGCCATTACTTGTGCCTCAACATCTGCGCCACTCATGCCCACTGGAAGCGACAGGAAGAATCTGGTTTTTCCGTTGAAAGAAACTGGGTATTCGAAATTATCGTCTTCCAAATATTTGTTCTCGGCAATTGGCCAAGACTCGTTCATGACAGAAGTGGAATGACCCAAGTTTTTCCAAAGTTCTTCTGCCAAATGCGGTGCATAAGGTGAAAGCATGATTACCAACGGTTCTAAAGCCTGACGCTTATTGCACTTCAGATCTGTCAATTCGTTGGTGGCTATCATGAAGGCGCTGACAACTGTATTCCACGAGAAGCGCTCGAGGTCTTCAGTGATCTTTTTAATGGTCTTGTGAACCACGCGCATCTCAGCCGCAGTGGCTTCGTCCGAAGAAACTAAGAACGTTTCGTTCTCTAAGAACAAGCGGTGGAAACGACGCAAGAAATTGTGAACGCCGCTTATTCCCTTGGTATCCCATGGTTTGCTTTGCTCAACAGGGCCTAAGAACATTTCGTAACATCTTAAAGTGTCTGCTCCGAATTTCTCTACCAACTCGTCTGGTGTTTGAACGTTGTACTTCGACTTCGACATCTTTTCAACTTCCCATCCGCAGATGTATTCGCCGTTTTCATTCAACATGAATTCTGCGTTAGCGTATTCCGGAAGCCAATTCTTGAAGGCTTCAATGTTCAGCTTATCGTTATCTACTAGAGAAATATCGGCATACAAGCGTTGTGTTTCAAACTCTTTTCTACGCTCGAAAGTGATGAACGTATTGCTGTCTTTTATGCGGTATACAAAGCTGCTGCGCCCAAGGATCATTCCTTGGTTAATCATCTTCTTGAACGGTTCATTAAACGGTATGTAGCCCAAGTCGAACAACACTTTCGTCCAAAAACGAGAATACAACAAGTGACCGGTTGCGTGCTCTGCTCCGCCCATGTACAAGTCTACTTGACCCCAATAGTTGATGCGTTCTTCCGATGCAAAAACCGAATGATTGTTCGGGTCCATGTAACGCAAGAAATACCACGAGGAGCCTGCCCATCCTGGCATAGTGTTGCACTCCATAGGCATGCCGTTTCTCTCCCAATTCTTGGCACGAGCCAACGGTGGTTCACCTGATTCTGTTGGAAGATAAGCGTCTACATCGGGCAATTGCGTTGGCAGTTCTTCCGTCTCTATCAAACGTGGAATTCCATTTTCGTAATAAATCGGGAAGGGTTCTCCCCAGTAGCGTTGACGGCTAAACACGGCATCACGTAAACGATAGTTCACGCGTTTCTCTCCTGCACCCAATTCCACCAAACGCTCACAAACCGCATCAAATGCAGCGTGGTAGTTCATTCCATTTAAAAAATCGGAATTCGCAAGCGTGGCTTCTTTCGAGGTTTCTGCCTTTTCTGAAAGATCAGATTCAGCAAAAATATTTTTTATTTCTAGGTTGAAATGCTTCGCAAAATCATAGTCGCGCTGATCGCCTGCAGGAACCGCCATAACAGCACCGGTGCCATATCCAGCCAACACATAATCGCCTATCCAAATTGGAACTTGTTCTCCCGTTAACGGATGCAACGCATAGCTTCCTGTGAACACACCTGAAATCTTTTTCTCGGCCATGCGATCACGTTCTGTTTTCAATTTCGCATTGGCAACATATTCCATCACAGCATCGCGCTGTTCCGCTGTAGTCAAGACCTCCACACTTTCGTGTTCAGGTGCCAATGTTAAAAATGAAACGCCGTATAATGTATCCGGACGTGTCGTGAAGACTTCAATCGTTACTTCTTTTTCTGCCTGAAAACGAACGCGAGCTCCGGAAGATTTTCCGATCCAGTTGCGTTGAATTTCTTTAATGTTCTCAGGCCAATCGATAGTATCTAAATCAGAAATTAAACGCTCAGAAAATGCGGAAATACGCATACTCCACTGACGCATTTTCTTTTGCTCTACGGCATGTCCACCGCGCTCGCTAACGCCATCTTTAATTTCGTCGTTCGCCAATACTGTACCTAAAGCCGGACACCAATTCACCACAGAGTCGGCCAAATAAGACACGCGGTAATTCATAAGCAACGCTTCCTTTTGCGCTTCGCTCATGCTTTTCCAATCGGTATCGGTAAATTCTCCTTCGAAATAAGGAGAGAAAATATGATCGGCTTCCAACAAATAAGTCTTCCACCATTCTTCATCCATGTGGGCATTCACGCCATAGGAACCGTTCTCTTCAAACTTTTCAATTAACTCTGAAATAGGTCTAGTCTTGTTCGAATCTAAATCGTACCAAGCATTGAACAACAATCCGAAAATCCATTGCGTCCACTTGTAATACTCGGGAGAACTGGTTCGAACTTCTCTGCTCCAATCGTATGAAAACCCAATCTTATCAAGCTGTTCGCGGTAGCGTTCAATGTTTTGCTCTGTTGTTTTCGCGGGGTGTTGTCCCGTTAAAATAGCATACTGTTCCGCAGGCAATCCGAAAGAATCGTAGCCCATTGGGTGAAGAACATTAAACCCTTTGTGGCGCATGTAACGCGCATATATATCAGACGCAATGTACCCTAGCGGATGACCCACGTGAAGACCAGCCCCACTCGGATAAGGGAACATGTCTAGGACATAAAACTTCTTTTTATTCGGGTCTTCGGTAACTTTGTAAGACTCGTCCTGGGCCCATTTCTTGCGCCAGTTTGCTTCAATATTTCTAAAATCGTATTCCATAAATCGTGTAGAATCGTTCGCGAAGATAGGGCGCAGAATGACCTAATTCACTAACTTCGCGAAGTATGAAATACCAACGCATTCTTCTAAAATTAAGTGGCGAAGCCTTAATGGGCGACAAACAGTTCGGAATTGACAACGTACGCATTATGCAATACGCACAAGAAATTAAAGCTGTTTGGGAAAAAGGAGTTGAAGTCGCAATTGTTATCGGTGGTGGAAACATCTTCCGCGGAGTTCAAGCAGAACAAGGCGGAATGGAGCGCACACAAGGCGATTACATGGGTATGCTTGCCACCATGATTAACAGCATGGCGCTTCAAAGCGCATTGGAATCGGCACACGTTCCAACACGTTTGCAAAGCGCTATCGAAATGAAACAAATTTGCGAGCCCTTCATCAAGAGAAGAGCAGTAAGACATTTAGAGAAAAACCGTGTAGTGATCTTCGGAGCAGGAACAGGAAATCCTTTCTTCACAACCGATACAGCAGCATCGCTTCGTGCCATTGAGGTGGAAGCAGACGTGGTGTTGAAGGGAACACGTGTAGACGGCATTTACACTGCAGATCCAGAGAAAGACCCAAGTGCAACGAAGTACGATGTGGTTACTTTCAACGAGGTATATGAGAAGGGATTGAATGTTATGGACATGACCGCGTTCACCTTGTGTAACGAAAACAAATTGCCGATCATCATTTTCGACATGAACAAAGAAGGTAACCTTCTGAAATTAGTTTCTGGCGAAAACATTGGAACCAAAGTAGAATTTTAAAGCAGAACAATAGTATGTCTGAAGAAGTTAAAATGGCCCTCGACGAGGCTGCTGAAGCAATGAACAAATCCATTGCTCACTTAGAAAACGAATTGAATAAAGTGCGCGCTGGAAAGGCAAGCCCTGTTATGTTAGACGGTGTTCGCGTAGACTACTACGGCACTATGACTCCGTTGAAAAACGTTGCAAACGTTACCACTCCTGATGCTAGAACACTCAACGTTCAGCCTTGGGAAAAGGGTATGTTGAACGCTATCTCGAAGGGTATCATGGAAGCAAACCTCGGTTTGAACCCGCAAAACAACGGCGATGTAATCATGATTGCTGTTCCAATGTTGACTGAAGAACGTCGTCGCGATTTATCGAAGCGTGCACATTCTGAAGGAGAAAATGCGCGTGTGGGAATTCGCACGGCTCGTAAAGAAGCGCTAGACTTCATTAAGCAAGCGCAGAAAGACGGTCTTCCTGAAGACGAAGCAAAAACAGGTGAATCGAAGGTTCAAGAACTTACAGACAAGTTCAACAAAAAAGTAGATGAAGTCTTAGCCGCGAAAGACAAAGACATTATGACCATCTAAACCCAAGCACGTGGTAAAGATTGGTGATATTGAACTTCCTGAATTTCCGTTGCTGCTTGCTCCCATGGAAGATGTGAGCGATCCGCCGTTCCGCATGGTCTGCAAAGAACAAGGCGTAGACCTTATGTACACTGAATTTATCAGCAGTGAAGGTCTCATTCGCGATGCCGCTAAAAGCAGAATGAAGCTCGACATCTTCGAGTATGAACGACCAATAGGTGTTCAAATTTTCGGTAGTGAAATTGAATCCATGGTGAAAAGTGCCGAAATCATTGAATCGGTAAACCCCAACTTATTAGACATCAATTACGGTTGTCCAGTTTCCAAAGTAACCTGCAAAGGCGCTGGAGCGGGCATTCTGCAGAACATTCCGAAAATGGTAGCTATGACAGAAGCCGTTGT
>JBDLUS010000198.1:0-2574 GCA_039805165.1 Bacteroidota bacterium | reverse complement strand
GCCAAATCGTACTTTAAAAGAATAGATTCACGCATATCCGAACAAAGCTATTAAAGTTGGTGTTATTTTTGTCTTAGAAATTTCAAGATGAGAAAAACACTATTCGCCCTTTCACTACTTCTCTGCAGCATTGCGGCCTTTGCGCAATCTCACGTCATTTCTGGAACAGCTACCTACCCCAATGGAACAGCGATTCGCTTGTGGAAAACCACAGGAAGATCCCTCGATGTAGCAGATTCTACCACGATAACCAACAACAGTTTTCAATTCAAAGGGACATACGGAGAAGGCCTTTACGCGCTCGGTCTCACCCCTTCCAACATGGCCATTATAGCCATGGACAATGCAGAAACAGAAACAGTATTCGCCATTCAAGGCGCGCGATGGGACAACGGTTTAACCTGCACAAAAGGAAATAGAAACATTCTTTGGAATGAATATGTGAAGAAAGAAAACGAATTCAATCAGAGGAAAAAAGCATTGAACATTCGTTGGAAAAAAGACAAGGACTCAACCGCAGAAAAGGAGTTGATTGATCTTGAGGCATCGTTCAATGCTTACCAAATGGAATGCATGCAGCGCGAAAAGCAATCAACAAAAACTTCGTTCGTTTCACAGCTGATCGACTGGAAAAGGGAGCCTTCGAAAGACAAAGCACATTATTGGGACAATCTGAACTTCAGCGACGCACGCGTGTTACACACAACTGTGCTAAACGACCGCATACAAAGTTTCATGCGCCAGTTCAGCAAAGGAACCGAAAGCGGATTCATTGATTGCATTGGCCTCATTACTGAAAAAGCACACGCCAACGAGCGCGTGTATGAATTCGTGTTGAATGAAATGCTCACCGGATTTTATGAAAGTGGAATGGAAAACATTACGCTTTACCTCATGGATAATTTCATTAATGAAGAGTCATGCGGAGACGACAACTTCTCGAATGTAATTAAACGAAACGCTGAAAGCATTGAGCGCGTTAGCGTTGGAAAAACTCCACCTAACATCACTGGCAACGACATGAACAATGTTGCTTTCGATTTGAAGAAGACTTGTGCTGCGAATCAATATACCCTCCTCATTTTCTGGAGCAGCTGGTGCAGTCACTGCAAAACAGAAGCACCGAAAATTGCGAAGTTGAGTAAAGATTATGCTGGAAGGAAAATCGCATTCGTGGGATACTCGGTAGACAACGATGCCAACGCTTGGAAACAAGCAGTAACTGAAAGAGAATTCACCTTCACGAATTTATGTGGAATGCGCGGATGGGATTCGAAAGGAGCAAAAGACTATCGAATTACCAAGACGCCTGCGTTCTTCATTCTAGACAAGAATATGCGCATTGCTGCGAAACCGAAAACGCCCGAAGAGATTGAAATGTTCTTCAAACTTTCAAAATAAATTCCGCTCTTCTTCAACAATTAATTTTTCTTGAAATCCGACAAGAAAAACTTCTTTCTGCGCACGCGTGAGCGCGGTATAAAACCAACGATTCAACTCCAATCCGGCCATCTCGTCGGTCAGATATCCTTGATCTACAAATACACACGGCCACTGACCACCTTGCGCTTTATGACAAGTAATGGCATAGGCGAACTTCACATGGAGGGCATTGTAGTACGGATCTTTTTGAAGTTGTTTTCGAAGTTGACCAACAGTGGTAGCTTCAGGGTAATCGAGTGCACAGATCTGCCAAAGCTCTTGCATCTTCGCCTTAGACAATTGAGCCGACTCTTCCCAAATAGTCGTGCATAGCAGTATGACTTCCATCTCTGGCATTTCGGGGTAGTCGGCCATTTTCACAATGGCCTTGCAGAAGCGAAAAGCTCCGCGTTCTTCAAACGATTTTACACGAAGGATATTCAGAATATCTCCGTTCGCTATGAAGCCCACTTCCTTCGATTCTTTTTCATCGAGCCAGAAATAATTGTTCTTCAAGACCATCATTCGGTCTCCTGAATTGATTTCTTCTTCGTTCCATAAAATGCGGGCACGCACTTGTTGGTTGAACAAATTCGCGCGTTTATTGGAACGCGTTATAATTACCAAATCTTCAATCCCGTATTTCTGCAGCGCCTCCTCTACAACCGGCTGCATGTCGGTGTCTACCCGATGAATGTCGTGAAAATTTAAAGTGGAAAATTGAGGTAATTCCTTTCCTTGACTCACGATTAATTCACGCAATGAAGTGGCATTGATTAAAATGCCAGAACCTTCTTTCTGACGAATGACTTCAAGTAATTCAATAGCGGCAATGTTCAACGAATAGCTGTCGCGAAGTCCTTCCATATTTAACGCAGGGCTTAGCGGACAACCGACAGGAGGAAGCTGCGCCGTGTCACCAATGATGACCAACCTGCAACGCTCACCGCTGTAAACATGTGATAGCAAATCGTCCAATAAACTTCCCGCATCGAAACTATCTTCTGAAAACACTACGGTGTCTTGTCCAATCATAGAAGCCTCATCCACGAAATAAACGGTATCTATGTTTTCGTTTTCCTTCAACTCGAACCATACTCTTCCGCTGCGATCCATGCGCTTCACATAAATTTCTTTGTGAATGGTACTCGC
>JBDLUS010000197.1:0-9485 GCA_039805165.1 Bacteroidota bacterium | reverse complement strand
CCGAAATTTCTGTAATGAATACGATTCATCAATACTTCACGCAGAGGATCTAAAGTCGTTGCAGAGTTTGGTTGAGGCACACAAGCAAATGCGGTATATCCGCATAGCGATGAGTTAAATGCAGCTATGGGTAGAGTGGCCACTTGCGTTAGCGTTGTATTTGCCGGTGTTGTCCAGTTAATATTGAAGGCCCACATCTCCAATGCATCTGATGTTGTTCCCCATGAATCGTCGCGCATACGCATAACGTATGCTGGCGTTCCAGTTGGAGGAAGTGTTGTGCCGTTCAAACTAACAGGAGTCGCTGCTTGGAAACCGATGGTTCCGAAAGAGTTCAAGGTGAAACGTTGCGCTGTTGTTGATGCTCCTCCGGCTAACATGGTGGTGCGGTCTATGGCATAAACAGCAGGACTGTTTTCATTCGAAGTAATGATGTAGGCATTGTTCCAAATTGCGTATTTCGGATAATCTGGAAAATTCGGTGCCGTGAAAATATACTTGTACCAAGTACCCAAAGGATCGGGTGTTGAGGAAACCGCAATTGAAAATCTATTCCCCGTTGCAGTGAACTCACTCATGAACCAACGATTCGCCAATTCATCGTACATAACAATGGGATCACCTGCTCCGCCTGGCTGACCAAAGAACGTATCGAAATAGGTCTGCGCTTGAACTTGCGTTCCCGCCTTATTCCAAATTCTAAAGTACCCGCCTGAACCGCCGTTAATCATTTGAATCACGTGGTTTGGTCCCACATCTAAAGACGGGTCGGCAGGACTAACGTTTGTGTTACCCATTCCGTTGAAAGAGAGTGTAAGCCCGCGATCATCGGTTGCCGGATGTGGATACTCACTCTGAAGAGCGGGATCCATTCCCTTTGGCAATGCATTCGGATTAATTTCCGGATAAAGAGACCAACGCTTTTTCGGATGATAACCGATTTTGTTTTCCTTGGTTATCTCATTCGGAAAATTAGGATCTGCTACAAAGTCGCGTAACGCAACAGTCTCACCTAAATATTCAACTTGAATAACAGTTGGCTTCAACAAAATAGTTTGCTGTTTTTCCTGAGCATTCATTCCAAGGAACGCTGTAAATAGAAACGCAGTAGTGTAAAGTTTCCTCATGCAATAAAAATTTTCGACAAGATAATTCAGAAGCATACGAACCAACAAAAAAATAGTCGTCCTATCTTTGAAGTCTAAGCCATTTTAAACAAAACAGGACAACAATTGTCTTTTGCACTATGAACTTCGAACATCATATTCAATCTATAGAAAAATCACTTGCCAAATGGGAGATTCCTCAGGAGTCCCCGAACCTGGTTGAACCCATTCGCTATTTATTGTCTTTGGGTGGAAAACGTATTCGTCCAGTCTTGACTCTTTTGGGACATGAACTCTTCAACGGCAATGCTGAAAGCGTTATTTCACAAGCCCTTGCAGTAGAGGTATTTCACAACTTCACCCTTATGCACGACGACATTATGGACAATGCTCCCCTTCGTCGCGGAAAGCAAACGGTGCATGAAAAATGGAATGTGAATACAGCGGTGTTAAGTGGAGACGGCATGATGATTCAGTCGTATGACCTACTTCTAAAAAATCAAGAAGATAAGTTTGTTGAATTGTTCCGCTGCTTCAATCAGACCTCTTGGGAAGTGTGTGTTGGTCAACAAATGGACATGGATTTCGAAAAGCGCGAAGACGTAAGTTTAGATGAATATCTTGAAATGATACGCTTGAAGACTGCAGTTCTTTTGGGTTGTGCATTAAGACTTGGTGCTATAGCCGCTAACGCATCATCTGAAGACCAAGAGCATTTGCGTTTATTCGGAGAGCACTTGGGGCTTTCTTTTCAGTTGCGCGACGATTATTTAGATGCCTATGGCGATCCAGAAAAATTTGGAAAGCAAGTGGGCGGAGATATTCTTTCAGACAAGAAAACGTATTTGTATTTGCACACCGCCAATCACGAGGACGAAAGCATTCCTGCTGAATTGAAATCACTTCATGGAAATTCAGATGATCCTCAGGCGAAAATCACTTCGACCCTTCACCTCTTTTCTAAATCGAAAGCAGACGAAGTTACCTTGGCGAAGAGCGAAGCCTATTACACCAGCGCGTTGGACCACTTGAACGCCATTGCCGTTCCAGATGAAAAGAAATTGGCGCTGCGAAAACTAGCGTCCTACCTCCTTGAGCGCGAGTCGTGAATCTTCCTTCCAAACAAATAACGGAAGATGTGTTTCTTCAAATGCTGAAAGACTTAACCTTAGCGGGATATCAGATGAATGATGCGCCAGGATTTGAAAACGGATATGACTATCTGTTTAACTTCTTTCAAGTACAATTGAAATTGGCTCCTTCCAATCTGAGAAGATTTCTATACACAGCGGATATTACTGAAAGTACTATTGCCAATAACGTGACTTCTCATATCCCTGCAGAAGCTGCTGCGCAATTACTTGCCCTTGCGCTGGAACGCATGCAAATAAAAATTGACCTTCGAAAGAAATACAGTTAGTTGATTTCTCCGGTGATGTAGATTTCTAACATTCCCCATACAATCTGGGTGAAGAACGCCACCAATAAAACTACAGTGAGGAATGAAAGAATGGTGCGCTTCGGCTTTTTGATTTTATCGTATTTCACAATGTGATCTACCGTAATGGATGCGACTCCTAAAAAATTCAAAAACATGAACAATGCCCAATGTGCGCGTATTTCAGCGTACGCATTCAACCAAAATGTACTTGTTTCGCTTAAAAACTTCGAAACGTAAAAATAGATGTTGAAGCATGTGCAAGCGAGAAATGCAAACGGGATTAATACTTTACCTGGAATGTCGTTCATGGCGCTAAATTAATCATGCCGAGAAGAACAAAGCAATAAAACTTTCAGCAGCTCTATGGGCAGACAATTCTTTCGAAACCACACGATTCAATGTCGATTCGTACTTCTCTTTGAAGTTCGGTTTATTTTGAAGCTGATGCAAAAGGACATTCTGAATTTGCTCTTCGAAACTACTTATCAGTTGACGCTTCCTATTCTCTTCCTTCCATCCGTTTGAAATACTCCAGCGATTGAACTTATCTATTTCCTTCCACACAACATCGATCCCCTTCGCTTCCAATGAAGATGTCGTAAATACTTGTGGCATCCAATTGTTTTCGCGTTGCGGAAATAAATGCAACGCTGAAGTGTATTCGCCTTTGGCTCGATCTGCTTTCAGTTCGTTTCCTCCGTCGGCCTTCGTAATAACCATTGCATCGGTCAGTTCCATAATTCCGCGCTTAATGCCCTGAAGCTGATCTCCAGCGCCAGCCAACATGAGCAGCAAGAAGAAATCTGTCATGGCATGCACGGCAGTTTCGCTCTGCCCCACTCCGACTGTTTCAACCAAAACAATATTGTATCCGGCGGCTTCGCAAAGCAAGATACTCTCACGTGTGCTTCTGTTCACGCCGCCGAGGTGTGAACTTGATGGTGATGGACGAACAAAAGCATTCGGATGCAATGACAATTCGTTCATGCGTGTTTTGTCACCTAGAATGCTTCCTTTGGAAATTGGGCTTGAAGGATCTATTGAAAGAACGGCCAATTTATTTTCTTCATTTTGAAAAACTTCGCGCGCTAGCGCTTCAATGAAGGTCGACTTCCCCACTCCGGGAACACCGGTAATTCCAATGCGTAAAGAGTTTCCTGTATGTGGAAGAATCTTTTCAATGACTTCGTCCATGAGCTGCATATGCTCCGCCTTGTTGCTTTCCAACAAGGTTAAGGCAGATGCCAACGCCAAACGGTCATGCGCCAAAATTCCGCGAACCAATTCTTCCGATTGAAAAGATGCTTGACGATCTCTTAATCGATTTTTATATTGAAGTTGGGCATTGTTCTTTGCGTTCATGAGCACTTCAAAGAAAAGAAAAAATATGCAGACGAAGAATATTATTTTTGTGGAATGGAATACTTCTTCATACTACTTATTGCTACACTTGGATCTGGACTGAGCTTCTTCAGTGGATTCGGATTTGGAACTATGCTTCTT
The DNA here is from genome assembly GCA_039805165.1 of Bacteroidota bacterium. Taxonomy (GTDB): domain Bacteria; phylum Bacteroidota; class Bacteroidia; order Flavobacteriales_D; family Sanyastnellaceae; genus CAIZGX01. The sequence goes on along the minus strand of JBDLUS010000197.1, from coordinate 5,435 downwards.
CCGGTTATGGCGTTGTTCTTCGATCTGCAAACGGCGGTGTTCGCCACGGCCATTGTTCATTTCTTGAACAATGTTTTCAAGTTGACTCTCGTTGGAAAACATGCACATTGGAAAACTGTTGTTCAGTTTGGAATTCCTTCGGCTGTTGGTGCATTCCTTGGTGCTGAAGCGTTGAACTATTTAGCGCATTTGCAACAGCCGTTGCATGTTGAATTCTGGATCATTGAAACCAACACCACGTTCCTTGGAGTGACAATGGGACTTGTGCTTATTCTTCTTGCAGCCATGGAATACTCCAACGCTTTGGTTCGCGTGAACAAGGCTCCGCGCATTCTTTGGCTCGGCGGTGTGTTCAGTGGATTCTTCGGTGGGTTAAGTGGGCAGCAGGGAGCCATTCGCAGTGCGTTCCTCATGAATCATTTCGAAGACAAACAAGTGTTTATTGGAACGCGTGCAGCATTGGCCTTCATTGTAGATGCAGTGCGCATATTCACTTACGCCGCTTCCTTCCAATTATTCCTTCAACATGAAATATATCTTCCTATGGCTGTGGCGCTTATAGGTGGAATGAGCGGCGCGTTGATTGGAAATAAATTCCTGAAGAAAACCAGTATCGAATGGATTAGAAAATCGGTTATGTTGTTCCTATTTATTATGGGAACACTCATGATTGCCGGATTGGTCTAGGCTCAATCGAAGCGCATGTGCTTTACCGACTCTCCCGAATCGCGCAATTCATTCAATGCCTGAATGCCTATTGAAAGTTGAAGAGCCACGTAATTCACGGTAACACTTTCATCGCTTTTCGAAGTCTTCACTCCTTCTGGAACCATGGGGTTGTCTGATACCAACAGCAACGCTCCGCGCGGAATTTTGTTCGCGAAACCTACCGTGAACAGCGTTGCTGTTTCCATATCAATGGCTGTTGATTTTATATCTGTCAGATACTGTTTGAATTTCTCGTCGTGTTCCCAAACTCTTCGATTCGTGCTGTATACAGAACCTGTCCAATAGTCGCATGCATGCGCACGAATCGCTGCTGAAACAGCCATTTGCAATCGGAACGAAGGAAGCGCAGGAACTTCCGGCGGCATGTATTCGTTGCTCGTTCCTTCTCCGCGAATGGCAGCAATAGGAAGAATCAAATCGCCAATTCGCGTCTTCTTCAACCCACCACATTTCCCTAAAAACAAAACTGCTTTGGGTTGAATAGCAGAGAGCAAATCCATGATGGTTGCGCACATGGCACTTCCCATTCCGAAGTTGATAATGGTAATATTATTGGCAGTTACCATTTGCATAGGCTTGTCTTCACCCATAACCGGGGCGTTGTTTTCCTTTGAAAAAATATCGAGGTATTTGTGGAAATTCACCAACAAGATGTACTCTCCAAAACCTTCCAAAGGAGTGCCCGTGTAGCGCGGCAACCAGTCTTTTACAATTTCTTCTTTTGTAACCATAGTTTTAAAGATAGATTAAATACGTGCAGAAACAACAAACGCCCGATGAACGGGCGTTTGACTATTTTTTTTTGAATGGGATTATCCGTTCAACATAACTGGCATAACCAACATTAAGATGTCTTCGTTTTCGAACGACTTCTCTACTTCGGTAATGATACCTGCTCTATTTGGAGCGCTCATTTCAACATGAACGTTGTTTGCGTCTAAGTTGTTCAACATGTCTTGCAAGAAGCGTGAGTTGAAACCGATTTCCATGTTATCACCAACGAACGTACAAGCCAATTGCTCGTGAGCTTCGTTAGCGAAATCTAAATCTTCCGCAGACAATTGAATTTCACTTCCAGTTAATTTCAAACGCACTTGATTGGTTGAACGGTTTGCGAAGATGCTCACACGCTTAATTGAATTCAAGAAGTCTAAACGATCGATAGTCAATTTGAAAGGGTTTTCTTTTGGAATAACCGCTTCGTAGTTCGGGTATTTACCTTCAATTAAACGACACATCAAGGTTACGTTTTCGAAAGTGAACATGGCGTTGTTCTCTGTGTACTGCATGTTCACTTCAGACTTCAAAGAAGAAAGAGCGCCTTTCAACAAGTTCAACGGCTTGCGCGGAACAATGAATGCTGCTGACTCTCCGCCTATGTCTGAACGCGTCATGCGAACCAATTTGTGTGCATCTGTTGCAACGAAGCGAACGCTTTCAGGTTCGATTTCGAAGAACACACCCGACATAATCGGACGCATATCGTCGTTACCTGCTGCGAAGATGGTTTTAGAGATTGCTCTGTTCAACACATCAGCACCGATTAACAATGCTTTTGAAGTTCCCATTGCTGGAGCCTTTGGAAACTCGTCGCCATTTTGTCCGGTTAGTTTGTACTTACCGTTGTCGCTGGTGATTTCAATTCCGAAAGTTTTTCCGTCTACATCGAAAGTCAACGGTTGGTCTGGAAGACTCTTCAAGATATCTAATAACAATTTCGCTGGCACAGCGATCATTCCCTCTTCCTTGCATTGAATAGCCATACGCGTGGTCATGCTTGTTTCCAAGTCTGACGCAGAAAGCGTAAGTTCGTCTTGTTTCATTTCGAACAAGAAGTTATCGAGGATAGGAAGGGTATTGTTCGAGTTCAATACGCCGTTTAACAATTGCAATTGTTTTAAAAGGCCAATGCTGTTGACAATGAATTTCATGTGTTGTCTTAATTCTAGTTTACCTGACAAATATAAAGCAGTCCGATTCGAAATAAATTAGGGGTTGAAGATGAACTTATTCACTATTCGAATCTGATAAGGTCGGCTTTTGCTCTTTTTCTTGAATCGTTTCCAACCAAAACGGATCTTCATCGCTGAGCTCTGGTTCAACTTCGTGCCTATATACAGGCTCTGGCGGACCTTGCTTCCGGAAGTACCAAGCGAGCATAATTCCGCAAAGGAATCCGCTAATGTGTCCCTCCCACGAAACTTGTTGTTCAATGGGGAACATATACCAAACGGTGTATCCGTATACAAATCCGACAGCCATGGAGATTCGCTTTGTGTTCAGGTTCCTTCTAAATATTCCGCTAAAAAAGAGGAATGCGAATTCAGCATAGATGAGCACGCTTGCACCGACATGGACGTTATCCCTTCCAATTACAAAAAGGATAATGGGTGAGAACACCCACATGATCAAGAATACGGGTATGGCAATTTCGTAGTAGAAGAAAAAGATGATCGTTGTAAGAATGAAAAAGGCTAAGACGTTGTTCCAAAGGTGCTCAGGTGTAGCGTGTACGAAAAGCATGCTTGGCATATGAAACAGCCCTTTCCAGGTTCGTGGTTCAACGCCAAGGTTTGACAGAGAGACGTTAAGATACCGAGAGCCGTAAAACGAGATAACAAAGAGAAGTATAAAAATGGAGGACCATAAAATCGCATCGAGGAGTTTTGTCTTGTCTTGCGGAAGAATCATATTTCAATAATACAACAGCTATTCCAATGTAACGATTCTCCGAAGAATTAGACAAGCTGTCAGTACTATTGACACTTACTAAAAATTCAGTGTGAATAAAGAGTTAAATGATGTGTCTAAAAGGTTAAAGCGTAAAATAGATTTGGCCTTGTTAATTAAACACCCAACATGAGTCGAACAGACATTCACGCTTTGATACAATTGCTCGAAGATCCGGATGAAGTTATCTTCAACACGGTTCGCGAAGCCATTACTAAAAAGGGCGAGGAAGTATTGCACACATTAGAAGACCACTTCATTATTGGAAGCGGTGATCCGTTGGCGCTTCAGCGCTTATCTGAGATTATTGCGAATATCCAATACAAGACTACTTATGTTGCAATTAAAGAGTGGCAGAACGGTGAGCAAGAGTTGTTAGAAGGCATGTTGATTTTGAATAAGTATTATCAGCGCAATGTTCCGAGTGAAGAGATTACGTATTTATTCTCGAGATTGCGTCAGGATATTTGGTTGGAATTAAACGAGCGATTGACAGCACTGGAAACAGTGAATGTTGTGAATCATATCTTATTTAAGCTTTGTGGTTACACGAGTGTATCAGGAGAAATTCAAAATGCTCCACATTCGTTGTTCGATGTATTGAACACGAAAACGGGAACTTCGTTAAGCATTGGCACCTTGTATTTGCTGTTGGCTCGAAGTTTAGACTTGCCGATTTACGGTGTGAATTTGCCAGGACATTTCTTATTATGTTATGTTGAACAAATGCCTGAGTGGTTATTGCCTGAAGGCGAAACCAACACCGAGGAAATTTTGTTTTACATCAACCCGGCTGCTGGCGGCTCTATCCTAGACCGCGAAGAAATTGAGCAGTTTATTTCTAGCCAGCATTTACCCTTGGATCAACGCTTCTTCGATCCATGTTCGAACTCCGATGTCGTTACACGCAACATCAATGCGCTTAGTCACCATTACATCGCCCAGAATAACGCCGATAAGGTTAGGGAGTTGCAGGTGTTGTTAAGTGTTCTTCTCGAAATCGAAGAATAGTTTTCTTCAAGAGAAGAAAAGTTAAAATTCAATATAATATTCTCTCCCCCAGCTTCACTGGGGGCAATATCCATGCCGCTCGCAGAGCGAGCTCTGAATTGTTATACGCATATCCTTTTCTTGATATTTTGGTCTGATTGATTCATTTTCGTCCAAAAAAATTATGTCGAAATCAATCTCTCAAATGGCTATTCACATGGTGTTCTCTACGAAGTACAGACAGCCTTTTATTCTCCCTCAAATTGAAAACGAACTGCACACCTACTTAGGCAGGCTTTGTCTCGAAATGGAATGCCCACGTATTGAAATTGGAGGTTACTATGATCACGTTCACATCCTATGTTTCCTTTCGAGAAAAATTGCGATAATGAAACTTGCAGAAAAATTAAAGGCAAATTCATCACGCTGGATGAAAACAAAAGCGGACTTCCTCAAAGATTTTGAATGGCAAATTGGTTATTCAGTATATAGTATCGGTGAATCCGAAATCCCTCGATTGAAAAAGTATATTCAAAATCAAAAAGAACATCATTCCAATTATGAATTCTCTGGGAGAAATAAATCTTTCATTGAAACTCACATCAACGAGCCCCTTAGGGCGACATGAGTATTGCCCCCACAGTAGGTGGGGGAAAAAGTTTTCGAATAAATCTTTTACATAAGGCATAGAACTAACTTCAAATTCTATCCCCCAGCTTCACTGGGGGCAATACCCATTCCGCTCGCAGAGCGAGCTCGGAACAATCTTAAAAATTTATCCGCAGTATTATAAATAATACTCCCTCGCAAACTCCTCATACTCCGCTGTCCGCGTTCCATCTTCATTCATGAGAACAAGAGATGATTCTTCAAGCGGTTGTTCAATTCGATAAAATTCTAAGATGAAGCGAATGGCGGGTTTGTCGGCGCGAGAGAAGATGGTGCATTTCTTCACCAAGAAAAAACCCGACAATTCACTTTCGCGT